>JAIEOO010000209.1 GCA_019750475.1 Acetobacteraceae bacterium | reverse complement strand
CATTTGCCGGCGAGGTTTCCGGAAATCTATCGCCGGGACGGCGACCCCATCGACATCCTGCCCGCCGGCCGGCGCGAGATGCTCGCCCCCTCGCGGGAGCGGCGCCTGCCGAGCCCCGGCTCGCTGGCGCGGCGCGAGCGGCTGGTGCGGCTCGCCAAGCTCGGCCTGCCGCTGCTGTCGGCGGCGCTGCTCGCGCTGCTGATGTTCTGGCCCGAGATCGAGGGGCGGGACGGGCGGCTCTCCTTCCGGCGCGGACCCGCGGTCACGCCCGAATCGCTCCAGGTGGTGGAGCCCCGGTTCCAGGGGGTGGACGAGCTCGAGCGCCCCTACACGGTCACCGCCCGGCTGGCGCGGCAGCCCGGCCAGGAGGAGGTCCTGCTGCTCGACCATCCCCGCGCCGACATCCTCCTGCGCGACGGCGCCTGGGTCCTGATCCAGGCCCAGGCCGGGCGCTACGACCGGCCGCGCGCCGTGCTCGACCTCATGGGCGATGTCCGGGTCTACCACGATGGCGGCACGCTCTTCCGGACCGAGCGCGCCAACGTCCTGCTCGATGCCGGGGAGGCCAGCGGCGACCGCCCGACCGAGGCGCAGGGGCCGTTCGGCACCATCCGGTCCCAGGGCTTCGAGATGCGCGAGCGCGGCGCCGTCATGGTGTTCACCGGCCAGGCCCACGCCGTGCTCGAGGGGCGCCAGCAATGAAGCGCGTCCTCGCCGCCCTCCTGCTGCTGGCGCCCTCGCCGGCGCTCGCCCAGGGCATCGACCTCTCGGGCGGCGGCCCGGTGGACATCACGGCGCAGGACGGCATCGAGTGGCGCCAGCAGGAGCAGGTGGTCGTCGCCCGCGGCAATGCGCGCGCCGTCCGCGACGCGGTGACGGTGGACGGGCAGCGCCTGCTCGCGCGCTACCGGCCGCAAGGGGCGCCCCCTGGGACGCCTGCGGGCGGGGCGCGCCAGGCCGCCCCGGCCCAGCCGGGCGAGACGCCGCTGTCCGGCGGGAACGAGATCTGGCGCCTGGAGGCCGAGGGCGCGGTCCGCATCGCGACCCAGACCGACACCGCGACCGGCGACCGCGCCGTGTACGACATGGACCAGGCGGTGCTGGTGCTGACGGGGCGCGACCTCTCGCTGACGACGCCGCAGCAGCGCATCACCGCGCGCGACAGCCTGGAGTACTGGAGCCAGCGGCGCATGGCCGTCGCCCGGGGCAACGCCCTCGTCGTCACGCAGGATGGGCGCCGGATCACGGCGGACACCCTCGTCGCCTACATGCGCCCGGACGAGGCGCCCGCGCCCGGCGCGGTGCGCGCCGCCTCCGTCCAGCCGCGCCCGGGCACCCAGGGCGCCGCGACGCCGCCGCCGGGCCAGGGCCGCCTCGACCGCATCGAGCTGTTCGGCAATGTCGAGATCCGCACCGAGACCGAGGTGGTCCGCGCCGACCGGGGCGTCTATTCGGCGGAGACCGGCCGGGCGCGGCTGCTCGACAACGTCCGGATCACGCGGGGCGACAACCAGGTGAACGGGCGCGAAGCCGTGGTGGACCTGAACACCGGCGTCTCGCGCCTCGTCTCCGGTCCCAATGAGCGCGTGCGCGGGCTGATCATGCCCGGGCAGCAGCAGCCGGGACAGCAACAGCCCGCACAGCAGCCGCAGCGCGGCCAGGGGACGCCGCGATGACGCTGACACCGGTCGAAGGGCAGGGGGGCCTCGTCGCCACCGGCCTCGGCAAGCGCTACCGCAAGCGTCCGGTCGTGCGGAACGTGTCGCTCTCGGTGAAGCGGGGCGAGGCGGTCGGGCTGCTCGGGCCGAACGGCGCGGGCAAGACCACGACCTTCTACATGATCACGGGCCTCGTCCAGCCGGACGAGGGCACCGTGACGATGGACGGTGTCGAGGTGACGCGCCTGCCCATGTATCGCCGCGCGCGGCTCGGCCTCGGCTACCTGCCGCAGGAGGCCTCGATCTTCCGGGGCCTCTCGGTCGAGGACAACATCCGCGCCGCGCTCGAGGTGGTGGAACCGAAGCGGGACCGGCGGGAGCAGATGCTCGACGCGCTGCTCGCGGAGTTCGGCATCGCCCATCTCCGCCGCGCCCCGGCCCTGGCCCTGTCGGGCGGCGAGCGCCGGCGCTGCGAGATCGCGCGGGCGCTGGCGACCCACCCGGCCTATGTCCTGCTCGACGAGCCGCTGGCCGGCATCGACCCGATCGCGGTCGGCGAGATCCGCGACCTCGTGCGCCACCTCAAGGACCGCGGCATCGGGGTGCTGATCACCGACCACAACGTGCGCGAGACGCTCGAGATCATCGACCGCGCCTACATCCTGCATGACGGGCGCGTGCTGATGGAGGGCCGGCCGCACGAGATCGTGGCCGATGAGGGCGTGCGCCGCGTCTATCTCGGCGAACGCTTCAGCCTGTGATCCGCCGCGCCGGGGCAGGCTGACGCATGGCCATCGGACCGCGGCTCGACCTGAGGCAGTCGCAGTCTCTGGTCATGACGCCGCAGCTGCGGCAGGCGATCAAACTGCTGCAATCCTCCAACCAGGAGGTCGCGGCCTTCGTCGAGGAGGAGCTGGAGCGCAACCCCCTGCTCGAGCGCGACGAGCGCGCCGTGGCCGTGCCGCAGGAGGCGCCGCCCGCCGACGCGGCGGCCGCCGTCACGACCGACACCCCGCTCGGCGACGCGCCGCTCGACGCCGACTACTCGAACACCGTCGAGGACGGCGAGGGGTTCCGGCCGAGCGTGGGCGCGGGCGGCCGAACCGACTTCGCCGACGAGCTGTCCGGCATCGAGGAGATGGCCGGCCGCGGCCCGAGCCTGCGCGAGCGCCTGGCCGAGCAGCTGCGCCTCAACCTCGAGGATCCGACCGACCGCCTGGTGGGCGCGGCGATGATCGCACTGCTCGAACCCTCGGGGCGGCTCTCGGTCGCGGACGAGGTGCTGGGGGAGAGGCTCGGCTGCGAGACGGCCCGCGTCGCCCGCGTCCGCCGCGCGCTGCAACGCTTCGAGCCGGTGGGCATGTTCGCCCGCGACCTGCGGGAATGCCTGCGCGTCCAGCTCGAGGAGCAGGGGCGGTGCGATCCCTTCATGCTGCGCCTCCTCGACCACCTGCCGCTGCTGGCGGCGCGCGACATGCGCGGGCTCATGGCCGCCTGCGGCGTGGATGGCGAGGACCTGGCCGAGATGGTGGCCGAGCTCCGCCGCCTCGACCCGAAGCCGGGGGCGGGCGCGGATGACGCGCCGCTCCAGGCCATCCTGCCCGACGTGCTGATGCGCGCGGCCCCCGATGGCGGCTGGGTGCTGGAGCTGAACCCGGACACGCTGCCGCGCGTGCTGGTGAACCGGGGCTTCGCCGCGCAGGCGCAGGTCTCGCTCAAGGACCGCGAGCAGCGCGCCTACCTGACCGAGCAGTTGCAGAGCGCGTCCTGGCTCGTGAAGAGCCTGGAGCAGCGCGCCAACACCATCCTCAAGGTCGCGGGCGAGATCGTCCGCCGCCAGGACGGCTTCTTCCGGCACGGCGTGGCATGGCTCAAGCCGCTGATCCTGCGCGACGTGGCCGAGGCCGTGGAAATGCACGAGAGCACGGTCAGCCGCGTCACCGCCAACAAGTACATCGCCACGCCGCGCGGCACCTTCGAGCTGAAGTACTTCTTCACCACGGCGATCAGCGGCACCGCGGGCGGCGAGAGCGTGAGCGCCGAGGCCGTGCGGCACCGCATCAAGGCCATGATCGCGGCCGAAACGGTTGACGACATCCTGTCGGACGACGCGATCGTGGCCCGGCTGCGCGAAGAAGGCGTGGACATCGCCCGCCGAACGGTGGCCAAATACCGGGACGCGCTTCGCATCCCCTCCTCGGTGCTGCGCAAGCGCGTCAAGGCGGAGACGGCCTGACGGCCGGCGCCGCCTTGCGGTGCCTCCGGGAGGGCGTTCACGCCCCGACCACGCGGCCGGGGCGAGCGCTCTCCGAAGGGCCGGCGCGGCCTGAAGGGATGCTCCCTGCCGGCCCAACGCCGGCCCCCAACGATGGAATGGGGAAGAATCTCACATGCACATCACGGTCGCGGGTAAGCAGGTGGCGACGAGCGACGCGCTGCGCGTCCATGTCGAGGAGGGGCTCGGCCACATCACCGCGAAGTATTTCGACCACGCGCTGGAAGCGCGGGTCACCTTCCGCAAGGAAGCCAAGGGCACGAATGGCGGGCACTTCGCCTGCGACATCAACCTCCATGCCGGGCGCGGGCTGCTGATGCGGGGCGAGGGGCACGGGCCCGACGCGCATCGCGCCTTCGACGAGGCGGCGGAGCACGTCGCCAAGCGCCTCCGCCGCTACCGCCGCCGGGTGAACGAGCACGCGCGCAGCGCCGCGCAGGACCGCGAGGCGACCGCCGTCGAGACGGCGCGGCAATACACCGTGCGCGAGACGGAGGAGGAGGGCGAGGCGCCCGCGATCAACGGGGCCGATCACCCGGCCGTCGTCGCCGAGACGCCGGCCGAGGTGCTGCGCCTCTCGGTGGGAGAGGCGACGATGCGCCTCGACCTCTCGGGCGCGCCGGTGATGCTGTTCCGCAATTCGGCGAGCGGCTCGCTCAACGTGGTCTATCGCCGCGCCGACGGGCACATCGGCTGGATCGATCCGGGGCAGTAGCCGCTACAGCTCCAGCACGCGGCCGGGATGCGCCCGGCCGCGGGCGAGGTCCCGGAGGCCGATCATGTTGCCGCGGAACCGGCCCCAGCGGTCCACCTCCGGCTCCGGCCGCGCCGATCTCAACAGGTTGATGAGGCAGTGCCGCGCCGCGGAGGGGATGGCGTGGTTCCAGGGAAAGCTGCCCTTCCGCGCCAGGTAGATCGGATTGACCACCTGGCTGTAGCCCAGCCGCAGCCCCGGCACGCGCCCCTTCTTCACGCCGAGATGCACGCCCCGCGCGCCGTGCAGGCGCAGGATCGTGCCGTGGGGCAGCAGCCGGCGCGTGAGGTCGATGTCCTCGTACCAGGCGTAGAGCGGCAACGCCTCGTCGAAGCGCAGCCCGTGCGCGCGCATCGGAGCGAGGCGCACCGCCATGTTGCAGCCATAGCCGTTGAAGGCGGGCTCGACTCCGAGCGGATCGGCGGGCGGCGCGTCGGCGGCGAGGATCGCGCGGCCTTCCGCCACCGTGATGCCCGGCCCCTTGGCGCCGTCGGCGATGACGGTGCCGGTCGCGACCGCGCAGTCCGGATGCGCCGCCATCACGCCCTCCAGCACGGCGAGCCATTCGGGTGCGGCGAGGAAGTCGTCGTCGAGGAACAGCAGCAGGTCGCCATCGCCGCAGGCATCGAGGATGGCGTTGCGCTGGCGCGGCAGCCCGGCGGGCGCGGTCAGGAAGGTGACGCCCGGGAAGCGCGCGGGCAGGTCGCCCACGTCCTCGGGGCCGGCGCCGCAGACCAGGATGCGGTCGGGCGCGCGGGTCTGCCGGTCGAGCTCCAGCAGCACCTCGCCCAGCGTGTCGGGCCGGCCGCGCGTCGCGATGCCGATGGCGATGCGCATCACAGCGGCTCCAGCGGCGCGGGCGGCGGAACGGGACCGGCGAGCATCCCGGCGGCGCGCCCGCGCAGCGTCGCGAGGTAGTAGCGCGCCTCCAGCATCTGCCCCCGCAACAGCGAGAGCACGGCGCCGCCCGCGGGGCGGACGAGGAAGGTCAGCCGCGCCGAGAGCGGCACGGGATGCCGCCGCAGCGCGAAGCCGAGCCCCAGCCCGTAGCGATGCGCGCGCTCGACGGCTTCCGGGGTGAGGCGCTTGTCGGGATGGATGACGCGGAGGTCGAGGTCGTAGCGCGCGGCGTGGCCGGCCGCCATGGCGCGGCACACCAGGTCGTTGCCCTCGGCCGAGCCGAAGCGCGCGCCCGGCCCCATCGCCTCGTCGAAGCCGCCGAGCGCGAGGGCGAGGTCGCGGCGGATCCAGAGGTTGAACTCGATCACGCTGGTCCAGACATTGCCGAGCGAGATCGGGCCGCTCTCGCCGCGCCAGCGGCCGGAGCCGAGGCCGCCTTCCGGCGACGCCGACGGCCCGGTCAGCACGCCGAGCGCCGGGTCGGCGAAGGCGGCGGCGACGCGGGCGAGGGTGCCGCCCGGCAGGATGCAGTCATCGTCGGGGAAGGCGACGATCTCGCCCCGCGCGTGCCGCAGCCCGAGGTTCCGCGCCGCATTGGCGTGGGCCCGGCCGGTCCGCAGGTGACGGACCGGGATGGGCGACGCCGCCACGACGGGATCGAGCCGCCCGTCGCCGTTCTGGTCCACCAGGATCAGCTCGAAAGCGGCGCCCTGGCCGGCGGCGAGGCTGACGAAGAGGTCGGTCAGCTCCGCGGTGCGGCCGCGCGTCGCGACGACGAGGGAGAAGACGGGGGCGATCATCATGACGGCATGGCCCGGCTGACGGCGGCCCGCAGCCCGTCGCGGAAGCGCGGGATGGAGAAGCGCTCGGCATTGGCGCGGCAGGCGGCGGCGGAAAAGTCGCGCTCGGCGGCGAGGAAGCGCTGCACGGCCTCCATGATCGCCTCCGCCGATTGCTCCTGGAACAGCAGGCCGGTGCCTTCGGCGACGATGTCCACCGACCCGCCGCGCCCATAGGCGAGCAGCGGGGTGCCGGCGGCCTGGGCCTCGGCCATGCCGATGCCGAAATCCTCCTCGGCCGGGAAGAGGAAGGCGCGCGCGCCTTGCAGCAGCGCCACCAGCTCCGCCTGCGGGACGCGGCCGCGGATGTCGATGTTCGCGGCCCCTTCCGCCGCCGCGCGGACCAGCGGCATGGAAGGGCCGTCGCCGACGATGACGAGGCGGAGTTCCGGCAGGTGCCCGAAGGCCTCGGCGACCAGCTCGATCCGCTTGTAGGGCACCATCCGCCCGGCCACGAGGAAATGCGCACGTTCCCCGGTGCCGAGCGGGAAGGCGTCCACGTCCACCGGCGGGTGCAGCACCTCCGCCTCGCGCCGCCAGGCCTTGGCGATGCGGGCGGCGATGAAGCGGGAATTCGCCAGGATGTGGTCGGGCCGCGCGGCGCTCGCCTGGTCCCACAGCCGCAGCCGGTGCAGCAGCCAGCGCGTGTAGGCGCCCTTGAGGCCGCCCTCCATCCGTGCCTGGCGCAGATACTGGCCCTGCAGGTCCCAGGCGTAGCGCATGGGCGAATGGACGTAGCTCACATGCACCTGTCCCGGCCCCGTGATCGCGCCCTTGGCGACCGCGTGGGAGGAGGAGAGGACGAGGTCATATCCGTTCAGCTCGAACTGCTCGACCGCCATGGGCATGAGCTGGAGGTAGTTGCGGAACATCCGCCGCGCGAAGGGCATGCGCTGGAGGAAGCTCGTCCGCGGCACCTTGCCGCCCAGGAAGCGGCGCTCACCCTCGGGGAGGAAATCCACCAGGGCGAAGAGGTCGGCCCCGGGATGGACGGCCAGCATCTGCTCGACCACGCGCTCGCTGCCCGCGTAGCTGTCGAGCCATTCGTGGACGATCGCGACCCTCATGCGCAGCCCTCCAGCAGCCTCTGCGCCGCCCGGTCCCAGGACCACATCGCGGCGCGCGCGCGCCCGGCGGCGGCGAGGCGGTCACGCAGGCCATCCTCGGCGATCAGGCGCCGAAGCGCCGCGGCCATCCCGTCCGGGGCGGCGGGGGCGGAATCGGGGTCGAACCACAGCGCCGCCTCGCCGCAGACCTCCGGCACGGCGCCGGCGCGGGCGGCGATGACCGGGCAGCCGCACCACATCGCCTCCACCGGCGGCAGGCCGAAGCCCTCGTAGCGCGACGGGAAGAGAAGGCACGCCGCGTTCTCGTAGAGGGCGCGCAGCCCGCCATCGGTCACGCGGCCGAGGCCGCGCAGCCCGGGGCGCGCCGTGCCCTCGGCGCGGAAGACGCGCGGGTCCTTGGAGCCGGCGACGGCCAGCACCATCCCCGCTTCCTCCAGCACGGCGACGGCGGCATCGAGGGCGGCGAGGTTCTTGTGCGCTGCCCCCGTCCCGACGGCGAGGGCGTAGCGCCCGGGGACAAGGCCGTGCTGGGTCAGCAGCGCGGGCTCCGCCGCGTCGCGCAGGATGTGCTCGCCGCCTTCCGGCAGCACGGGGATGGCGGCGGGGTCGAGGCCGAGCGCCGCGCCGATCCGCCCGGCCGAGAAGCGCGAGACGGTGGCGATGCGCGCGCCCTGGCGGGCGAGGCGGCGGTGCAGGGTGCGGTACCAGAGGCGGAAGGCGCGGCCGTAGCTCTCGGGCGTGTCGAAGACGCCGGCGTCGTGGATGACGACGATCTGCCGGCGTCCGGCCAGGACGGGCCCGGTGTTGCCGAGGTTGATCAGGAACTGGCCGCGCGCGGCGCGGGGCAGGTCGAACTGTTCCCAGGCCTGGCCCGACCGGCGGCCGACGACGCGAGGCGCGAGGTGGGGGAAGCGGTCGAGGCCCGCGGCACCCGGCGGTGCCAGCAGCGTGACGGGCGCGCGGGCCGCGTCGAGGGCGCGCGTCACCTCGGTCGCGAAGCGCTGCACGCCGGTCAGCCCCTGGGTGAGGAAGCGGCCGTTGAGGATCATGCGGGGCGTCCCCGGAGGAGTTGGCGCGCACGCCAAGGGCGGCGGAGCAGGGCGCGTTCGTCGCCGTCGAGCAGCGGCCAGGCGAGGGCCAGCACGGCGGCGAGCGTCGCGGCGGCGAGCGCCGCCATGACCCCCGGATGCTGGAACTGCAGGAGGAACGCGAGGCCGACGCCGGCGGCGATGGCGGGCGCGACCAGCCCCCGCGCCGCCATGCGGGCGGCGGGATACAGGCGCTGGGCGAAGTAGAGCTTTCCGGAGAAGTCCGCGGCGCAGCGCAGGGCCCAGGCGACGGCCGCGCCCTCGATCCCGAAGCGCCAGAGCAGCAGCGCCGAGAGCGGGAGGAAGACGACGAGCTGCGCGAGCAGGAACTTCGCCGCGACGTCCGGCCGCCCGATCGCCTCCAGCAGCACGTTCGGCGCGTAGGCCATGCAGGAGAACAGGATCCCGGCGCCCAGGATGCGCAGCACGGCCCCGCCTTCGGCGGCGAAGTCGCGCCCGAGCCAGAGGCGGAGGAGAAGGTCCCCCTCCGCCGCCAGCAGCAGGCAGGGGGGCAGGGTCAGCGCCAGCACGATGAGCCCGCCCCGGCGCAGCAGGTTGGCGGTGGCGGTGGGATCGCTGCGGAAGGCGCCCGCCATGGCCGGCAGCAGCGCCTGGGCGACCGCCACGGGCAGGATCCACATGCGCAGCACGAGGTCGAGCGGCGTCGCGTAATGGGCGACGGCGGCGAGCGTCAGCACCGCGCCGATCAGGAACCGGTCGGCGTAGATCAGCCCCTGGTTGAGCAGCGAGCCCGCCGTCATCCAGCCGCCGATCCTGAGCAGGGGCAGCACGTCCCGCAGCCTGCCGACGCCGAAGCCCGGCAGGTCCCGCCGGACGAGCCAAGCATAGGAGAGGGTGTTCGCCAGGCGGCAGGCGACGAGGGCGAGCATCACGCCGACGAGGCTCTGCCAGACCAGCAGCACCAGCACCGGCCCGACGTAATACATGACGGCGACGGGCAGGGTCGCGAGGTTCGCGGCCGCGAAGCGCTGATGGGCCGAGAGCACGCCCCAGAGCGCCGCGTTGACGACGATCAGCGGCGCGGCGACGGCCAGCACCCGGAAGGCGGCCAGCGCCTCCGCCTGGAGGGCCTCGGGCACGTTGAGCGCGCGCGTGACGAGCCAGGGCAGGATCGCCCAGAACACGGCCGCGACGAGGCAGGCGAGGCCGCCGAGCGCGGCCAGCGCGGCGCCGACGAGGCGCGAGGCCTCCCGCCGGTCGCCATGCTCGATCCGTTCGGAGAGCGCGCGGGTCAGGGCCGGGCCGATGCCGAGGTCGAAGACGCCGAAGACCCCGACCATGGCGAGGGCGAGGGTGAACAGCCCCCAGCGCTCGAGGCCCATGAGGTGGACGAGGACGGGGGTGAGGGCGAGGGCGAGGAGCAGCGGCAGGCCGCGCCCGAGCGCGTTCCAGAACACGCCGGAGACGAGGCGCCGGGCGCCGGTGCGCTCGGCCTGACTCGGCGACGCCGTCGGGTCGGTCATGGCAGCGGCCTAGCCCGTTTCGGGACCGGGCGATATCGCCCGGTCCCGGGAAACCGGGTCAGAGAGATTGCCCGGTCAGTGCGCGCCCTTGCGGGACAGCACGGCGACCGGGGTGCGGAGCAGGATGCGGATGTCCTCCCGCAGCGAGGCGCGGGCGACATAGGCGACGTCGAGCGCGACGCGCTGGGCGTAGCTCGTCTCCGAGCGGCCGGAGATCTGCCAGAGTCCGGTGATGCCCGGGCGCACCGACATGTACCAGGCGGCCGCCGCGCCGTAGTAGCGCTCGAGCTCGGCCGCGACGACGGGGCGGGGCCCGACCAGGCTCATCTCCCCGCGCAGCACGTTGATGAGCTGCGGCAGCTCGTCGAGCGAGGTGGCGCGCAGGAAGCGGCCGATGCGGGTGATGCGCGGATCGTGGCGGAGCTTGCGGGTCTCCTCCCATTCGGCGCGGGCGGCGGGGTCGGCGGCGAGCAGCGCCTCGAGCCGGGCCTGGCTGTCCACCACCATGGAGCGGAACTTGAGGCAGCCGAAGGCGACGCCGCCGCGGCCGACGCGCTTGTGGGCGTAGAAGGCCGGGCCGCCATCGAGGCGCACGAGGAGGGCGAGCAGCAGGAAGACGGGGGCCGAGAGGAGGAGAAGCGTCAGCGCGCCTGTCACATCCAGGGCGCGCTTGAAGCCCTGCATCGTGGCGGGCGGCGCCACGATGGCCTGCGGGATACGCGATTCCTTGACCTCGGCGTCGCGGCGCAGGGAGGTGAGGGAGTCGAGCCCAGGCATTTTTTGCGTCTCTCCAGCAGTTTATCCGCTGCTGCTCGGATGTGGCCTGAAGTCCCGAGGGGCGGCCGACC
Source organism: Acetobacteraceae bacterium (assembly GCA_019750475.1). Lineage (GTDB taxonomy): Bacteria > Pseudomonadota > Alphaproteobacteria > Acetobacterales > Acetobacteraceae > Roseococcus. The sequence continues at coordinate 13,444 of JAIEOO010000209.1, read as the reverse complement.
CGCGACCCCGCTTCCACCACGCTCTCCTCTTCGTCTTGGCCGTGGGCGGTTTCCGGGCCGGGTTGGGGCAGAATTATGGCGGCGCAAAAAATCATTGCGGCCGCGTCAGCGCCCGCCCGCCCGCCTTGAGACAGCCACGTCACCCTGGCAGGACCGCCCCATGCGACAGAGGCCCACCGCCGAGAAGCTGGCCCATTACGGCCCCGCCGCGCTGCTGGGCCTCGCCCTGGCGGCCTGGCTCTTCCCGGCCGAGTTCCTGTTCCCCCGCGCGGGCCTCGACTGGCGGCCGGTGGGGGATGCGGCGCAGCACGCCATCGCCCAGCGCCACTTCCTGGCCGCGCCCTGGTCCTGGCCGCTGCTGGCCGTGCCGACGCTGGGCGGCGCCAACCTCGCCTTCATGGACGGCATCCCGGCGCTGGCCCTGGCGCTGAAGCCGTTCGAGGGGCCGGCCGGCTTCCATGCCGTGGGGCTGTTCTACGCGCTCGCCTGGGCGGGGCAGGGGGTGGCGGCGGTCTTCGCCGCGCGGGGCTTCGGGCTGCGGGGCTGGCTGCCGGCGCTGTCCGTCGCGGTCCTCGCCCTCTCCATGCCGGCCTTCATCCTGCGCTACGGCCATGCGGCGCTGACGGGCCATGCCCTGATCCTGCTGGCGCTCGGCCTCTACCCCCGGCTGCTGCGGGATGCGCGCTGGTGGGCGGCGGCGGTCGCATTGCAGCTGCTGGCCCTGCTGACCCACCCCTACCTGGCGCTGATGGTGCTGGCGATGCTGGCCGCGGTGCCGGTGACCCTTGTGCTGCGGGGCGGCGCCTGGGTCCGGGCCGGGCTCGGCCTCGTCGCGGCGGCGGGGGCGATGGGCGGGGCGATGCTCGGCCTCGGCTATCTCGGGGCGCAGGGGGATGGCGGGTACGGGCAGTTCGCCCTGAACCTGCTCGCGCCGGTCTGGCCGCGGCATTCGTTGTTCCTGGGCTGGCTCGCGCCCGACGACGTCTCCGCCACCGGCCATTCGGGGTGGGAGGGGTACAACTGGCTCGGGCTCGGGCTCTGGGCCGCCATCCTCGCGGCGCTCCGGCTGAACCGCGCGGCGCTGGGCGCCGCCCTGCGCCGGCACCCGGGGCTGGCGCTCGCGGCGCTGGGCTGCGTCGCCGTCGCGGTCTCGTTCCGGGTCGGGTTCGGGCCCTGGGTGCTGCTCGACCTCGGGCCGGCCCCGGGCGTGCTCGAGCAGTTCCGCACCTCGGGCCGCTTCTTCTGGCCGGTGGCCTACCTGCTGCTCCTGGCGGCGGCGGTCGCCCTGGCGCGAGCGGGACGGCGGGGCGTCATCGCGCTGGCCGCCTGCGCCGCGCTGCAATTCGCCGATGCGGCGCCCATGCGCGCCGGCCTCGCCGCCTGGGCGGGGGAGCGCGCGGCCTGGACCATCCCGGCGGACCGGCTGCGCCCCGTGCTGGCGGAAGCCCGCGCCCACACCCTGTTCCCGAGCTGGGCCTGCATCCCCGAGGCCGATTGGCGGGACCGCGTGCGGCTGCTGGAAGTGCTGCTGCTGGCCAGCGAGACGCCGCGCCCGGTCAACACCATGTACGTCGCCCGCTGGCGCGACCCGCCGCGCTGCGACGACGCGGCCGCCATGGCCGCGCCGATCGCGTCGGGCGAAGTGCGGATCGCGCTTTCGGTGGCGGCACCGGCGCTTGCCGCGGCGCAGCCGGGACGCTGCTCAGAGCTGGGGGAGCTTCTGGTCTGCCGTTGAGGCCGAGGGGATGTGCCGCTCCACCAGGTAGAGCGGCCTGCCCTTCGTCTCGTTGAAGATGCGGCCGAGATATTCCCCGATGATGCCGAGCATCGTCATCTGCACCCCGCCCAGGAACAGCACCACGGCCATGAGGCTCGGATAGCCGGCGACGGCGTTGCCGAAGATCAGGGTCCGCACCAGCAGCTGCACCAGGTAGAGCACCGCGCCGAAGGAGACCGCGAGCCCGAGATAGGTCGCGAATTTCAGCGGCCCCACCGTGAAGGAGGTGATGCCTTCGAGACTGAGGTTCCACAGCTTCCACCAGTTCCACTTGGTGGTGCCGGCGGCGCGCGGCGCGCGCTCATAGGGCACGGCGACGGAGGGGAAGCCCACCCAGGCGAAGAGCCCCTTCATGAAGCGGTGCTGCTCCCGCAGGCGCAGTAGCGCGTCGAGGGAGCGGCGGGACATCAGCCGGAAATCCCCGGTGTCCCGCGGCAGCTCCACCTTGCCGCCGACGCGCTGCATCAGCCGGTAGAAGGCCGCGGCGGTCGTCCGCTTCACCCAGCCCTCGCCGTGGCGCACGGTGCGTTGCGCATAGGCGATGTCGAAGCCGCGCCGCCAGGCGGCGACGAGGTCGGCGATGACCTCGGGCGGGTCCTGAAGGTCGGCGTCGATGACCACCACCGCCTCGGCGCCGCGCGCGTGGTCGAGCCCGGCGGTCAGCGCGATCTCCTTGCCGAAGTTCCGCGACAGGTTGACCACGGCCGTGCGGGGATCGGCCTCGGCCAGGCCGAGCATCAGGGGCAGCGTCCCGTCGCGGGACCCGTCATTGACGTAGACGATCTCGAAGGGGAGCCCGATCGCCTCCAGCGCCGCCGTGGCGCGGCGGTGGAACTCCGGCAGCACCTCCTCCTCGTTGTAGCAGGGCACGACCAGCGAGAGGGCCGGGGCCGCTGACCGGAGGGGGAGGGAGGTGTCGGGCATGGGACGCTTTCAGCCGCCGGATGATGGCGCCATCGCGGCGGCATGTGGGCTTCCGTGCAGCGAAAGCCAATGGTGAGCGATATCCCGCCGCCGGGCGACCCAGATGCCGGGCGTCCGCGCCACGTGGTCGAGCACGGCGGCCAGCCCCGGCATCCGCGCCGGCCGGCCGATGATGCGCAGGTGCAGCCCGATGGAGAGCATCTTCGGCGCCGTCCGCCCCTCGCGCAGCAGCCAGTCGATCGCGCCGATGCAGTAGTCGGAGAAGTCGCGCGCCTGGACGAAGCCCCCGCCGGGGGAGAAGCGCATGTCGTTGGTGTCGAAGGCGTAGGGCAGGATGACGTGCCGCGTGGCCGCGTGGAAGCGCGGCAGGTCGTCGTCATAGGCGTCGCTGTCGTAGAGGAACCCGCCCTCCTCCAGCAGCAGCCGGCGCGTGTGGACCGAGGACGCGCTGCGGGTGTGCCAGCCCACCGGCCGTTCCCTCGTCGCGTCGCGGATGGCGGCGACCGTGCGGGCGATCACCTGGCGCTCATGGTCCTCGGCCATGCCGGCATGGCGCTCCCAGCGCCAGCCATGGGCGCTGACCTCGTGGCCGGCGCGGGCGGGCTCGGCCACCAGGAAGGGGTTGGCGGCCACGGCGCGGCCGCAGGCGCTGAAGGTCGCCTTCATCCCGTGCGCGTCGAAGGCATCCAGGATGCGCCACACCCCGGCCCGCGCCCCGTAGGCGTAATGCGTCTCCATGCAGGGGTCGGGGTGGCCCTCCACCTCCTCCCGCACCTCGTACACGCTCTCGTTGCGCTCATCCCCCGCGGTCAGCGTCAGCTCCGCCCCTTCCTCCACGTTGACGACGAAGGAGAGGGCGAGGCGCGCATCGCCGGGCCAGCGCGGATGGGGCGGCGTGCGGCCATAGCCGGCGAGGTCGCGGGGCGGCGGGCCTTGCATCGGGGCGTGTCTCCTGGGTTCACCACGTCGTCCCGGCGCCGTAACCTGCCGGCGCGAAAGGGGAAAGGCGGGCATGACGTCTTCGGATCTGGCTTCGCCTGGAGTGGGGCCGCGCCTCGCCGGGCGGGTCGCGCTGGTGACGGGCGCGCAGCAGGGCATCGGCGCCGCGGCGGCGCGGGTCCTCGCGCGGGACGGCGCCGATGTGGCCGTGCAGTGGCTCGATGACCGCGCGGCGGCCGAGTCGGTGGCGGCCGATGTGCGGGCGCTCGGGCGCCGGGCAGCGCTGGTCCAGGGCGACGTGGGCGTGACGGCGGATCGTGCCCGCATCCAGACGGAGGCCACGGCGGCGCTGGGCGTGCCGGACCTGCTCGTCTGCAACGCCGGCATCTTCCCGCGCAGCGAGTTCCTCGACCTGACGGAGGCGATGTGGGACGCGGTCCAGGGCGTGAACCTCAAGGCCGCCGCCTTCCAGACGCAGCTCTTCGCCCGGGCGCTGGCGGCCGAGGGGCGGCCGGGTTCGGTCGTGCTGCTGTCGTCCTCCGCCGTGCGGGGCGATCCGCGGGGGGTGCACTACTCCGCCAGCAAGACGGGGATCATCGGGCTCACGCGCGCCATGGCCCTGGCGCTCGCGCCGCACCGCATCCGCGTGAACGCCGTGGCCCCCGGCCTGACCGACACGGCCCAGCCGCGCCACGGCAACACGGACGAGCAGCTTCACGCCCGGGCCGCCACCTTTCCCATCCCGCGCATGGGCCGCCCCGAGGAGACGGCGGAGGCCATCGCGTTCCTCGCCTCCGACCAGTCCGCCTGGACCACCGGCCAGCTGCTGCACGTCAATGGCGGACTCTACATGGCGTGATCCCCGTCGGGATGTCCGCTCCACTTCGCTTCGCTGCGTTGCGCGGAAATCCCGACGGGGGCCCCGGTCAAGCACTTCATCCTGGCGGGGAAATCCGCGTTGCCGCGGCGAGGCCGCAGCGCCGCCCGGAGGTCAGCGAGTGACCGTGACGACATGAGCGACGACGACGATGACGACGAAGGCCCGCCGGGCCTGCCGAAGGGCACGCCCTTCTACATGACGCCCGCCGGCCACGCGGCGCTGCGCGCCGAGCTGGAGGAGCTCTGGTCGGTCGAGCGGCCCAAGGTGGTGGAGGTGGTGTCCTGGGCCGCCTCCCTCGGCGACCGTTCGGAGAACGCCGATTACCAGTACGGCAAGCGCCGCCTGCGCCAGATCGACGGGCGCGTGCGCTTCCTCCGCAAGCGGCTGGAACGCGCCCAGGTGGTGGACCCGGCGGCGCAGACGAAGCGGGATCAGGTGTTCTTCGGCGCCACCGTCACCTATGCCCGGGAGGACGACGCGGAGGTGACCATCACCATCGTCGGCATGGACGAGGCCGATGCCGAGCGCGGCCGCATCTCCTGGGTGGCGCCGGTCGCGCGCGCGCTGCTGGGCAAGCGCGTCGGCGACGTCGCGAAGCTGCGCACGCCGCAGGGCGTGGAGGACATCGAGATCGTCAGCATCTCCTATCCGGAGGCGAAGGCATGAGAAGCCGCGAACCCACCGTCGCGTCGGTCCAACACGCACTCCCCTTGCCGGGTGGGCGCCTCACCGGGGCCCCCGCGGCGACGCGCAGCGGCGTCGTGGGGATCCCATGAAGCAGGCGGCGATCATCGGCATGGGGCTGATGGGCTGCGACATCGCGGCCATCTTCCTCGCCGGCGGCTGGCGCGTCGCCGCGCAGGAGCCGGCCGAGGCCGACTGGCCCGCGAAGCGCGCGCGGGTCCGCACCGCCCTCGAACAGCTCGGCGCCGAACCCGGGCTGGAGGCGAACCTGGCGCTGCACGCCGCGCTGGAGGACATGCCCTTCGCCGGCTGCGCCTGCGTGGTCGAGGCCGCGCCGGAGCGGCTGGACCTCAAGCGGGCGCTGTTCTCCAGGCTCGACGCGCTGGTGCCGCCGGAGATCCCCATCGGCTCCAACGCGTCCGGCTTCCGCATCACCGACATCGCGGGGCACTGCGCCACGCGGCGGCGGATGGCCAACCTGCACTTCTTCCTGCCCGCCCATCTCGTCCCCGGCGTCGAGGTGGTGAAGGGCGAACACACCGACCCGTGGGCCTGCGACGCGCTCTACGACATCATGGCCGGGCTGGGCGGCATGCCGATCCGCGTCGCCCGGGACGAGCCCGGCTTCCTGGCGAACCGCATCCAGCACGCGCTGATGCGGGAGGCCTTCTCCTGCATCGACAGCGGGCTGGCGAGCGCGGAGGATGTGGACCGCGCCGTCCGCTACTGCTTCGGCTTCCGCTACCTCGCCGCCGGCCCGATCCTGCAGAAGGAGCTGGCGGGGCTGGAGACGCAGCTGGCCGCGGCGGCCACCATCTACCCGAGCCTCAACACCAGCCCCGATCCCTCGCCGGGCCTCGCGCAGCTGGTCGCCGGGAACCGCCTCGGGCCCAAGACCGGCCGCGGCTACCGCGACTGGCCGCCCGAGCGCGCGGCGGAGGAGCGGGCGCGCTACGAGCGCGTGCTGAAGGCGGCCCAGCCGCTGCTGCGGGACGAGGTGTGACGAAGCCCCGCACCATCCTCCTGCTGGGCACGAGCCAGACCCTGGCCTGGGCGGGCAGCTACTACCTGCCTGCCGTGCTCGCGGCGCCCATGGCGCGCGATCTCGGCGTCAGCACGGCGACGATCTTCGTCGCCTTCTCGGGCGCGCTGCTGCTGACGGCCTTCCTCGGCCCGCGGGTGGGGCGGGCGATCGATGCGCGCGGCGGCCGGGCGATCCTGGTCGCGTCCAACCTGGTGTTCGTCGCCGGGCTGCTGCTGCTCGCCTTCGCGCAAGGGCCGGTGCTGCTGTTCCTCGCCTGGGGCGTGCTCGGGTTCGGCATGGCGATGGGCCTCTACGACCCGGCCTTCGCGACGCTCGCGCGGCTCTATGGCACGGACGCGCGCAGCGCCATCACCGGCATCACGCTGATCGCCGGCTTCGCCAGCACCATCGGCTGGCCGCTCTCCGCCGCGATGGAGGCGGCGTGGGGCTGGCGCGGCGCCTGCCTTGGCTGGGTGGCGATCAACCTTCTCGTCGCCCTGCCGATGAACGCCATGCTGCCGGGCGCTTCGGTCCGGGCGCCCGCTGCCGCGAAAACCGCGCCACCCGCGACGCCGGACGCGGCGCGGGAGACGCGGCGGGCGGCCATCCTCATGGCCTTCATCTTCACGTCGGGCGGCTTCTCCGCCGCGGCGCTGGCCGCGCATCTGCCGGCGCTGCTGGTGGGCGTGGGCGCGACGCCGGCGGCCGCCATCGCCGCCGCAGCGCTCATGGGGCCGGCGCAGGTCGGCGCGCGGGTGCTGGAATTCACCTTCCTGCGCCGCGCGCACCCGCTGCTCTCGGCCAAGATCGCCAACGTGACCCACCCCGTGGGCGCGGCCCTGCTGCTGGCGCTGGGGGCGCCGGCGGCGGCCGCCTTCGTCGTGCTGCACGGCGCCGGCAACGGCATCCAGACCATCGTGCGCGGGACCTTGCCGCTCGCGGTGTTCGGGGCCGCGGGCTACGGCGCGCGGCAGGGCATGATCGTCGCCCCGGCGCGCGTCCTCGGCGCCCTCGCGCCGGCGCTGTTCGGCTTCGTCGTCGAGGGCTACGGCGCCCATGCGCTGTGGCTGACGGCGGGGCTGTCCCTTGCCGCGTTCGTGGCGTTGTTCTTCCTGCGGACGCCCCCGCGCCCGGCGTGAGGGGCGCGGGCGATCAGCCCCGCGCCGCCAGCATCCGCTCCAGCGCCGCGTTGAACGCCTCCGGTTCCTCATAGGCGACCCAGTGCCCGGCCTCGGGGATGATCTGCTCCATCAGCCCGGGCTGCACCTCGCGCAGCAGGTCCAGGCGCTCCTGCACGCGGGGCCAGGCCACGGCGTCCCGCCCGCCCCAGATGCCGTTGAGCGGGCAGGAGAGGCGCTCCACCGCCTCGCGCAGGGTCTGGCCATGCGCGAAGCCGCGGCTCTTGAACCGGGCGTGGCGCGTGTTCCATTCCTGGATGTCGAGCGCCGTCCCGTCCACCTTCGCCGGGTCGTGGATCATCAGGCGCCGCAGGTTCTCGGCGTTGGCCGCCCGGCGCTCCGCGCCTTCGAGCTTGCGCACCTTCAGCAGCTCGATCGGCGGCCGCGGCAGGCCGAGGGAGGCCGCGCCCACCAGCGTGAGCGACCGCACGCGGTCCGGCGCCAGGACGGAGAGCTGCCCGCCGACATTCGCCCCGAAGGAGAAGCCCACGACATGCGCGCGCTCGCCCGGCCGCAGCAGGCTGGGCAGCCCGGCGGCGAGGGGCCTCGCGCAGGCGGCCGGGTGGTCCTGCTCGGGCGGCATGGCGCTCTCGCCGAGGCCGGGCGTGTCGGCCGCGATGACGCGGAACGCCCGCGCGAAATGCGGGATGTTGCGGAACCAGTGCAGCCAGGACCCCGAGCCGCCATGGAGCAGCAGCAGCGGCTCGCCCTCGCCCCAGACGCGCCAGACGGCGGTCCCTTCGCCGCAGGGGGTTTCCACGCGCGTCGCGGCGGCGTCGAGCGCCGCGATCTCCCGGTTGGTCATGTCCTGTTCCCGAAGCCGCGCGCCTCGGCGCGGGTGATCCATGTCGTCGCGGCGAAGATGACAAGCGCGCCCGCGATGGTGAAGCCCGTCGGCACCTCGGCGAAGACGAGCCAGCCCAGCAGCGCCGCCCAGACGAGGTCGAGGAACTTCACCCCCTGGGCGGCGGAGATGTCGGCGATCTTGTAGGCATGGGTCAGCAGCACATGGCCGAAGCTGCCCAGCGCCCCGCACAGCACCGCGAGGCCCCATTGCGCGAGGCTGAGCGGCGCCCAGTCCCACAGCGCGAGCGGCAAGCTGAACAGCGTCACGGTGAGCGACTGCCAGGCGACGATCACCTCCGGCGTGTCGCGCCGGGTCAGCGCCTTGGTGATGAGGAAGGAGGCGGCGAAGAGCGGCGTCGCGAGCGCCATCCAGAGGTAATAGACCCCGCCGGTGCCGCCGAGATTGGGCCCGACGACGATCAGCACGCCGGCGAGGCCGAGTCCCGCCGCCGCCCAGCGCTGCCAGATCATGCGCTCGCCCAGGAACAGGGCGGCGCCGAGCATGATGCAGATGGGGCCGGTGAAGCCGATCGCCGTGACATCGGCGAAGGGGATGTTGGGGAGGGCGATGAACCAGCAGATCAGCGCCGCCGTGTGGATGACCCCGCGCCAGAGCTGCCCGCCCAGCGCCCGCGGCCGCAGCGCGGCGACGCCGAGGAAGGGCAGCATCACCAGCAGCCCGAAGCCGTAGCGCAGGAACTGGACCTGGAAGGGCGGCAGCTCGGTCGCCAGCACGCGCAGCAGGGCGTTCAGCACCGAGAAGGTGAAACCCGCGCCCGCCGCCAGCAGCAGCCCCTTCACCGCCGGCGACACGGCGCCCCTCCCTGATCACGCGGGGTGACATTGCCCGGGGCGCGGGGGTTGCGGAAGCGGGTCGGTCCCGCAAGTCTTGCAACGAAGTCCCCCACAGAGAGCGCCCCCGACCCATGCCGGACACCCATCTCCCGCTCGATCCCACGCGCCTGAAGTTCGGCATCGGCCAGCCCGTCCCCCGGCAGGAGGACCCGAAGCTGCTGACCGGCCGGGGCCGCTACACCGACGACCTCGCGCTGCCCGGCCAGGCCTGGGCCTGGGTGGTGCGCAGCCCGTATGCCCACGGGATCATCCGCGGCCTCGACACCGCCGAAGCCAAGGCGGCGCCGGGCGTGCTGGCCGTGATCACCGCCGACGACCTCACGGCCTATGGCGACATGACCTGCGCCATGCCGCTCAAGAACGCCGACGGCTCGCCGCTGCGGACCACGCGGCGCCCCGCCCTGGCCAAGGACCGCGTCCGCTGGGTGGGGGACCCGGTGGCCGTGGTCGTCGCCGAGACCCGCGCCCAGGCGCGGGACGCGGCCGAGCTCGTCATGCTCGAGGTGGAGATGCTGCCCGCCGTGACGGAGGCCTCGGCCGCCGCGGCGCCCGACGCGCCCGTCCTCTACGACGGGATCCCGGGCAATTGCGTGCTCGACTTCGCCTTCGGCGACGCCTCGGGCGCCTTCGCCAGGGCGGCCCATGTCCAGAAGCTCTCCATCCGCAACAGCCGCATCGTCGTCGCCGCGATGGAGCCGCGCAGCGCCATCGGCGTCTTCGCCGACGGCCGGTTCACCCTCCATGTCGGCTGCCAGGGCGTGTTCGGCCTGCGCAACCAGCTCGCCGACGACATCCTGAGGCTGCCGCGCGACCAGGTGCGCGTGCTGACGGGCAATGTCGGCGGCTCCTTCGGGATGAAGGCCAACGCCTATCCCGAATACCTGCCGCTGCTGCACGCGGCGAAGCTGCTCGGCCGCCCCGTCAAATGGACCGATGACCGCAGCGGCGCCTTCCTGTCCGACCAGCACGGCCGCGACCACGAGGTGGAGGCCGAACTCGCCCTCGACGCCGAGGGGCGCTTCCTCGGCGTGCGGCTGACCGCCTACGCCAACATGGGCGCCTATCTCTCGACCGTCGCGCCGCTCATGGGCACGGGCAACTTCGTCAAGAACGTGCAGTCCAACTACGCCATGCCCGCCATCGAGGTGCGGACGAAGTGCGTGCTGACCAACACCACGCCGGTCAGCGCCTATCGCGGCGCCGGCCGCCCCGAGGGCAACTACTTCATGGAGCGGCTGATCGAGGAAGCCGCGCGCGCCATGGGCAAGGACCCGGTGGAGCTGCGCAAGCTCAACCACATCCGGGACTTCCCGTACCAGGCGGCCTCCGGCAGCGTCTACGACACGGGCGCCTTCTCCCACATCCTCGACACCGCGCTGGCCGCCGCCGACGTCGCCGGCTTCGAGGCGCGGCGGGCCGAGGCGAAGGCGCGCGGCAAGCTGCGCGGCCTCGGCGTGGGCAACTTCCTCGAATGCACGGCGCCGCCCGCCAAGGAGCAGGGCGGCATCCGGTTCGAGAAGGACGGCACCGTCACCGTCGTCACCGGCACGCTCGACTACGGGCAGGGCCACTGGACGCCCTTCGCCCAGGTCCTCTCCGCCCATCTCGGCGTGCCCTTCGAGGCCGTGCGCCTGCTGCAGGGCGACAGCGACGAGCTGGTGGCGGGCGGCGGCACCGGCGGCTCCAAATCCCTGATGGCGTCGGGCGCCGCCATCGTCGAGGCCTCGGCCCTCGTCATCGAGAAGGGGAAGCAGGCGGCGTCGTTCTTCCTCGAGGCCGCGCCGGTGGACATCGAGTTCCAGGACGGTCGCTTCGCCATCGCCGGCACCGACCGCGGCATCGGCATCATGGAACTCGCCGCCAAGCTGCGCGAGAGCCACTCCCTGCCGCCCGACGTGCCGACGACACTCGACGTCACCCACGTCTTCGACCAGGCCCCCATGGCCTATCCCAATGGCTGCCACGTCGCCGAGGTCGAGGTGGACCCCGACACCGGCATCAGCCAGGTCGTGTCCTACATGTCGGTCAACGACTTCGGCACGATCGTGAACCCGCTGCTCGTCGCCGGGCAGGCGCATGGCGGCATCGCGCAGGGCATCGGCCAGGCCTTCCTCGAAAACGTCGCCTACAGCGAGGACGGGCAGCTGCTCTCCGCGACCTTCATGGATTACGGCCTGCCCCGCGCCGACGACCTGCCCGCCATCGGCTTCCGCGACGAAGGCGTGCCCTGCACGACCAACCCCCTCGGTGCCAAGGGCTGCGGCGAGGCGGGCTGCGCCGGCAGCCTGCCCGCCGTCATGAACGCCCTGGTGGACGCGCTGCGGCCGCTCGGCATCCGGCACATCGACATGCCGGCGACGCCCGAGAAGGTGTGGCGCGCGATCCAGTCGGCGCGCGGCTGACGCCCCCGCCGCGCGGCTCCCGTCCAGGATGGACGGCGCCGCCGGCCCGCTGGCGGAGGGCGGCGCGCCGGGTATCATCGGCCGAAACGCCGAGAAGGCCGCGTCCCGCCATGCCACTCCCCCGCCGCGCCGCCCTCGCCGGACTCGCCGGCGCCGCCATCCTGCCCGGCCGCGCCCGCGCGAGCGCGCCGCTGGTCGAGGTCACGTTCCTGCACATCAACGACGTGTACCAGCACGCGCCGCAGGAGGGGCACGGCGGCCTCGCCGAACTGGCGACGCTGATCGAGCGCGAGCGGGCGCGCGCCAGCGGCCCGGTCCTCTTCACCTTCGGCGGGGACCTGATCTCGCCCTCGCTCGCCTCGGCCGAGACGAAGGGCGCGCACATGGTCGAGCTGATGAACGCGCTCGGCACCGATGTCGCGGTCCTCGGCAACCACGAGTTCGACTTCGGGTCCGAGGTCGCGGCGCAGCGCATGGCCGAGAGCCGCTTCCCCTGGCTCGGCGCCAATGTCCGGGGCGAGGCCGGCGAGATCTTCGCCACGGCGCGCGCGACCCACATGGTGGCGGCGGGCGGGCTGCGCATCGGCTTCGTCGGCGCGCTGACCGCCGCCACGCAGGAGCTGACGCGGGCGACGGGCGTCCGCTTCGAGCCGGAGCTGCCCTGGCTCCGCCGCGGCGTGGAGGAGCTGCGCGCCGCGGGCGCCGACGTCGTCGTGGCGCTCACCCATCTCGACCTGGAGGAGGATCGGCGCGTCGCGCGGCAGGTGCGGGGGGTGGATCTCGTCCTGGGGGGCCATGACCACGAGGCGGCGTCCCACCAGGAGGGGCGGGTGCTGGTGGTCAAGGCCGGGCAGGACGCGCATTGGCTGGCCAAGGTGCGGTTGCGGGTCGAGCCCGGGGCCGGCGTGCGCGCCATGGGCTGGTCCTTCATCCCGAATTTCCGGACCGAGCCGCATCCGCGCCTCGCCCCCATCGTCGCCGCCGTCGAGCGCCGGCTCGATGCCGTGCTGTCCGAGCCGCTGGCGACGCTGGCCACGCCGCTCGACAGCCGGGTCGGCAGCGTGCGGACGCGGGAGGCCGCCATCGGCAACCTCTTCGCCGACGCGCTGCGGGCCCATTTCGGCGCCGATGCGGCGCTCGTGAACGGCGGCGGGCTGCGCGGCAACCGCGAGTATCCGGCGGGCCACCGCTTCACCCGGCGCGACCTGCTGGCGGAGATGCCCTTCGGCAACGCGGTGACGCTGCTGGAGGTGACGGGCGCCCAGCTCCTGCTGGCGCTGGAGAACGGCCTCTCCGAGGTCGAGACCGCGGCCGGCCGCTTCCCGCAGGTCTCGGGCCTGACCTTGACCTATGATCGCGCGGCGCCGGCGGGGCAGCGCGTGGTGGAGGTGCGGGTGGGCGGCGCGCCGCTCGATCCGGGGCGGCGCTACAGCCTGGCGACGACGGATTACCTGGCCTCGGGCGGCGACGGCTACGACGTGCTGAAGACGGCGCGGGTGCGGGTGGACGCGAGCGGCGGCCCGCTGCTCGTCAACGTGGTGGCCGATGCGATCCGCGGCGGCGTGGCGCGCGGCGCGGTCGAGGGCCGCGTCGTCAGCCGCTGATGCGGTGCCCCGCGTCGAGCGGGTGGACCGAGACCAGCTCCGCCGCCGCGTAGAACACGAGCAGCGCGAGCGCGGCCTCGAGCAGGATGCCGCGGGCGAGGCGCGGCCCGGCGCCCGGCTCGCCCCGCCGCAAGGCCGGCGTCAGCCGGAAGCGGTGCCGCGCGGCGAGGGCGAGCATGGCGAGGACGAGCAGCAGCTTCGCCGTCAGCGCCCAGCCATACCAGCCGGCGTAGAGCAGCTCCGGCCGCCGCACGAGCAGGATGGCGAGGATCCCCCCGGTGCCCGCGACCACGGCGACGGCCGCCGCGCCGAGGCGCGACCAGCGCGCGAC
>JAIEOO010000032.1 GCA_019750475.1 Acetobacteraceae bacterium | reverse complement strand
CCCTGACGCCTGCCCCCCCGCCGCGGCAGGAGGCCGCGCCCGCATGACGACCGAAGCCGGCCTTTCCCCCACCCATGCAGCCCTCGGCGCCGCGCCGCTCGCCACCCAGGGCCTCACCGCGCTCGGCGCCCTGGCCGCGGTGCTGCTGCTCGCCGGGCTGGCGGCCCGGCTGGCGCGCCGCCACGGCATCGGGCGCACGCTTGGGCAAGGGCGCCTCGCCGTCACCGCCGCGACCGCGCTCGATCCGCGCCGGCGCCTGCTCCTGATCCGCTGCGACGGGCGGGAGGCGCTGCTGCTCACCGGCCCGGCCGGGGACCAGTTCCTGGGGTGGCTGCCATGAGGTGGCTCGGCCTGCTCGCCGGCCTGCTGCTCGCGGGGCCCGCGGCGGCGCAATCGGTCTCGATCGACCTGGGCGCCGGCGGCCAGGCCGGGGCGACCGCGCGCCTCGTCCAGCTCACCGCGCTCATCGGGCTGCTCTCGCTCGCGCCCTCGCTCCTCGTCATGGCGACGGCCTTCACGCGAATCGTCATCGTCCTCGCCCTGCTGCGCAGCGCCATCGGCGCGCAGGGCGTGCCACCCAACCCGGTGCTGATCGGCCTCGCGCTCTTCCTGACCTTCTTCGTGATGCAGCCCGCCTTCGAGGAGGCCTGGCGCACCGGCATCCTGCCGATGACCGAAGGCCGCCTCGGCGAGCTGGAGGGGCTGGCCGCCGCCGTCGAGCCCTTCCGGCGCTTCATGGCGGCCAATGTGCGGGAGGGCGACCTCGCCCTCTTCCTCGATCTCGCGCGGCTGCCCGCCGCACCGCCCGATCAGGCGTCGCTGCGCGCCCTCGCGCCGGCCTTCCTCGTCTCCGAGCTGCGCCGCGCCTTCGAGATCGGCTTCCTGATCTTCCTGCCCTTCCTGGTCATCGACATGGTGGTGGCCGCGATCCTCATGTCGCTCGGCATGATGATGCTGCCGCCCTCCGTCGTGTCCCTGCCCTTCAAGCTGATCTTCTTCGTGCTGGTGGATGGCTGGGCCATCCTCTCAGCCTCGCTCGTGCAGGGCTTCGCGGGCATCTAGCAGATCGGGCGGGGCGCGAGGCCCCGCCCGGCCGGGGCTCAGCGCCGCGGCGGGATCTCGGAGATGCCGAGGCGCGCCGGAATGCCCGAGCCGCCGCCGAACACGCCGATCCAGATGTCGTACTGGCCGGAAGGCGGGTTGTTCAGGACGATGCCGGGGTTCACCCCGTCGAAGTCGTCATTGCACATCCAGCTCCCGTCCGGGAGGTTCACGACCAGCGTCGTGTCCTGGCGCGACTGGGCGAAGATGTAGAAGGGCAGGCTGCCCGCGCGGAAATTCACCCGCACATCCGGCGCGTTGGCGATCGAGCCGGTGCAGCCACGACCCAGCCGCTCGGCGTTGAGTCCGCCACCGGCCGTCACGTCGATGAAGCGCGGGTCGGGCGTGAAGCCGGTGTTGAGGTTGATCGTGCCGAAGGTCGGCTGCCGGTTGAAATCCTGCGCGGCGAGAGGCGCGGCCAGGAACATCCCCGCCAGCGCGGCGAGGGTGGCGATGCGGCGCGGCAACATGAAGCGTGTCCCTTCCTCGGATTGTCGTTGCCAAAGGAGTTAAGCCGCCGCCTGACGGCATCGCAATAGTTGCGCGGCGGCCGGTTCCGGCTTGCAGTTTTTTTTCGCATAGTCGTCGCATGACGCTGCTGCTCGCGCTCGACCAGGGGACCACCTCCACCCGGGCCATCGCCTTCGACCGCTCGCTCCGGCCCGTCGCGACCATGCAGCGCGAGTTGCCGCAGCACTTCCCGGCCCCCGGCTGGGTCGAGCACGAGCCGGAGGACATCGCCTCCCACGCCGAGGAGGTGCTGCGCGCCGTGGTCGCCAAGGCCGGCGCGCGCCCGGCCGACATCGCCGGCATCGGCATCACCAACCAGCGCGAGACGACGCTGCTGTGGGACCGCGCCACGGGCCGCGCGCTCCATCGCGCCATCGTCTGGCAGGATCGCCGGACCGAGGAGACCTGCGCCCGGCTGCGCGAGGCCGGGCAGGCCGAGCTGATGGCCGCCCGCACCGGCCTCCTGCCCGATCCGTATTTCTCCGCCACCAAGCTCGCCTGGCTGCTCGATACAGTCCCCGGTGCGCGGGAGGCGGCGGAGGCCGGGCGGCTCTGCTTCGGCACGGTGGACAGCTTCCTGCTGTTCCGCCTGACCGGAGGCGCCGTCCACGCGACGGACGCCACCAACGCCTCCCGCACCCTGCTTTACGACATCCATCGCGGCCGCTGGGACGACGAACTGCTCGACCTGTTCCGCATCCCCCGCTCCCTGCTGCCCGAGGTGCGGGACTGCGCGGCGCATTTCGGCACGACGAAGCTGCTGGGCGGGGAGACGCCGATCCTCGGCATGGCCGGGGACCAGCAGGCCGCGACCCTCGGCCAGGGCTGCCTCTCGCCCGGCATGATGAAATCCACCTACGGCACGGGGTGCTTCGCCCTGCTGGTCACGGGGGAGGCGGTGCGCTCCTCCCACCGGCTGCTCACGACCGTCGCCTGGCAGATGGGCGGGCAACGGACCTACGCCCTCGAAGGCTCGATCTTCGTGGCGGGGGCCGCCGTGCAATGGCTGCGCGACGGCCTCTGCATCATCAGCGAGGCGCGGCAGGCCGGCGAATGGGCCGCCCAGGCGGACCCGGCGCAGCGCGTCATCATGGTGCCGGGCTTCGTCGGTCTCGGCGCGCCCTGGTGGGATTCGGGGGCGCGCGGCGCGATCTTCGGCCTCACCCGCGCCGCCGGCCGGGCGGAGCTGTGCCGCGCCGCGCTCGAGAGCGTCGCCTTCCAGACGCGGGACCTGATGGACGCGATGCGCGCCGACTGGCCCGGCATGGCAAACACGGTGCTGCGCGTGGACGGCGGCATGAGCGCCTCCGACTGGACCATGCAGTTCCTGGCCGATCTCCTCGGCGCCCCGGTGGACCGTCCCGCCACGCAGGAGACGACGGCGCTCGGCGCCGCCTGGCTCGCCGGCGTGCAGGCCGGACTCGTCGCCCCGGACGCCTCCCACTGGCGGCTCGAGCACCGCTTCACCCCCGCCATGTCGCGCCGCGACGCCGATGAGCGCCACGCCGAATGGCGCGACGCCGTGCGCCGGACGCTGACGGCGTGAGCCTGTGGGAGGGCTTCGGCCTCACCCCCATCATCAACGCCTACGGCACCAACACCCGCCTCTCGGGCGGGCCGCTCGCGCCCGAGGTCGCGGCGGCGATGGTCGAGGCGAGCCGCGCGAGCGTGGACATCCTCGACCTCCAGGCCGCCGCCTGCCGGGAGATCGCGCGGGCCACGGGCGCGGAGGCCGGCATCGCCACCGCCGGCGCCTCGGCCGCGCTGCTGCTCGGCACCGCCGCCATCCTCGCCCGGCTCGACGCCGCGGCGATGGACCGGCTGCCGCGGACCGAGGCCGAGTTCCTGATCGCCCGCAGCCAGCGCAACATGTACGACCGCGCGGTGGAGGTGGCGGGCGCCCGGCTCGTCGAGGTCGGCATCCCCGACCGCGTCGCGGGCGCCGGCGTGCGGGACGCGACGGCCGCCGAATTCGCGGCCGCCATCACGCCGGCGACGCGCGGCATCCTCTGGGTCGCGCAGCCGCACAGCGAGCCGCCGCTGCCCGAACTGGTCGAGATGGCGCGTGCCCACGGCCTGCCCGTGCTGGTGGACGCGGCGGCGCAGCTGCCGCCGGCCGCCAACCTTCGGCGCTTCATCACGGAGGGCGCGGACCTCGTCGCCTTCTCCGGCGGCAAGGCGATCGGCGGGCCACAGGCCTCGGGCATCCTGGCCGGGCGCGCGGACCTCGTCGCCAGTGCCCTGATGCAGATGCTCGATCTCGACCTGCCGGCGGCGCAGTTCCGCCCGCCCGTGGAATTCGCCGCCGCGCGCCAGCTCTCCCACCTGCCGCGCCACGGCATCGGGCGCAGCTGCAAGGTCGGGCGGGAGGAGGTGGCGGGCCTCCTCGTCGCGCTGCGCCGCTTCACGCGCGACACGGCCGCGGACCGCGCCGCGCGCTGGTCCGCGCGGCTCGATGCGGTGCAGGCCGGGCTGCCAGCGGCGCTGACCACCTCCCGCATCCTGGCCGGGGAGGTGCCGATGCTCGCGCTCCACCTGCCCGACGCCGACGCGGCGCGCGCGCTGGAGGCCCGGCTGCGGCAGGGCCACCCGGCCGCCCATCTCAACCCCTCGCGCATCCGCGACGGGCTTCTGCTGATCAACCCGATCGCCCTGGCGGATGCCGACGCGCCGCGCCTCGCCACGTTGGTCACGGAGGCCCTCGCATGACCTTCCTGCTCGGCAACGGCGCCGGCTTCTCGGGCGACCGCGTGGACGCGCCCATCCCCGTGCTGCGCGAACTGGTCGCGCGCGGGCTGCCCGCCGCCATGTTCTTCGAGACGCTGGCCGAGCGCACCATCGCGCTCGCCCATCTCGAGCGCCGCCGCGACCCGAATGCGGGCTATGAGCCGATGCTGGAGCGCCTGCTGCGCCCGATCCTGGCCGACGCCTTCCACGCGCGCATCCCGCTGCTCGGCAACTGGGGCGCGGCCAATCCCGCCGCCGGCGGCCGCGCCGTGGCGCGCCTCGCGCTCGGACTCGGCCTGCCGGAACTCCGCATCGCCGTGGTCGAGGGCGACGACGTCACCGCCATCGTCGCCGGCGGGCAGCTGCCGGTGCACGAGGCCGATGAGGGGCTCGATCTCGCGGCCTGGAACCTGATCGCCGCGAACGCCTATCTCGGCGCGGAGCCGCTGGCCGAGGCGCTGGCCATGGGCGCCGACGTCGTCGTCGCCGGCCGCGTCAGCGACCCGGCGCTCGCCATCGCGCCCATCATGCACCATTTCGGCTGGGCCTGGGACGATTGGGACCGGCTCGCCCTCGGCGCCGCCTGCGGCCACCTGCTGGAATGCGGCAGCCAGGTCACGGGCGGCGTCTACTGGGACCCGGGCTTCAAGGACATTCCCGACCCCGCCACCATCGGCTTCCCCATCGCCGAGATCACGGCCGAAGGCGGCCTGACCATCACCAAGCCTCCCGGCACGGGCGGCGTGGTGAATCCGCAGGTCGTGAAGGAGCAGCTCCTCTACGAGCTGCACGATCCCGCCGCCTACCTCACCCCCGACGTCGTGCTCGACATCAGCGAGGCCGAGGTGGAGCAGACCGGCCCCGACCGCGTCGCCCTGCGCGGCTTCCGCGGGCATCCGCGCCCCGAGACGCTGAAGGTCACCGCCAGCTTCGAGGGCTCCTGGCTCGGCGAGGGGGAGGTTTCGGTCGCCGGCCCCAACGCGCTGGCCCGCGCCCGCGCCACGGCCGACGTGTTGCTGCGCCGCCTCAGGCTGCGGGGCCTGCCCGTGACGCGCGCCCGCGTGGACCTGATCGGCCTGGCCAGCGTGCACGACAGCGACGAGGGCGCCCTGTGGCGCGCCCCCACCGCGTACGAGCCGCCCGAACTGCGCATCCGCCTCGCCGTCGAGGCCGCGGACCGGGACGCGGCCGACCAGGCCGCGCGGGAGGTGCTGGCGCTGCTCTGCTGCGGCACGGCGGGCACCGGCGGCGCGCGGTGGCGCGTGACGCCGCGCATCCTCACCCGCTCCCACCTGCTGCTGCGAGACCGGGTGCAGCCCCGCATCACGCTGCGCACGGCGAGCGAACTGGCCCAGGGGGAGCTGGCCCGATGACGGTGATCGCGCTGCACCACCTCGCGCACAGCCGCGCCGGCGACAAGGGCAACCGCCTCAACCTCTCCCTCGTCGCCTACCGGCCGGAGCTGTACCCCATCCTCGCCGAGCAGGTGACGGAGGCGCGCGTCCTCGCCCTCTTCGCCCATCGCGGCGCGACGTCCTGCAAGCGCTACGACCTGCCGCGCCTGCATGCCTTCAACTTCGTCGTGGACAACGCGCTGGAGGGCGGGGTGAACGGCTCCCTCAACCTCGACGGGCACGGGAAGACGCAATCCTTCCGGCTGCTCGAACTGACGGTGGAGGTCCCGCCCGGGCTGCTCGGAGATGTCGAGGTCCCGGTTTCTTGAATTTCTGGTTTTTTGAGTTTTTGGTGGGGGCTTCGCGGGCGCAGCGCGCCCCCTGCTCCCCGCGATCTGGCCCCGCCGCGCCCCCGCTTCAAGCCGCGTTTTCCCCTTCCGCCGGCCCGCCTCGCCGCGCCACACTCCCTCCCGAACAGGGAGGAACCACCATGAACCGACGCGCGCTGCTCGCCGCGGCGGCGGGGTTGCCCGCCACGTCGCGGGTCGCTCGGGCCCAGGCCCCCGACTGGCCTCGCCAGCCCCTGCGAATGATCCTGCCCTTCGCCGCGGGCGGCGTGACCGACCTCACGGCGCGCCTCCTCGCCCCCGGCCTCCAGCAGCGGCTCGGCCAGCCCATCGTCATCGAGGGCCGGACCGGCGCCGGCGGCACCATCGCCGCCGAGGCGGTGGCCCGCGCCACCGACGGCCACACCCTGTTCAGCACCACGGGCGCCACCAACAGCATCGCGCCGGCGCTGTTCCCTTCCCTCCGCTACGACCCGGTGCGCGACTTCCAGCCGATCTCCTTCATCGCGATCGTGCCGCACGTCGTCCTCGTGAACCCGGCTTCGGGCATCACGTCCATCGCGGAGCTCGTGGCGAAGCTGCGGGCCGAGCCCGGGCGGCACAACTACGTCTCGACCGGCGCGGGCTCCATCACGCATCTGGCGCCGGAGCTGTTCCTGCAACTGGCCGGCGGGCGCGCGACCCACATCCCGACGCGCGGCTCCGCCCCCGCCCTGACCGAGCTGCTCTCGGGCCGCGTCACCTTCATGATCGACGCCCTCGCCCCGGCGGTCGGCCAGGTGCAGTCGGGCGCGCTGCGGGCGCTCGCCGCCGGCACGCGGCGCCGCATCCCCAACATGCCGGACCTGCCGACCGTCGCGGAGCAGGGCCTGCCGGAATTCGAGAGCTACACCTGGGCCGCCATCTACATGACCGCCGGCGCGCCGCCCGCCGTCGTCCAGCGCCTGCACCGCGCCGTGGTCGAGGCCGCGCGCGACGCCGACACGGCCCGGCGCTTCTTCGAGCTGGGCTACGACCTCGTCGCCTCCACGCCGGAGGAGCTGGCGCGCATCCAGCAGGAGGAACACCGGAAGTGGGGCGAGGTGATCCGGCGCGCCGACATCAAGCCGGAAACCTGAACCAGGGGTGGCTTGCGCCCGCCTGCCACGCGGGCAAGCTGCGCCGATGGATGAGCTGCATCGCGGCGAGGGCTGGCGCCCCGGCCTGATCGGGGAGGTGGCGACGCTGCACGCCCGCCACTACGCCGCGAGTCACGGCTTCGGCCCGGAATTCGAGGCCAAGGTGGCGCGGGAACTCGCCGAGTTCACGCTGCGCCGCCACCCGGAACGGGACTTCCAGGCCTGGGTCGCCGACGGGGCCGGCATCCAGGCCCATATCGTGCTCGACCTGACGGAGCCGGGCCTGCCCGACGGCACCGCGCATCTGCGCTGGTTCATCGCCGGCCCGGCGGTCCGCGGCCGCGGCGAGGGTGGCCGCCTGCTCGACGCCGCGATCGCCCATGCCCGCTTGCAGGGCCTTCGCCGGATCACGCTCTGGACGCTCGACCGGCTGGAGGCCGCGGCCAGCCTCTACGCCCGCGCCGGCTTCACCCTGGCGGAGGAGGTGGCTGGCACGCAGTGGGGCACCACCACCATCGAGCGGCGCCTGGCGCTGGATCTGTGATGCGTCGTGGCGGGGGCGTGTTCGCGGCCGCCGGCCCGCGTGATCCGCACCCTCGGCGCGGGTCGGCGGCCCGAAGCCGGCGGCCCCCCTCCCCGCCGAGCCTTCGCTTCCGGGTCAGCCTCGCCTTCGCGGGGTGTGACCTTTCCCGCTCCAAGCGCAGCCATACGCCCTCTCCCGCGTTGTAGTCGCCAACTGCAACGGACCATCCCCGCGCCCGGCAAGGGCGCACCGGCTCGGGCTGCAGCATCACTCCGCAGCCGGCCCAACCTCGAACCGGGCCAAAATTGGCACGGACAGCGAGGGCAGAGAGACTTGGCAGCAGCAGACCACCCGGCCGAACCCGGCTCGGCGCTCGACATCCAGGGTGGCGGGCAGAGCATCGGCGTCCCGGCCGCCGGCTCCCAACGCGAAATGTCGTACGAACCCACCGGCGGCCCCGGCATCCGCCACTGGCAGAGCGCCACCATCTCCGAACCCGGTCTCGACAGCCGCGGCAACGTCTTCTTCGCCGCCATCGAGATGACGCGCATGCCGATGATCCTCACCGATCCGAACCTGCCCGATAACCCCATCGTCTTCGCCAACCGCGCCTTCCAGGACCTCACCGGCTACGAGATGTCGGAGATCACGGGCCGCAACTGCCGCTTCCTCCAGGGCGCCGAGACCAGCCGCGCCGCCGTGCAGGAGATGCGCGCGGGGATCGAGCAGCGCCGCGCCGTCTCCGCCGAGATCCTGAACTACAAGCGCGACGGCACGCCCTTCTGGAACGGCGTCTACATCGCCCCGGTCTTCGACCGGGACGGCGCGCTGCTCTACTTCTTCGCCTCGCAGCTCGACATCACGCGCCGCCGCACGGCGGAGCAGGCCTTCCGCCAGTCCCAGAAGATGGAGAGCATCGGCCAGCTCACCGCCGGCCTCGCGCACGATTTCAACAACCTCCTGCAAGTGATCCTGTCGAACCTGGACGGCGCGCGGAACCCGAAGGTCGCGCCCGAGCGGCTGGTCCGCCACCTCGACAGCATCGGCCTGGCAGCCGAGCGCGGGGCGAAGCTCACCCGCCAGCTCCTCGCCTTCGCCCGCAAGACCCGGCTGGAGCCGAAGCCCGTCGACCTCAACGCGCTGCTGACCGACTTCGCGGACCTGCTGGAGACCACCCTCGGCAGCCGCATCGAGCTGGAAGTCAGCCTGCGCCGCCGCATCCCGCCCGTGAACGTGGACCCCGTCCATCTCGAGATGGCGCTGCTCAACATCCTGATCAACGCGCGCGACGCCACGCCCGATGGCGGCACCGTCACCGTCGCCACCTCGACCGCGGAACTCCAGGAAAACGGCCTTCCCGGCGGCCGCTACGCCGTGCTGTCCGTCACCGACACCGGCCACGGCATGCCACCCCATGTGCTGGAGCGCGCGACCGAGCCCTTCTTCACCACCAAGACCACGGGCAAGGGGACGGGCCTCGGCCTCGCCATGGCGCACGGCTTCGCCCAGCAATCGCTCGGCCGGCTGGAGATCGAGAGCGAGCCGGACAAGGGCACCACCGTCCGCCTCCTCTTCCCGGCGATGACGACGGACGCCGTCTTCCGCAGCCGCCAGGCACCCGCCCCCGTCGCGACGCGGGAGGATCCGCGCGGCGGCACCGAGACCATCCTCCTCGTGGACGACAGCGAGGACGTGCTGGCGCTGGCGCAGGAGCATCTGGAGGCGCTGGGCTACCGCATCCTCGCGGCCCGCAGCGGCGAGGAGGCGCTGGAGCTGCTGGCCGCCCGCGGCGAGCGCGGGGTGGACCTGCTGTTCACCGACATCGTCATGCCGGGCGGCGTCAACGGCCTCATGCTGGCCGAGCGCGTGAAGGCCCGCCTGCCCGACCTGCCGGTGCTGCTGACCACCGGCTACAACGAGGATCTGGTGGCGGACGGGCCGCGCGCCGCCGCCATGGACGTGCTCGGCAAGCCCTACCGCCGCGCCGAACTCGCCGACCGCGTCCGCGCCGCGCTCGACCGGCGGGGCCCGCGCGGCAACGCCGGCCTCCGCCACGATCCGGCGAGCGGCCCCGCCCACGAGGCCTGACCGGGAAGGTCCCGGCCTCGCCCCTCAGTTCAGGACGCGGAGCGCCTGGGCGAGATCGGCCTTGAGGTCCTCGGTGTCCTCGAGGCCGATATGGATGCGCACCGTGGGCCCGCCGAAATCGCCCGTGCCCGCCGTGCGCGTCACGAAGCCCGTCGTCGGGATGGCCAGGCTCTCGAAGCCGCCCCAGCTCGCGCCGATGCCGAACAGCTCCAGCGCGTTCACGAAGCGCAGCATCGCCGCCTGCTCGTATCGCGGCTGCAGCACGATGCCGAAGAGCGAGCACGCGCCGGTGAAGTCCCGCTTCCACAGCGCATGCTGCGGGTGGGACGGCAGCGCCGGGTGCAGCACCTGCTTCACCTGGGGCTGCGCCTCCAGCCAGCGCGCCATCTCCAGCCCCGCGGCCTCCTGGTGCTTGAGGCGCAGCATCATGGTCCGCAGGCCCCGCAAGGCCAGCCAGCAATCATCCGCACTCGCGAACTGGCCGAGGATCGAGGCCGCGGAGCGGACCTTGAGGTAGTCCTCCTCCGAGGCGGTCGTCGCGCTGCCCAGCAGCACGTCCGAATGCCCGCCGACATACTTGGTCAGCGCCTGGATCGAGACGTCCACCCCATGCTGGAAGGGCTGGAAGTGGTGGATGCCCCAGGTGTTGTCCATCAGCACCTTGGCGCCGGCGGCGTGCGCCGCGCGGGCGATGCCGGGGATGTCCTGCACCTCGAAGGTGTGGGAGCCCGGGCTCTCGGCGTAGACCACCTTCGTGTTCGGGCGGATCAGCGCGCGCATCCCCGCCTCGTCCACGCAGGGATCGTAGAAGGTCGTCTCGATCCCCCAGCCCGCCATCAGCGTGGTGGCGAGGTTCCGCGCCGGGCCATAGACGCTGTCCGGCATCAGGCAGTGGTCGCCCGCCTTGAGGTAGGCCAGCAGCGGCATCGCGACCGCGGCCAGCCCCGTGCCGAAGATCACGCAGCGCGTCCCGCCCTCGACCTCGGCGATCGCGTCCTCGAGCGCGTAATGGGTCGGCCCGCCTTGCGTGCCGTAGGTCATGTACTGGTCGAAGCGCTTCTGCGCCCCGGCCTGCCGCGCCTCGACATCGGGGAACAGCACCGTGGAGCCGCGGTGCACGCCCGGGTTCACGAAGCCGTGGCTCTTCACCGGCGGCCGGCCGACATGGCCGATGCGCGTCGCGGGGCGGAGCTTCTTGTGGTGATCGTCAGGCATCAGGCGGTCGCTTTCGGGGTTTCGGGGCGGGAAGCCCATTCGGTCCAGGAGCCATCGTAGATCGCGGGTTCCGGCAGCCCGGCCCGCACCATGCCGATGGCGAGCACGCAGGCCGTCACGCCCGTGCCGCAACTCGTCACCACGGGCCGCTCGGCCTCGACGCCCGCCGTCTCGAAGCGGGCGCGAAGCTGGCCGGGCGGCAGGAAGGTGCCGTCGGGGCCGAACAGCTCCAGGAAGGGCAGGTTCGCCGCCCCCGGCATGTGGCCGGAGGGCAGGCCCGGCCGCGGCTCGGGCGCCGTGCCGGCGAAGCGCCCGGCGGCGCGGGCGTCGAGGATCAGCTCGGAGCCGCCACCCTGCCGGACGATGCGCTTGATGTCGCCGAGGCCCCGCAGCCGCGTCGCCTGGAAATCGGCCTGGAAGATGCCGGGCGTGGGCGCCGCGGCCTCCCCGTTCTCGGTCGGGCGGTTCTCGCGCAGCCATTTCGGCAGCCCGCCATCCAGCACCGCCGCCTTCTCGTGGCCGAAGAGGCGCATCAGCCACCAGCCGCGCGGCGCCGACTGCGCGCCCTTCTGGTCGTAGAACACGATGCGCGAGGCGTTGGAGACGCCGAGCTGCGCCATCAGCTTCTCGAAGCGCGCCGCCGTCGGCACCATGTGCGGCAGCGTCGCGTCCGGGTCGGCCACCACGTCGATGTCGAAGAAGCGCGCGCCCGGAATATGGGCCTCGGTGAACTTCGCGCGCCCGTCGAAGGGCTCGTTCGGCAGGTATTTCGTCGTGTCGAAGACGATCAGGTCGGGCGCGGCCAGCTCCCGCGCCAGCCACTCGGTCGAGACGATGCACTCCATGGCTCAGCCCTCCTTCAGCGCCAGGCTGACCCGGCGGTTCTGCTTGCCCTTGTTCTCGATCTTCAGCACCTCGAGCGCGCCGATCTCCCCGGTGGAGCGCACATGCGTCCCGCCGCAGGGCTGCAGGTCCACCGGCGCCTCCAGGGGCCCGATGCGGACGAGGCGGATCCGTCCCGAGCCGCGCGGCGGCTGCACCGACAGCGTCCGGACGAGGCCCGGATTCGCGTCCAGCTCCGCCTCGCTGATCCAGCTCTCGGTGACGGGGTGATCGGCCGCGATCAGGGCGGCCAGCCCTTCGGCCAGCCACTCCCTGGTCGGCGGCTCGGGCAGGTCGAAATCGAGGCGCGACTTCTCGGCGCCGATCTGTCCGCCCGTGACGCCCGCGCCCCTGATGAGGGAGCAGAGCAGATGCATGGAGCTGTGCATCCGCATGTGGCGGTGCCGCCGCTCCCAGTCGAGCACGACCTCCACCTCCGCCCCGATGGGCGGCGCCTCGCCCTGCACGGGATGGAGGATTGCATCGCCCTCCCCTTTCACGGCCTCGCCCAGCGCGGCCTCGCCGCCGTCCCAGCGGATGGTGCCCGTGTCACCCGGCTGCCCGCCGGCGCGCGGGTAGAAGGGCGTGCGGTCGAGGACGATGCCGCGCTCCTCCACCGCGACGATTCGCGCCGCGGCGGAGCGGAGATAGGCATCGGTGCGGAACAGCGCTTCGGTCATGCGTCCTTCCATTCGACGGCGAGCCGCGCCCGGTGCGCGCGCAGCCACCAGAGGCACAGCGCGGCGGTCGCGTTCTCGATCTCGTTGGCATCGAGGCGGCGGAACGCCTCCTCCGCCGGCAGCACGAGCAGGCGGATATCCTCCCCCTCCTCGACCAGGCCGTGGAATCCGGCGGCGTCGGGTTCGGGCAGGCGGCAGCGGGCGGCGTAGAGGAACATCGTCTCGTCGCAGCCGCCCTGCATCAGCATGAAGCGCCCGATCCGCTCGATCCGGTCCGGCGTGAGGTTCCCCTCCTCCCGCGCCTCGCGGATGCCGGCTTCCAGCGGGTCCTCCGCCGGCTCGAGGATGCCGGCGATGCACTCCGTCATCACGGGGTCGAGTCCCGCGGCATGGGCCGGCAGGCGGAACTGCTGGATCAGCGCCACGCGGTCCGTCCAGGGGTCGTAGGGCAGCACGGCCACGCCCCGGCCGCGCCGCCACAGCTCCCAGGTCAGGTCTGCGGACATGCGCCCGTCGAAGCGCCGGTAGCGGAACTTGACGATCTGCATGGCGAAGCGCCCGGCCCAGACCACCTCGTCCGACTGGACCTCGAGGCCGGGGCGCGGCGGAACGGGCGGGGCCTTGGGGTGGCGCGCGGTCATGGGCCGGCGGACCCTAGAGCGGTTTGGCGAGGGGCGGAACCGGGCCATCGGGCGTGACCGGGCCTGTCGGCGGAGCGCCCTTCCGCCTACCCTGCCCCGGAAACGCCCATGACACACGCAACATGACCGCCACCGCGCGGGGCCGCGCCATCCTGGCCATCATCGCGGCCACCTTCGTCTACGCCGCGGCCGCCGCCTGCGTGAAGGCATTGGAGGGCGGCGTGCCGCTCGCCCAGGTCGTGCTGTTCCGCAGCCTCTTCGCCTTGCCGCTGCTGCTCGTGCTCATGCACCGGGCCGGCGGGTGGCGGCTGCTGCGCACCCGGAATCCCCGCATCCACGCGCTGCGCACCCTGTTCGGCCTGGTCGGCATGGCAACCGCCTTCTACGGCTACGCCACGCTGCCGCTCGCCGGCGTCACCGCGCTCGGCTTCACCATGCCGCTCTTCCTCACGCTGCTGGCCGTGCCCCTGCTGGGAGAGCGGGTGGACGCCGCCCGCGCGGCGGCCGTCGCGGTGGGCTTCGTCGGCGTCCTCATCATGGTTCAGCCCTGGCAGGCCGAGGGCGCCTACCCGCCGATCCCGGTGCTGATCGTGCTGGTGGGCGCGCTCGCCTGGGCGCTGGCCATGATCACCATCCGCCAGATGGGCGCGGCGGGCGAGGCGGGCGTGACCATCGTGCTCTGGTTCGCGCTCGGCTGCTCGGCCGTGGCGCTGGTCTGGGCCCTGCCCGGCTGGCGATGGCCCAGCGCCGCGCAATGGATCCTGCTCGCGGCCGTCGGGCTGTTGTCCGCCGTCGCGCAGCTCCTGATGACGGAAGGCTACCGCCGCGCCGACCCGACGCTGCTCGCCCCCTTCGAGTATGCCGGAATCGTCTGGACCACGGCCCTCGGCGCCCTGCTCTGGTCCGAGCTGCCCGATGGCTGGGACGCGGCGGGCATCGCCGTGCTCGTCGCGTCCGGCCTGTTCATCTGGCGCCGGGAGGTGACGGCCAGGCCGTGACTTCCCGGCCCCGTGCTCAGAGGATGTCCGCCCCGGCCGCGATGGCGAGGGTGAACAGCGGCGCCGCCTCGGCGGAGGTCAGGAAGGCGTGGGCCACGTCGCCCCGAGAGGCCGCACCGGTGTTCAGGGCATTCGTCCATCCGGCGGCGCCCGACGCGTCGCCGGCGCGGTTGAGCACGTTCTGGTACATCTGCTCGACGAAGGCCGCGTTGCTCAGCGCGCCGTAGATCCCGGTGAACTCCGCGCTCGTCGCCATGGTCCGCACGACGTCGCGCTCCGTGGCGGTGCCTTGCCGCAGCGCGCTGACGAAGCCGAGGAAACCGCCCGCGTCCGGGTTGCGGGCCAGCAGCTCCTCATAGGCGAAGTCGACGAAGCCCGCCCGGAGATCGGGCAGCAACAAGCCACGCGCCGCGACCTGGGTCGGGTCGGTCGCGAATTCCTGTGACTGCAGGAACGCTTCGACGACCTGCGCCCGCGCGTTGACGCCCGGCGCCGCGTCGAGGCGCAACACGAAGCCGGCGAGCCCCGACGGATCAGGCGCACGGCCGAGCAGATCGGCGTAGAGCTTGGTCACGAAGGCCGTGCTCGACAGGCCGCCGGTCGCGCCCTGCGCTTCCGCACTGCGCAGGACCCCGGCGATGGCGGAGGAGAGGTCCTGCTGGCCGACCACGGCCCATGACGAAAGGCCGAGCAGATCGGGCGCCCGGTTCAGGACCCCGCGATAGAGCGCCGTCAGCTGATGTGCGAGCGACCCGCCCGAGAACAGCACCGCACCGTCGGCGAAGCTCGCGCGCTCGACCTCGCGGAAGTGGACGACGCCCCCCTGGTCTGGGGCCGGCGCGAAGGCCCAGCCCAGAACGGTGCCGTCGGCGCCGTAGATCAGCCCGCCCTCGCCGCGGCCGAGACTGGTGCTCACGGTGTCGAAGCCGGCGCCGCCGAACACGCTGTCGCGGCCCAGGCTGATGTTGATCGTGTCGTTGCCGGCGCCGCCCTGGATCAGGTCGCTGCCGCCCGTGCCGTTGAGGACGTCGTTGCCGGCCGTGCCGTTGAGCGGCGTCTGGAACACGGCATCCGTCCGCGCCTGCAGGTTCACGACGCGCAGGTCACCGGCCGGCGTGGTGTCCGGCTGCCCGTAGACGCGGGCGGCGGTGCCGTAGAACGTGGCGCCATACTCGGCCAGCGCGTCCTGCTCAGTGCCCTTGGCGGCGAAGGTCGCGCGGCCATCCGGCAGGGCGGCGTTGTTCAGCAAGTCCACCCGGCTGCCCGGGATGGTGTAGGCGGGGAAGGGGTAGCCGTCGCCGCCATCGGCCAGGAAGTTCAGCGTCACCATCTTGATGACGCGGCTCGGGTCGCCGACCAGCGCGCCGTTCTGCACCAGGGCGTCCCGCACCGTGCCGTCCTCGTTCAGGATGGCGGCGCTGACGATGCGCAGGCCCTCGGTCGTCACCGCGCCGGTCGTCGGGTTGACCACCTGCGCCGTGCGGCTCGCGTCATAGGTGAAGGCGAGGCCGCCCCACTGGCCGAACTGGCCCGGCGTCGCATTGGGCGCCGTGCCGGCCACCGCGTGCTCGAGGATGCGCTCGAGGTTCTGCGCCGTCACCGAGACGATGGAGAGCGCGTTGTTGAACCGCAGCGAGTTCTCGATGTCGAGCTGGCTGACCGTCCCCGCCTGCTTGCCGGCCGTGGAATTGGCGAGCGGCGGCAGCTCCCGTGGGACGGGCTGGCCGAGCACCGCGCCGATCTCGGCCCGGATGCCGCCGCCGTTCTTGTGGCTGACCAGCACCCCGGCATCCACCTGGCGGGCCACGAAGAGGTTGGCGTCCGCGGTCAGGTTGCCGAGGTTGGTCTCCTCCGTCCGCACCTCGCCGCGGCGGCCCTCCAGGAAGACGCTGCTGCGGCCGAAGGCCGTGGCGTCCTTCTGGTTGATGACCGCCTGCACCGCGTTGGTGATGGCCTGCACCTCACCGCCGCGGGTGTTGGCGGCGTAGGGGTTCTCGGCGCCCCAGAGCGCGGCGACCGTCGCGTCCGTCGTGGCGAAGGCGCCGGACTGGCTCGGGTTCACCCCGCCCACACCGAGCGGGCCCGTGCCGTCGGGATCGGCGATCAGCACGCCGTTGGCGTCGAAGGTGACGACGAGGCGGCCGACATAGGAATACTCGCCGCTCGTGCTGACGATGGCGACGGGGTTGCCGTCGGCGCCGGTCCGGTACACCGGGTAGCCCTCGACCGCGCGGTCGCCCGGGCGCAGCGTGTCCTGGCCGTCGGCGAAGACCGTGTGGCTGCCGGCCGCGACGATGACGTCCACGCCGCGCATCAGCGGCGCCAGCGCCAGCTCGTTCTGGTACTGCTGGAGGTGCGACAGCAGGACGATCTTGTTGATCCCCTGCGCCGTCATCTGGTCCACGAGCGGCTGCAGGATCTGGGCGAGCTCCGCCATGTTGTCGCGCCCGCCATCGCCCGCGGGGTCGAGCACGCGCGTCGCGCCGGGCGAGGAGATCGCCGCGAGGACCTGCGTCGTGACGCCGAGGATACCGATGGTCTGGCCGCCTTCGACGATCGTGGTCCAGGGCGCGATCTGCGCGTCCGCCGCCTCGTTCGCGACGGTCTGGTTGGAGGCGATGTCCGCCGCGGTCGTGGCGTAGGACGACGCCTCGCGCAGCGTCTGGGTCACGATGGCGCGGATGTTGGCGTCGGCCGAGAAGTCGAGGTTGGCCGAGAGGTAGGGGAACTGCGCGCCCACGCCTGTCACGCGCGCGGCGGGCGTGGCGCCCGTCGTGTTGGAGGTGAAGTCCACCACGGCGTTGAGCGGGTTGGTGCCGAGGTCGAAGTCATGGTTGCCGAGCGCCGAAGCCTCGATGCCGATGGCGTTCAGGATGGCGATGTCGGCGGCGAAGAACGGGATGGTGGGGCTGGCGGTGGAGCCGAACAGGTTCGGCAGGTCGGTCTGGCCGAGCAGTCGCGCGTAGTAGGCGCGCAGCGCCGACGCCACCGCCGGGTCGGTGCCCGCGGCGCCGAAGGGGCCGGGGATGAAGTTGTCGCCGCCCGAGACGGTGATGCTGTTCGGCACCGAGTCCTCGAGCCGGTCCACGATGGCCGCGAACTGGCGGGCGCGGCTCGTCGCCAGCAGGCCGGCCTCGAAGTCGGAACCGTGCAGGATCTGGAGGGTGTAGGTCCCGGTCGCGGGCGCTAGGTTGTAGACCGTCGTCGTCCCGCTCACCTCGTTCGCGACCGCGAGCCGCGCCGGCGTCGAGCCGGCGGCCGGGAGGAACACCGAGGTCTCGGGGCCCACGTCGCCCGCGGTGGGCGACGTCGCGTTGCTGACCTGGCCGACGTAGGAGACCGCGGTCGGGCCGTCGATGCGGAAGACGAGGTTGGCGTTCGCGCGCTCGAGGCCCACGAAGGCGTGGACCACGCCGTTCACCGTGCCGAGGGTGATGTGCTCGGGCTCGACGCCCTTGTTGTCGGCGCGGGCGTCGTCGTAGAGGGCCGGCAGCTGCGACGCGACGATCTGGTCGAGCAGCTGGCGGCTGTCGAAGGTCTGCGTCAGGGTCGGCGCCGTCGGCGTGCCGCCCACTTCCCAGATGGTGAAGGAGCGCGAGCCGAAGGCCTGCAGCCGGTCGAGGTCGCCGTCGCCATCCGTGTCCCCGGCCCAGCGCGTGACGTCGAGCCGGCCGAGATCGGCGTCGCCGCGCCGGGACTGGACGGCCGCGAGCAGCGCCGCGTCGAGCGCCGGCATCCCCGCCGGCGGCGTGCTGCCGGTCGCGGGCACGAGATCGGCGATGCGCACCGCCTCGTTGAAGACGTTGCCGGTGCCCCCGTATTCGCGCGCGTCGCCCTCGTTCGCCGTGACGAGGAAGGTGCGGCCGCCCTGCTGGAACAGCGCGATGCCGTCGGGCTGGTACATGCCCGAGATCGGCACCTGCCGGATGATGGCGCCGCCGTCCCGGTCCGAGGTGTCGATGCCGTTGCCGGCGGTGTTGTGGTTCGCGAGGCCGAGCGGCAGCACCGCCGTCCAGGCGTTGGTCTGCAGGTTGAACACGCCGATCGCGTTGTTCTCCTGGATCGTCACGTAGGCCGTGGTCCCGTCGGGCGAGATCGCGACGTATTCGGGCTCGAGGTCGAGCGAGGGCAGGGCCTGGTTGGCCTGCGGGCTGCCCGGGATGGCGTTGGAGAGCTTGACGCCCGCCGCGCGCAGCGCCGCCGCCTGCGCGTCGAGGGCGCCGAAGCCCACGAAGGTCGGCGTCCAGGTCGCGGTGTCGAGGAGGGCGAGCCCGCCCGCAGGGTCCGTCGCGTAGCCCGGCGCCGGCTCGCCCTCGATGGCGATGACGGCGCGGGTGCCGTCGGGCGTGAAGGTGATCATGTCGGGCACCGCGCCGACCGTCGCGTTCGCCCGGAAGGTCGCAGCCGTGCCCTGGGTGTTGAGGGTGTACACCGCCGCGAAGCCCGCCGTGCCCGGCGTCGCGTTGTCGAAGGTCATCGCGAGGTTGTTGCCGGAGACGGCGACGCTGTTGCCGTTGCCGATGGTCGCGACGCTGATGCCGGCCGACGTCGCCAGCTGCGCCTTCGAGATCGAGAAGGCGAGCGCGCCGGTCGTGGCGTTCAGCGCGTCCACGCCGTTGGCGCCCATGACGAAGAGCAGGTTCCGGGCGGCGTCGAAGGCGATCGATTCGGAGTTGCCGGCGGCCCCTCCGGTCAGGCCCGTGTGGGCCGTGGTGAACAGACGCGTGCCCGTGATGCTGCTCGACATGGCGCTCTCGCCCCTCTCTGCCGTGGAGGCCAGGGAGTTAACGGGGCTTCATCGGGCCATCTTGGGCAGGCGGGCGAAGAATTGATTGCAGTCGGATGAAAGCCGGCAGCCAGCGTCCCGGCTTCGCCTGATGCGCGAGGAAGGGCTGGGAAGGTTCAACCCGACGGTTGCGTCGGTTGCCGGGCGCCCCCCGCGCCGCCACTCTGGGCCGATGGAGGTCCCTCCCCGTCCCGCGGCGCGCCGCTTCTTCTGGCTCCTCGCCCTGGCCTTGCTGCCCGTCCTGACCCTCGGCCTCCGCTGGGCGTCCTTCCTCCCGTCGGTGATCGACTGGGACGAATCCCTCTACGTCCTCCAGGCCCGGGAATGGCTGCGCGGCAACTGGCCGCTCTCCGGCGTGTGGGACATGCATCCGGTGGGCGCCCCGGCCTTCATCGCCGGGGCCTTCCTTCTCCTGGGCGAGAGCGTCGAGGCGGTGCGCCTGCTCGGCGCGGCCTGCGTCACCGCCACCGGCTTCGGCCTCTTCGCCCTCGTCCGGTTCGCGGGCGGCCCGCCCGCCCTCGGCTACGCGGCGGCCCTGATCTACGCGGCGCATTCCATCCTTCTCGGCGGCCAGGCCAGCAACACCGAGATCCTCTTCGCCCCCTTCCTGGTGGGCGCGCTCGGCGTCGGCCTGCGCGGGGCCCTGGCGCCCGGCGCGCCGGGCTGGGGGGCCTTGCTCGCCCTGGGCGCCCTCGTCGGCCCGGCCGTCCTCATCAAGCCGGTCGCGACGCCGGAGGGCTGCCTCGCCTTCGGGCTCCTCACCTTCCCGGCCCTGTGGCGGAAGCAGCTCAAGCCGCGCCGCTTCCTCGCGATGGCGGCCGCCTACGCCGCGCTCTGCGCCGCGCCGACGCTCCTCGTGGGGGGCATCTACGCGCTGCGCGGCGAGTTCGACATCTGGTTCGAGAGCACGATCCTCGCCCCCTTCACCTACGCCGCGAGCGGCGTCTCCGGCGAGCAGGCGGCCTGGCGCATCACCACGGCCGCCCTCGCCCTGCGCTGGGCGCTGCTGCTCGGGCTCGTCGGCCTCGCCGGGCTGGCCGCGGCCGATGCGCCGATCCGCCGGCTGACCGCGTTCGGCCTGCTCTGGCTCGCCACGGCCAGCGTCGCCGTCGCGGGGCCGGGCATGTTCTTCCCCCACTACTTCCTGATCCTGCTGCCCCCGCTGTCGCTCCTCGCGGCGCTCGGGGTGCTGATGCTCGCCCGCCTGGCCCGGCCCGGCCACGCCGGGCTGCTGATGGCGGCCCTCGTCGGGCTGCTCTCGGCCGACATCGTCGCGAGCGACCTGGCGCCCCGGCTGTCGCGCGGCTTCGCCCTCGGCAGCCCGGACACGCCCCGCCGCATGGCCGCCCTGATGAACGAGGAGCTTCGCCCCGGCGAGACCATCTTCGTGCCCAACTACCAGCCCATCGTGTATTTCCTGACCGATGCCCGCCTGCCGACCCGCCTGCCCTTCCCCGTCCACCTCACCGGCAGCTTCGCGAACCTCGCGGGCGTGGACACCGACGCCGAGGTGCGCCGCATCCTCGAGAGCCGGCCGCGCTTCATCGTGCTCGACCGCTCCGAATGGTTCGCCATGCGCCCCTCCGCCATGGCGATGCTGACCGAGGCCCTCGAGGAGGGCTACGAGATCGCCGCGAGCTTCGCCGAGGAGCGCGGGACGGTGGAACTCTGGCGCCGCGTCGAGGCGGAGTAGGCCCGGATGGAAGACGTCCTCTTCGTCGCGTCGAAGGTGTTCTGGCTCTTCGCGCGGCCCAACACCTTCGCCCTGCTGCTGCTCTGCATCGGCGCCTTCCTGCTCATCGCCGGGCGGCGCATCGGGCGCTGGCCGCTGCTGGCCGGGCTCGCCTGGTTCGTCGCCGTGCTGCTGACGCCGCTCCCCGCCTGGCTGACCCTGCCGCTCGAGGATCGTTTCGCCCGGCCCGCCGAGATGCCGGCGCGGGTGGACGGCGTCATCATCCTGGGCGGCGCCGTCGAGCAGGACCTGACCGAGAGCCGCGGCATGCCCGCCCTCAACGGCGCCGCCGAACGCATGACCGAGGCCGTCGCCCTCGCGCGCCGCTACCCGGAGGCGCGGATCCTCTTCACCGGCGGCCAGGGCAACCCGCTCGGCGACGGGCTGACGGAGGCGGGCGTCGCGCGCCAGCTCTGGGCCTCGCTCGGCCTCGAAGGGCCGCGCGTCCTCTATGAGGACCAGGCGCGCAACACCTGGGAGAACGCGGTGAACAGCCTCGCCATGGCGCGGCCCCAGCCGGGCGAGACCTGGCTGCTGGTCACCAGCGCGAGCCACATGCCTCGCTCGGTCGGCTGCTTCCGCCAGGCCGGCTTCGCGGTGCTGCCCTGGCCGGTGAACTACTCCACCCAGCGCGGCGGCGAGGGCTGGTTCGACCCGCCCTTCTCCTTCCGCCTGGGGCAGGCGGAATGGGCCATCCGCGAGTATGTCGGCCTCGTCGCCTACCGGCTGCTCGGCCGGACCGACGCGCTGTTCCCGGGGCCCTGACGCCGCCTCAGCCGCCGAAGGTCACCGTCGCCGCCCGCCCGACGAGGCAGGGCTCGCCCGAGGCCCCCGGATCCATGGCGATGCGCAGCAGGCGCCGGCCCTCCCCGGTGGCGGGCGGCGCGGCCGAGGCGGCCGCCGGCCCGTCCACCACCGCCTGCACCCGGCCGCGGCGGTCCTGCGCCTCGCCGGCGAGGCGCAGCCTCACATCCGTCGCGCGCAAGGCTTCGGCGACGCGGCCCTCGGGCATGGCGACGAGGACATGGGCGCTCCGGCAGTCCAGCAGCTCGGCCACGGCCTCATGCGCGAGGACGGTCTGGCCGGGGCGCGCCCGCAGCCGCCAGACGACCAGCCCGGCCGGCGCCTCGATGCCGGCGCGGCTCACCAGGGCGAAGGCCTCCTCCTCCTGCGCGAGGCGGCGCTCGGCCCGGGCGAGCGCGTCGCGCTGGACGGCAAGGGCGCGCTGCAGCTCGATCCGGCGCAGCCCGACATCGTCGAGGCGCTCCTGCACGTAGCCCACCATCACGACGCCGCCAGCGCCGTAGATCCCGCGGCCGGCCGCCTCCGCCTGCCGCCGCAGCAGTTCGAGCCGCATGTCGAAGGCCTGCGCCTCGCGCCGGGCCGAGGCGACATCCGCCTCGGCCTTCTCGACCATCGCGGCCGAGGCGAAGCCGGCCCGGGCGAGCTGCGCCGTCCGCGCCCCTTCCTGCGCGGCGCGGTGGGCGCGCGCCTCCGCCGCGGCGCGGAGCTGCTGCGTCTCCCGCGATTGCGCCTCGATCTGGGCCGCGGCCTCGCGACGGTGCTGGTCGGCCGAGCGGGCGAGGCGCTCGATCGTCGTGTTGAGGGCGCCCCCTTGCTCCTCGAGCCGCGCCAGCTCGTCCCGGGCGCGGTCGTGCTCATTCCGGGCGTCGATCAGCCGCCCGCGTTCGGCGCGCGGGTTCTCGACGAGGAGGAGCGGCTGCCCCGGGCGCAGCGTCATGCCATCCACCGCATCGCCGCGGATCTCCCCGGCGATGGGTGCGCGGGCGACGAGCAGATCCGCCGTGACGCTGGCCGGAAGCGCGGTCAGCGGGGCCGGCCGCAGCGAGAAGGCGGCGGCCACCGCCAAGCCGGCCGTGAGCGCGGCCGCAGCCATCCCGGGCAGGGCGGCGCGGCGGCGCACCGGCGGCGCGACGGAAACGCGAAGGGGCGGCATCATGTCGGGCAATGGGATCTTCCACAGTGGGGCCGCCGATCGGGGGCGGCAGGTCGCGCCCTCATCAGCCCATTCGCGGGGGCGGGTTCAATTCAGGCTTCGCCACATTTCCTGCCGCAATCCGCAGGAAGCGTGAGGCATCGTGAGGAAACCTGCTTCCATGGCGCGCACGTCATGCCCCGGCCATCGCCGCTTGGGGCGGGTGCGGCGAGACTGCGCCCATGGGAGACAACCTGCCCGCCCTGTTCGGCCTGCTCGCCTTCTTCGTGCCGCTGCTGATCGTGCTGTGGCTGCTGAAGGGCCGGTCCTGACCGGGCTGCGTTGCCGTCCCCGCCGGCGGGCCTTATCCCACGGGGATGACCACGCTCCGCCTGGGTTTCCTCACGCCCTCCTCCAACACGGTGATGGAGCCGCTGATCGCGGACCTGCTGCGCGACCGGCCGGGCGTCACCGCGCATTTCTCCCGCTTCCGCGTCGTCGCGATCGACCTCGGCGAGGCGTCGCGCGGCCAGTTCGACACCGCGCCCATCCTCGCCGCGGCGGAGCTGCTGGCGGACGCGAAGGTGGACAGCATCTGCTGGGGCGGCACCTCCGGCAGCTGGCTCGGCCTCGCGCAGGACGAGGCGCTCTGCGCCGCCATCACCGCCCGCACCGGCCTGCCCGCCACCAGCGCGACGCTCGCCCTGCGCGAGGAGCTGCGCGCGGCGGGCGTCAGCCGCGTCGCCCTCGTCACGCCCTATCTGAACGAGGTGCAGCAGGCGATCATCGCGAACCTCGCCCGCGAGGGCTTCGAGACGCTGGCCGAACGCCACCTCGAGGATCCGGGCAACTGGTCCTTCTGCACCCACGCGCCCGAGACGGTGGACCGCCTCGTCGAGGAGGTTCTGGACGAGGCGCCGGTCACCGAGGCGGTGATCATCCACTGCACGAACTTCCAGGGCCTGCCGGGCGCGCCGCGCATCGCGGCCCGGCGTGGCGTGCCGGTGCTGGACAGCGTCCAGGTGTCGCTCGACGGCGCCGCGCGCGCCGCGCGCCGTTCTTGATCGCGTCGAAGACGCCTTCAGAATGATCTGATCGCCGGCGCTTGGATGTGCCATCCGTTCGGCGCCGCTCCCGCCTGTCCTGATCCGCCGCCCCGGCGACGCCGCCGATCGCCCCGTTCCCGTCGCCCGGGCCGGTGTTTTCCCCGCCGCGCAGCGCGGGCGGCGCTGTCGCGCCGGCATGACGCCCCGGGGCCTCGCCCTGGTGGCGGTGCCGGGCGCGGCGGCCGCGGCTCGGCGCTGCCGC
>JAIEOO010000153.1 GCA_019750475.1 Acetobacteraceae bacterium | reverse complement strand
CCTGCGGCGCGGCGGGCGCGCCCTTCACCGGCGGGGCGGGCGGGGTCTTGCCGCCGGTCTGGGCGGCGCCCGGCAGCGCGAGGGCGGCGCCCAACGCGAGCAAGCAGAGGGACGAACGAAGCGGGATCATGGCCTCTCCTTCCGACGGGGGGAAACAACCGCGCCGGGCGAACCCTGGCACGAAGCGTGGAAACCGCCCATCTCTTTCGGGCCCATGGCCCAACCCCCCGCCGTCCCCAAGAACGCCGCCGTCGCCGCCTTCCTGCAGCGTGTGAACGCCCTCGCCGAGGTGCGTCCCGCCGCCTCCCGCAAGGGACGGCTGATCTTCGCCATGGACGCGACGGCGAGCCGCCAGCCGAGCTGGGATCGCGCCTGCCATCTCCAGGCCGAGATGTTCACGGCGACGCGCGACCTGGGCGGGCTCTCGGTGCAGCTGGCCTATTGGCGCGGCCACATGGAGTTCACGACCAGTCCCTTCCTGACGGACGCCGCCGACATCACCCGGCGGATGACCGGGGTGCAGTGCCTGGGCGGCCAGACGCAGATCCTGCGGGCGCTCGACCACGCGCTCAAGGAAACCCGGCGGGAGCGCGTCCACGCGATGATCCTGGTGGGGGACGCCTTCGAGGAGGCGGTGGACCCCATCTGCCACCTGGCCGGGCAGCTCGGCATGCACGGCACGCCGGTCTTCTGCTTCCAGGAAGGCGCCGATCCGCGGGCCGAGGACGGGCTGCGGCAGGTGGCGAAGCTCTCCGGCGGCGCCTGGGCCCCCTTCGACTCGTCGAGCGCCGACACGCTGCGGGACCTGCTGCGGGCCGTCGCGGTGTTCGCGGCCGGGGGGCGCGCCGCGCTGACGCGCTTGCCAGGGCGGGCGGCCGGGGCGCTGGTCCGGCAGCTCCCGGCGCCGCGGGGGGCCTGAGATGGTTTGGCTGGCGGGCGGGGCCGCCCTTCTGCTCCTGGTGCTCCTGCTGCTGCGGGGCTTCGCCACGGCCTCGGTCGCGTCCGTGAAGACCGCGATCGTCTGGGGCGGGGGCGCGCTCGGCGTCGCCCTGATGGCGATGCTGCTGCTGACGGGGCGCGGCGCCAACGCGCTCTGGGCGCTGTTCATGTTCGGCCCGGCCATCGCCCAGGCCTGGCGCGCCTGGCGGGCGAAGCGCGTCTTCGGCCGCCCGGCGGAGGCGGGGGAAGCCTCCGGGGTGGACACCGCGACGCTCGAGATGCGGCTCGATCTCGCGACGGGCCTCATGACCGGCCGGGTGAGGCGCGGCCCCCAGGCCGGGCGGGACCTCGCCGCGCTGTCCCTGCCCGAGCTGCTCGGCCTGCTGGACGATTGCCGCGCCGAGGACCCGGAGAGCGTGCCCCTGCTGGAAGCCTGGCTGGACCGCGTGGAACCCGATTGGCGGGACGCTCCCGGCGCATCGGCCGGGCAGGGGGCCACCCCCTCCGGCGGCGAGATGACGAAGGACGAGGCGCTCGCCGTGCTGGGCCTGAGCGAGGGCGCGACGGCCGAGGAGATCCGCGCCGCGCATCGCCGCCTGATGCAGGCGGCCCATCCCGACCGTGGCGGGAGCGACTGGCTGGCGGCCCGCGTCAACGCGGCGCGGGAGCGGCTGCTGCGCGGGTGAGCCGCACCCGCCGCGGCGAACCCCCGGCTACCCAACCCCCCGGCCGGCGTGGCACATCCCCGGTCAGCAAAGACCAGGGAAGAACCGCAACGTGACCAAGCCGCTCCGCAAGGCCGTGATGCCCGTCGCCGGCCTCGGGACCCGATTCCTCCCCGCCACCAAGACGGTCGCCAAGGAACTCCTCCCGGTCGTGGACCGGCCGCTGATCCAGTATGCCGTGGACGAGGCGCGGGAAGCCGGGATCGAGCAGTTCTGCTTCGTCACCGGCCGCGGCAAGACCGCCATCGTCGAGCAGTTCGACGTCGCCTACGAGCTGGAACGCACGCTGGAGGAGCGCAACAAGCAGAAGGAGCTGGCCGAGCTGCGCGCCCAGGCCCTGCCGCCCGGCTCCGTCCTCACGACCCGCCAGCAGGTGCCGATGGGCCTCGGCCACGCCATCTGGTGCGCGCGCCACTTCATCGGCGACGAGCCCTTCGCCATCCTGCTGCCGGACGACCTGATGATGTGCGACGTGAGCTGCACCAAGCAGCTCGCCGACGCCTACCGGGAGACGGGCGGCAACGTGGTCGCCATCGAGGAGGTCCCGCGCGAGCGGGTGAACAAGTACGGCGTGCTCGACGTGGCCGAGGACAAGGGCCGGCTCGTCTCGGTGAAGGGCCTGGTCGAGAAGCCGCCGATCGAGAAGGCGCCGTCCAACCTGACGATCATCGGCCGCTACGTGCTGATGCCGGAGGTCATAGGGCATCTCGCGAAGATGGAGAAGGGCGCGGGCGGCGAGGTCCAGCTGACCGACGGGATGGCCAAGCTGATCGGCAGCCAGCCCTTCCACGGCCTGCGCTACGAGGGCCGCCGCTTCGACTGCGGCGATAAGCTCGGATTCCTCGAGGCGCAGCTCGCTTTCGCCCTCCAGCGGCCCGAGCTGGCGGAGGGCGTCCGCGGCTTCCTGCCGCGCTACAGCTAGGGTAAGCCGTGGCCCGGCTCGGCAACCGTTCAGCTTCCGCCACATTGGGGCAGCGGGACAGGGAAGCCGGAAGCGCCGCTCCGCCCGGATGAGCCGGGCGGGGGCGGCGCGTGTGCGCTGTCCGGAAGTGAGGTTCGGATGAAGGTCGCGATGATCGGGGCGGGGTATGTCGGGCTGGTGTCCGGCGCCTGCTTCGCCGAGTTCGGCGTGGATGTCTGCCTGGTGGACACCGATGCCTCGAAGATCGAGGCGCTGCGCGCCGGGCGGATCCCCATCTTCGAGCCGGGCCTCGACAAGCTGGTGGCGGACAACGCCGCCGAAGGCCGCCTGTCCTTCACGACGGACCTCTCCGAGGCGGTGACGGGCGCCGATGCGGTGTTCCTGGCGGTGGGCACGCCCTCGCGCCGCGGCGACGGCCATGCCGACCTCACCTACGTCTTCGCCGCCGCCGAGCAGGTGGCCAAGGCGGCGAAGGCCCCCCTCGTCCTGGTGACGAAATCCACCGTGCCGGTGGGGACCGGCCGGAAGATCAAGGAGCTGGTCACCCGCGTCCGGCCGGACCTCGAGATCAGCGTCGCCTCCAACCCCGAGTTCCTGCGCGAGGGGGCGGCCATCGGGGATTTCATGCGGCCGGACCGCGTCGTCATCGGCATCGAGGACGGGCCGGCCGGCGACCGCGCGGCCCAGGTGCTGCGGCGGCTCTATCGCCCGCTCTACCTGATCGAGACGCCGATCGTGGCAACGGCCATCGAGACCGCCGAGATCATCAAGTACGCCGCCAACGCCTTCCTCGCGATGAAGATCTCCTTCATCAACGAGGTGGCGAACCTGTGCGAGAAGGCGGGCGCCGACGTGCAGGACGTGGCCCGCGGCATCGGCCTCGACGGCCGCATCGGGCGGAAGTTCCTGCATGCCGGGCCGGGCTATGGCGGTTCCTGCTTCCCGAAGGACACCCTGGCCTTCGCCAAGACCGGGCAGGACTACGCGGCGCCGCAGACGCTGGTCGAGGCCACCATCGCCTTCAACGAGGCCCGCAAGCACGACATGGCGGAGCGCGTCATCGCCGCCTGCGGCGGCAGCGTCGCCGGCAAGACCGTCGCCATCCTCGGCCTGACCTTCAAGCCCGAGACGGACGACATGCGGGACGCGCCCTCGCTCGTCATCCTGCCGCGGCTGATCGAGGCGGGGGCGACGATCCGCGCCTTCGATCCCGAGGGGCACCACCAGGCCCGCCAGATGCTGCCGACCGCGATCCACTTCGCCGACAACGCGATGGACGCGGCGAAGGGCGCCGACGCGGTCGTGCTGCTGACCGAGTGGAACGAGTTC
Source organism: Acetobacteraceae bacterium (assembly GCA_019750475.1). GTDB lineage: Bacteria > Pseudomonadota > Alphaproteobacteria > Acetobacterales > Acetobacteraceae > Roseococcus. The sequence continues at coordinate 19,973 of JAIEOO010000153.1, read as the reverse complement.
CGCAACCTCAATCCGAAGCGCCTCGCCGACGCCATGCAGGGGCGCATCCTGCTCGACCTGCGCAACGTCTACGACCCGCTGGCCATGCGCGAGGCCGGCTTCACCTATCACTCGATCGGACGACCCACGCGATGACCGGCTTCTCTCACCGCTTCGAGCCCACGACGCTGCGCGAGTACGACATCCGCGGCATCGTGGGCAAAACCCTGTCGGGCGACGACGCCTTCGCCATCGGGCGCGTCTTCGGCAGCATCGTCGCGCGCCAGGGGGGCACGAAGGTGGCGGTGGGGCGCGACGGGCGCCTCTCCTCCCCGGAGCTCGAGCCGCGCCTCGTCGCGGGGCTGATGGCCTCGGGGATGGAGGTGCTGCGCGTCGGCACCTGCCCGACGCCCATGCTGTATTTCGCGGCCTATCAGCTCGGCACCGACGGGGCGATCATGGTGACCGGCAGCCACAACCCGCCCGACTACAACGGCTTCAAGTCCATGATCGGCAAGAAGCCCTTCTTCGGCAAGGACATCCAGGCCCTCGGCCGGATGGCGGCCGACGGCGACGTCGTGCCGGAAGCGCAGGGCAGCGAGCGCAGCGTGGACATCGCCGCCGACTACGTCGCCCGCATGATGAAGGACTATGACGGCGGCGACCGCGCGCTCAAGGTCGTGTGGGACCCGGGCAACGGCTCCGGCGCCGAGATCGTGAACCGCCTCGTGCAGGAGCTGCCGGGCACCCACACCGTCATCAACGGCGTGATCGACGGCACCTTCCCGGCGCACCACCCCGACCCGACGGTGGCCAAGAACCTCGAGCAGATCATCGCCGAGGTGGCGCGGCAGGGCGCCGATCTCGGCATCGCCTTCGACGGCGACGCCGACCGCATCGGCGTCGTGGACAACGAAGGCCACATTCTGTTCGGCGACCAGCTCCTCGTCGTGCTGGCGCGGGACGTGCTGAAGGCGAAGCCGGGCGGGACGATCATCGCCGACGTGAAGGCGAGCCAGGTGCTGTTCGACGAGGTGGCGAAGGCCGGCGGCGCGCCGCTGATGTGGAAGACCGGCCACTCGCTCATCAAGGCGAAGATGGCCGAGACGGGGGCGCCCCTCGCCGGCGAGATGTCGGGCCACATCTTCTTCGCCGACAAGTGGTACGGCTTCGACGACGCGCTCTATTCCGCCGTCCGCCTGCTGGGCATCGTCGCGCGGATGGAGGGCACGCTGTCGGCCGTCCGCGCCGCCATGCCGCAGGTCATCAACACGCCCGAGCTGCGCTTCGACTGCAGCGAGGACCGGAAGTTCGCCGTCGTCGCCGAGGTGAAGGCGCGCCTCGCGGGCCAGGGCGCCAAGGTCGCGGACGTCGATGGCGTGCGCGTGCTGACCGAGGACGGGTGGTGGCTGCTCCGCGCCTCCAACACCCAGGCGGTGCTCGTCGCCCGCTGCGAGGCCAAGACCGAGGCGGGGCTGGAGCGGCTGAAGGCGCAGCTCGTGGACCAGCTGACGGCCAGCGGCCTCGCCGCCCCCGATTTCTCGGGCGAGAACGCCGGGCACTGAGGAGGGACGCCGCCGGCACGGTCCGGCGGCGCCGTCCCGGGCCGATCCATGAACGGGCCTGCGTCCCCGGCCCTGAGCGCAAGCCAGGCCGGCGGCTGGAGCTTGGCCGTCGCCCCTTTTTTGCCACTGTCATGAACAAGCCCATTGTTCCGTTCCGGGCTCGGCCTTATTTCGATGCCATCCTGCTCAGGATTGCCGGTGATGGCCCAACCCAATGACGGCCCGGACGAAGGCGCCAGCCTCTGGCGCGAGGCGGCGATCCTCCTTCGCTTCATCGGTGAAGCCGCGGCGGTCTCGGGAGGCATCGTGCTGCTCGCCTGGTGGCTGGCCTGAGCGTGGCCTGAGCCGCCCAGGCGGTTGACGCGGCGGGGGTCTCCTCGCCACCCTCGGTGCCACAAGAACACCGAGGAAATGCCGGAATGCTCCGTCGCACCCTGCTGGCCGCAGCCCCGCTGCTCGCCGCCCCCTCCATCCTCCGCGCCCAGGGGACGGCCGCCTCCTGGGCGCCGACTGGCACCGTCCGCATCATCGTGCCCTTCCCGGCCGGCGGCACCACCGACATCCTGGCGCGGCTCTACGCCCAGCGCCTGACCGAGACGCTGGGCCAATCCGTCGTCGTCGAGAACCGCGGCGGCGGCGGCGGCTCCATCGGCGCGGACGTGGTGGCGAAGGCGAACCCGGACGGACAGACGCTGCTGTTCCACAACCTCACCTTCAGCACCACCACCGCGGCGCTGGAGTTCGTGAACCGCGCCCCCCACAGCATCGAGCGGGACTTCGCCCCCATCAGCCTCGGCGCCAACGTGCCGATGATGCTGCTGGTCCACCCCTCGGTGCCGGCGAACAACCTGCGCGACTTCGCCGACTGGGCGCGGGCGCAGAACCCCCCGCCCTTCTACGGCTCCACCGGGCCGGGCAGCACGATCAACCTGATCGGCGAGGTGCTGAAGCGCGACGGCCGCTTCAACATGGAGCACGTCCCCTTCCGCGGCGCGGCGCCCCTGGTGCAGGACATGCTGGCGGGGCGCATCCAGTTCGGCGGCGACCAGCTCTCGTCCTCGTTGCAGCACATCCGCGGCGGGGCGTTGAAGCCGCTGGGGACGCTGGCCGTGAGCCGCGCGCGCGTGCTGCCGGACATCCCCACCGTGCGGGAGCAGGGCTTCCCCAACGCCGAATTGCTGGGCTGGAACGGCTTCTTCGCGCCGGCCCGCACGCCGGAAGCGGTCCTGGCGCGCCTCCATGCCGAGATCGCGGCCGCCGCCCGCCACCCGCCGCTCGCCGCCCGCATCGAGGAGCTGGGGGCCGAGCCGGGCGGCAACTCCATCGCCGAGTTCACCCAGCAGGTCCACGGCCAGATCGCCGCGGTCCGCCCGCTGGTGCGCGAGCTGCGCATGCAGGTGGAGTGACGCGCGTCGCCGGGCGGCGCCTGCCGCCCGGCGCGCCGCTCGACGGGCCGGGCCAGGCCGGGGCCCTCCGGCCATCGGGTCGCGCGGCTGGCGAGCCGATTGAGGCCTGCGGGGCCAAGGCCCCTCCGGCCATCGGGTCGCGTGGCTGGCGAACCGATTCAGGCCTGCGGGGCCGAAGCCCCTCCGGCCATCGGGTCGCGTCAGGCCATCGCGCCCCGCGCCGCGATCGGCCAGAGGCACTCCACCCGGCCGTTCCGCACGCCGACATACCAGTCGTAGCGGTCCACCGTCGGGTCGCAATGGCCGGGGATGAGGCGCAGCTTCTCGCCCAGCTCCGGCCGCGCGGCGCCGCCCTCGACGACGAGCTTCCCGTGCTCGTCCGAGGCGCCGGCATAGGTGACGCCCGGCCGCCCCTGCACCAGCGGGAAGCCGCTGTCGGTCGGCACCGCCTTGTGCCCCGCATCCACCACCGCGACGCCGGGAACCGCCGTGCTCATCACGGTCGCCAGCACGAAGAGGGCGTGGCGGAAGGGCGGAGCCTCCGTGTTGCGGGCGTAGTCGGCGTCCATGAAGGCGTAGGACCCGGCCTGGAGCTCCGTGTAGACGCCGCTCGCCGCCTCGTGCGGGAAGGTGCCGGTGCCCGCGCCGCCGACCACGGGGCAGTCGAGGCCGCGCTGGCGCAGCTGCTCCACCGTGCGGCGCGCGCCTTCCGCGGCGCCCTGGATGGCGGCGGCGCGCGCTTCCGGCGCGCGGATGTGCTGCGCGCTGCCGTGATAGGCCTGCAGCCCGCCGAAGCTCAGATGCCTGGAAGCAGCGATGATCTCGGCCAGCGCCACCGCTTCGGGCCCCGGCGTCACGCCGCAGCGCGCGCCGCCCACGTCGATCTCGACCAGCACGGGAATGCGCACGCCGGCCGCCTCGGCCGCCGCCTCGATGGCGGCGACCTGCCGCGCGTCATCGGCGCAGACCGAAACGCGCGCGACCTTGGCGAGCGCCATGAGCCGCGCGAGCTTGCGCGCGCCCACCACCTCGTTCGTGACCATGATGTCGGGCACGCCGCCCCAGGCCAGCTGCTCGGCCTCGGCCACCTTCTGCACGCATTGGCCGATGGCGCCGCGCCGCATCTGCTGATGCGCGACCATGGCCGATTTGTGCGTCTTGGCGTGCGCCCGCAGCTTGGCGCCCGTCGGCTCGATCAGCCTCGCCATGGTGTCGAGGTTGTGCTCGAAGGCGTCGAGGTCGAGCAGGAGGGCAGGGGTGTCCACCTCCTCCTCGCGCATGCCCGGTTCGGCGGGCGGTGGTTGCAGCATCGGAAACCCTCCCAGATACATGCCCCACGAAGCCGCTGCGCGGCTCCGCGGGGACCCCAATCGGTGCCTGGTTCCCGGCGGTGACGCCGTGATGCGTCCAACCAGTGTTTGGATCGGCACTTGAACACCATACTGGAACGATGATCCCAAGCGATCCAGAGGTGGCCGTCATCGGCGCGGGCTGCGCCGGCATCGCCGCGGCGCGGGCGCTGCGCGCGGCGGGGCGGAGCTGCGTCGTGCTGGAGGCCGCGCCCCGCATCGGCGGCCGCGCCTTCACCGAGAGCGCGTCGCTCGGCGCCCCTTTCGACCACGGCGCGACCTGGCTGCACCAGGCCGCGGAGAACCCGCTGAGGCCCTTCGCCCCGGACGCGCCCGACCACGACACGGTGCGGGAGCGCTGCCTCTGGCTCGGCGACCGCTGGGCGACGCCGGACGAGCTGCGGGACCAGGAACGCGCCTTCGACGCCTTCGAAGCGGCGGTGGAGCGCGCGGCGGCCGGAGGCGGCCCGGACCGCGCCGTCGCCGAGGTCGCGCCGCGCGGCGGGCGGTGGGACGCGACCATCGCGCACTGGCTCGGCGCGCAGATCAACGCCGCCTCGCTCGATGCCATCAGCCTCGAGGATTTCGTCAGGACGGACCTGACCGGCCCCAACCTGCTGCCGCGCGAGGGCGTGGGCGGCGTGGTGGCGCGGCTGGCGGAGGGGCTGCCCATCATGACCGGCGCGCGCGTCGAGGCGCTGCGCTGGGACGGGCCGGGGGTGGTGCTGGAGGGCCGCTTCGGCACGTTGCGCGCGCGATCGGCCATCGTGACGGTCTCGAACGGGGTGCTGGCGGCGGGCGGCATCCGCTTCGCGCCCGGGTTGCCGGCGGCCACGCAGGCCGCGATCCACGGGCTGCCGATGGGGCTGCTGACGAAGATCGGCTTCCGCGCGCGGGGCACGGACCGGCTCGGCATCGCGCCCTTCCATTCGGCGCGGCGGGCGGTCGGGCCGGGGGCGCCGCACCCCTTCGGCTGGGTCTTCTGGCCCCATGCGCGGGACCACCTCTTCGGCTTCGTCGGCGGCGCGCGGGCCTGGTCGCTCGCCCGCGAGGGGGCGGCCGCCACCGAGGACGCGGCGCGCGAGGACCTGCGCGCCATGTTCGGCGCCCGCGCGGACGCCGCGCTGGCCGCCTGCGTCGTCACGGGCTGGGGGACGGACCCGCTGCATCTCGGCAGCTACACCCATGCCCGGCCGGGCCATCACGCCTCGCGCGCCGTGCTGTCCGCACCGCTCGCCGGCGGCCGGCTGCTCTTCGCCGGGGAGGCCTGCCATCGCCGCTTCGCCGGCACCGTCGCCGGGGCCTGGCTCAGCGGGGAGGCGGCGGCGCGCCTCGCGGCCTGAGGCGCGTCAGCTCGCGATGATGTTGGCGGCGCGCGCGACGGCCATCCACTTGGTCGAGAACTCGCGGATGAAGCCGGCGAAGGCGTCGCCCGTCACCGGCCGCGGCGGCGGGAAGCAGGTCAGCTCGTCGAGGCGGGCCCGGAAATCGGCGCGCTCGATCGTGGCGAGAACGGCCTCCGTCGCGCGCTGCACGATCGGCGCCGGCAGGTTCCTGGGGCCGGAGAGGCCCATCCAGGCCGTCGCGGTGACCTCCGCGTAGCCGAGCTCGTTGAGCGTCGGCACGTCCGGCAGCGCCGCGATGCGCGAGGGGGCCGAGATGGCGAGGACCCGCATGGGGCCGTTGCCCGTCACCTGCGTGATCTGCCCGGCCAGCGGGTCGAACACCGTCTCGATCGAGCCGGCGAGAAGGTCCTGGAGCGCCGGCGCCGTGCCGCGATAGGGCACGTGGTCGTAGCGGGCCGAGCCCAGCATGCGCTGCAGCAGCTCGCCCTGGAGGTGGCCGATGGAGCCGACGCCCGAGGTGCCGAACCGCGCGCCGGGCCCGCGGATCGCGGCGACGAGGTCGGCCATGCTGCGCAGCGGGCTGTCGCGCCGCACCAGGATCGCCGTCGGCGTGTCGCAGACCATGGCGAGGTGGGTGAAGTCGTTCACCACGTCATAGGGCAGCTGCGGGAAGACGCCGGGCGCGGTGCCGTGCGGCGAGACGTGGGTGACGAAGAAGCTGTATCCGTCGGGCGCCGACTTCGCGACATGGTCCGCGCCGATCGTCGCGCCGGCGCCGGGCCGGTTCTCGACGACGAAGGTCCCGCCCAGGATCTGGCCCATCGGCCCCGGAAGCAGCCGCGCGACGAAATCGGAGAAGCCGCCCGGCGGGAAGCCGACGACGAGGCGCACGGGCGCGCGGGTCGGCCAGGCGGGCTGGGCCTGAGCGGGCAGGAAGCCGGTCCCGGCGAGCAGGGATGGGGCGGCGAGCAACTGACGGCGGAGCATCCTCGGTTCCTTCATGGGCTTGCGCGGCGGAGCGCCGCAGGCAGTCGCGTCGGGCGGACCGGGTGGCGAGGGGCCGCCCTGCCGTCGGGGGTGTGGTCAGCAAATGACGTGCCATTCGCCGCGCGGCGAATGGCACCGCTCCTCCGGTTCCGATGCGTGCCGCCCGCCCGCCGTTTGGGCAGCGCTGCGCCGCCGGGCGGCAGCTGAAGGACGGCTCATGCGTTTCGCCGCGCTCGGCCGCGTTGACGGCGATCCACCGCCCGCGCACTCCTGCCGCCGCCCCGCGGGCCGCGACCGCGCCCTGCGGAGGCTTGCAGAATGGGCGAAGCGCGGCCGCGCACCGCCCGCTTGGGGAGAACGCCGCCGATGAAGCTCGGCATCGCCAGCCCGCGGGCCGCCGTGCTCGCCATCGACTGCCATCGCGGCCATCTCGACCTCTCGGTCGCGACCATGCCGGCGCCGGCCGATGTCGCGCAGCGCCTCGTGGACAACAATCGCCGCTTCCTCGACGGCGCGCGCGCCCTGGGCATCCCCGTGGCGCACGCCGTCACGACCTATCGCGACGCGGCCGAGATCGCGGCCAACCCCTTCTGGCGCACCCGTGCCGAGGACCCGAACGCCACGCGCAGGAACGTGCTGCGCCACAACCTCGCGGGCTCGCCGGGCTGCACGGTGATGCCGGGCCTGCTGCGACCGGGCGACATCGTGGTGGACAGCAAGAAGCGCTACGATTGCTTCGTCGCGACCGACCTCGATTTCACGCTGCGCGCGCATGGCGTGGACACGCTGCTGGTGACCGGCATCAACACCAATTCCTGCGTGCTCGCGACCGCCATCGCCGCCAATGTGCGGGACTACGCCGTCGTCATCGTCGAGGATTGCGTGGACACGATGGACGGTCCCGCCCACCACCACGCCGCGCTGACGTGCCTGCGCACCGCCTTCGCCACCGTCGCCCCCGCCGAGGAGGTCCTCGCCGCGGCGGCCGGCTGGCGGGCCGCATCCCAGGGAGGAGCCGCATGATCCCGCGCGACCGCGTTCCCTTCAGCGCCTTTCCGGACCGCGCCGGGCTGCCGCCCCTGCCGGGCGGCGCGAAGCTCGCCTTCTGGACGATCGTGAACCTCGAGGTGTGGGACATCTCCCGCCCGATGGCGCGGCAGGTGATCCCGGCGCCGACCGGCCAGGTGCTGCTGCCCGACGTGCCCAACTGGTCCTGGCACGAATACGGCATGCGCGTCGGCTTCTGGCGCTTCCACCGGCTCTACGAGCGCCTCGGCATCCGGCCGACGCTCTCGATCAACGCCCGCGTCTGCGACGACTATGAGCGCGTGGCCGCCGCCTGCCGCGGTTCCGGCTGGGAGTTCATGGGCCACGCCTGGGAGCAGATGCCGATCCACAAGGTCGAGGACCAGCGCGGGATGATCGCCCGCTGCATGGACCGGCTCGAAGCCTTCACCGGCACGCGGCCGGTGGGCTGGCTCGGGCCGGGCCTCACCCAGACCGAGGACACGCCCGAGAACCTGGCCGAGGCCGGCGTGAGGTACATCGGCGACTGGGTCTATGACGACGAGCCCACGGTGATCAGCACGGCCAAGGGCCCGCTCGTCACGCTGCCCTACACGGTCGAGCTGAACGACATCCCCATGATGATCGTGCAGCATCACGAGAGCGGCTACTGGAAGGAGCGCGTGCTGGAGCAGTTCCGGCGCCTCCTCCAGGAGGCGGAGGAGGATGGGCGGCCGCGCATCTGCTCCATCGCCATCCACCCCTACATCAGCGGCCAGCCGCACCGGATCCGCTTCCTCGAGGAGATCTACGCCGAGGTCGCGAGGCACCCCGGCGTCGCGCATCTGAACGGCGCCGAGATCTACCGCTGGTTCAACGCGGCGAAGGGCGTCCACGCGTGATCACCGACGCCCACACCCACACCCTCGCGCCGGCGGTGAACCCGCTGGTCGCGGGGCGGCCGGAGCTGGCGCAGGTCCCCTACGCCCGCGACATGGAGGCGGCGAGCGCCGAGGTGGACCGCGCCCAGTTTCCCGAGCTGCTGCGCCGCTTCAACCAGATCGCGGCGCGGCGGGCGGACATGGCGCGGATGCGCGTGGACCGGCAGGTGGTGCTGCCCGCCCCCGGCCAGCAGCATTACTGGGCCGAGCCGGAGCTGCTGCTGCGTCTGTCCCAGGTGCAGAACGACCACGTCGCTTCCCTCTGCGCCGAGGGCGGCGCGGGCTTCGCCGGCTGCGGCACGCTGCCGATGACGGCGCCGGACCTCGCCGTCGCGGAGGCGACGCGCGGCGTGGAGGAGCTGGGCCTCAAGGGCTTCCAGATCGACACGCGCGCCGGCGCGATGGAGCTGTCCGATGCGGCGCTCGACCCGCTCTGGGCGCGGCTGGCGAAGCTCGGCGCGGCGGTGGTGCTGCATCCGCTCGGCTTCTCGGACGGCGCGCGGCTCGGGCGGTTTTTCATGGTGAACACCGTGGGCAACCCGCTGGAGGAGGTGATTGCGGCCAACCACCTCATCCTCGGCGGGGTGCTGGACCGTCACCCGGAGCTGCGGGTGCAGATCGTCCATGGCGGCGGGTTCTACCCCTTCCTCGTCGGGCGGCTGGATCACGCCTGGAAGCGGCGGCCGGAGGTGCGGAAGCTGTGCGGCGAGGCGCCTTCCGCCTATCTCCCGCGGCTCTGGTACGACACGGTCGTGTTCGACCCGCGGCTGCTGCGCATGCTGTTCGAGCTGGCGGGGCCCGGGCGCATCATGCTCGGCAGCGACTACCCCTTCGACATGGGCGACGAGGACCCGCGCGCGACCCTCGCCGCGGCGGGTCTCCCGGCGGAGGAGATCGCGGCCGTCGAAGGCGGCACGGCCGAGGCCTTCTTCCGGCTGTAGGGGGCTGGCCCCGCGCTTGCTTGGTCCCCGTCCTCCAGACGCCCGGGGATCAAGCATGCAGCGTCGTTCGCTTCTCGGTGCCTCCTTGTTCGGCTTGGCCGCGCCGCATGTGGCGCATGCGCAGGCAGCGTCGATCCGCCTCATCGTGCCCTTCGCGCCCGGCGGCGCGTCGGACACCACGGCGCGCATCATCCAGCCCGGCCTCGCCGCCGGGCTCGGCCGGACCGTCGTGATCGAGAACCGGGCCGGCGCCTCCGGCGCCATCGGCGCGCGGCTCGTGGTGCAGGCGCCGCCCGACGGCAGCGTCATCGGCATCAGCAACACCTCGCCGCACGGGATCGTGCCGCTCGCGATGCAGCCGCCGCCCTATGACGGCGACACCGACTTCACCCACATCGCGATGGTGGCCGACACGCCGACGGTCATGCTGCTGCCCGGCAACAGCCGCTTCAACAGCTTCGCCGAGCTGCGGGAGGCCGCGCGCACGCGGCCCGATGGCCTAACCTATGGCTCCTCGGGCGTGGGCGGCATGCAGCACCTGCAGGGGGAGATGATGGCGCGGCTCGCCGGCGGGCGCTGGGTGCATGTGCCCTATCGCGGCACGGGCCCCGGGCTGCAGGCGACCATCGCGGGGGAGGTGGATTGCTTCCTCACGCCGCTCGCGGGCACCACGGGCGCGATCGAGGCCCGACAGGTGAAGGCCATCGCGGTCTCGACGGCGCGGCCCTTCGCCCCGCTGCCAGGCGTGCCGACCTACGTGGAGCTGGGCCTGCCGGACCTGACCGTCTCCTCCTGGACCGGGATCTCCGGCCCGCGCGGCCTGCCGCACGCGATGGTGGCGGAGATGCACGCCGTGATGCAGCGCGTCCTCGCCGAACCCGATACGGAGCGCCGCCTGATCGCCGCGGGCCTGTACCCGCTGGGCCGCCCCGTCTCCTCGGCCGGGTACCAGCAGGTCCACGTCGATTTCGCACGGGTCTGGGGGCCGGTCGTGCGCGACGCCCGCATCCGCATCGAGTAGGGCTGGCCGGCAGGGGCGGCGGCCGCTGATTGCCGCCTCTTCCAGTCCTGCCATAGTCGGCCGGACGTCACACCCGGAGTTGCGCGTGATGCGCCCGATCCTGCTTCTCGCACTCCTGCTGCCCAGCCTGGCGGCCGCGCAGCCGGCGCCGCAACGCCCGCCCGCCCCGCACGCCGCCGAGGCGCCCCGCCCCGCACCGGCGCCGGAGCCCGAGCGCACCACGGCGACCTTCGGCGACTGGACGCTGCGCTGCGAATCCCGCCCCGAGGGCCAGCCCGGCCGCCAATGCGAGATCGTGCAGGTTCTTCAGGACCAGCGCGCGCAGCCGGTCGCGCAATTCGCCGTCGGCCGCGCGCAGGCCGGCGCGCCCCTCCGCCTCGTCGCGCTGCTGCCGGTGAATGTCAGCTTCGGACCGGCCTTCCGCCTGGTGCCGGAGGACGGGCAGGCGCCGCTCGACGTCGCGCTGCGCGCCTGTGGCCCGCGGGGCTGCCTCGCCGATGCCGAACTCGACGCTGCGGCACTTTCGCGGCTGCGCACGCGGGATGGCCAGGGGCGGTTCGAGATGCGGGATGCCGCCGGCCAGGATGTGGCGCTGCCACTCTCCTTCCGCGGCTTCGGCCAGGCCCTTGCGGCGCTGGAGCGCGGCTGAGCCTCTGTGCCGGAACGGGGGGAAGCCCGTGGCTTCCCCCCGCCAGGGTTCAGGCCGGCTCGAACATCGGCACGGGCGCGCCGTTCTCCTCGGTCGCGCGGAAGGTGACCTTCACCTTCTGCCCGCAGGCCAGCGCGTCGAGGTCGCAGTTGACGATGTTCGTCAGCATGATCGGCCCCTCGTCGAGCTGGACATAGGCGACCGCGTAGGGCTCCTTCCCGCGGGCGACGCTCCAGCTGTAGATCGTGCCCGTCCCCTTCGCCTGCACGAACTCCACGTTGTTCGACAGCGTGAAGGGCGAGACGTGGCGCGGGTAGTGGAAGAACTTCGAGGTGTCGTTGCAGCGCCCGAGGATCAGCTTCCCTTCGCGGGCGCCGTCCCAGTAGGGCTTGTTGTCCGGGCTCTCCTGCGGGGCGGAGGGCGTGCGGTCGAAGGCCATCGTCGCCATGTGATCAGACCCTTTCCAGGATGACGGTGCCGCAGCCATGCCGCGTGCCGAGGTTGCCGCCCTTGCCGTTGGCCAGGACGAGATCGGCGTTGGGCACCTGGACCTTGGGATGCGCCTCGCCGCGCGCCTGGCGCACGGCCTCGATGACCTTCGTCATGCCGCCGCGGTTGGAGGGGTGGTTGTTGCAGAGACCGCCGCCATCCGTGTTGAAGGGCAGCTTGCCGACGCCCGAGATCAGCCCGCCATCCTGGACGAACCTGCCGCCCTGGCCCTTCTCGCAGAAGCCCAGATCCTCGAGCTGGACGAGGACGGAGATGGCGAAGCTGTCGTAGATCGAGGCGTACTTGATGTCGGCCGGCTTCACGCCCGCCTTCTCGAACGCCATCGGGCCCGACATGGCGGCGGCGGAGTAGGTCAGGTCGATCGCGCCGGCCGACTGGTGCTTGTAGGCCTCGCCCCAGCCCCGCACCTTCACCAGGGGACGCCTGAGCGACTTCGCGATCTCCGGCCGGGCGACGATCAGCGCGCCGCCGCCATCGGAGATGACGCAGCAGTCGAGGCGATGCAGCGGATCTGCCACCATGGGCGAGTTCACCACGTCCTCGACGGTGACGACCTTGGGCAGCATGGCGTGCGGGTTGTGCTGCGCGTGGTGCGACGCCGCCACCTTGATCCAGGCGAGCTGCTCCGACGTCGTGCCGTACTGGTACATGTGCCGCGTCGCGACCATGGCGTGCATGGTGGCGATCGTCCGGCCGTAGGGCAGCTCGAAGGGCTCGTCCGGCACGCCGGAGCCGAAGGACCGCACGGCCGTGCCGGTCTGCATCCCCTCGGCGCGCGGGCGGCCGGCCAGCGTGATCAGCGCCACGTTGCACTTGCCGGCCATGATGGCTTCGACGGCGTGGCCGACATGGATCACGTAGGAGGAGCCGCCCGACTCCGTCGTGTCGTAATGGCGGAGCTTCCGCAGGCCCATGTAGTCGATCATCGACAGGCCACCCATGCCGGGCGCGTCGCCCGCACAGAAATAGCCGTCGATGTCGTCATGGGTCAGCCCGGCATCCTGCAGCGCCCCGTAGGCGACCTCGGCATGCAGCTGGGCGGTGGATTTCGTCTCGGCCTTGCGCGTCGGGTGCTCGAAGGCACCGACGATGTAGGCGGTTTCCGTCATGGGCGTTCCGGCCCCTCCCTCACTCGCGTTGGCCGCAGACTTGTCCGGAGGGCGGGCAGCGTCAACCCGGCATATTGCGGCCACGAAAGCTTTGCGCCACATGCCCGCAAGCTTTGGCCGGAGAGGGCGCTTGGATCCCGTGACGCTGGCCGTCCTGCAGGGACGGCTCGAGCAGATCGCCGACGAGATGGACGCGACGCTCTATCGCAGCGCCTTCAACCCCATCATCGCGGAAGCCCGCGACGCCTGCCACGGCCTCTATGACGCCACGACCGGCGAGACGCTGGTGCAGGGAACGAAGGGCCTGCCGATCTTCGTGGGCGCCATGGCCTTCGCGGTGCGCGCCGTCATCGCCAAGGTCGGGCGCGAGGGGGGCCTCCAGCCCGGCGACACCTTCGCCTTCAACGACCCCTACGAGGGCGGCACCCATCTGAACGACATGCGCCTGGTGCGGCCGGTGTTCCGCGACGGGCGTCTGTTCTGCTGGCTGGCGAGTGCCGGGCACTGGCTCGATGTCGGCGGCAACGTGCCCGGCAACTACAACGCCCGCGCCACCGAGAGCCTGCAGGAGGGTTTCCGGCTGCCGCCGGTGAAGCTCATCCGCGCGGGTGTGATGGACGCGGACCTGCTGGCGGTGATGCAGGCCAACACCCGCACGCCCATGTCGAACTGGGGCGACCTCAACGGCCAGCTCAACGCGCTGGCCTTGGGCGAGCGGCGGCTGCACGAGGTGCTGGACGCCTACGGCGACGCGACCGTCGCGGCGGCCTTCGCGGCCCTGAACGCCCGCGCCGCGCGGCTGATGGAGGAGCGGATCGCGTCCCTGCCCGACGGCACCTATCGCTTCGACGACGTGCTCGACAATGACGGGATCGAGGACGCGCCCCTGCCCATCGCGCTCGACCTCGTGGTGGAAGGCGGGACGCTGACGCTCGATTTCACGCGCAGCGCCGGGGCCTGCGCGGGGCCCGTGAACATCAGCCGCGCCACCACCATCGCCTGCTGCTACGTCGCGCTGAAGCACGCCTTCCCCGAGGTTCCGGCGAATGCCGGCGTGCTGGCGCCGGTGCGCTTCGTCATCCCCGAGGGCTCGATCCTGAGCGTCCAGGCGCCGCGCCCGGTGGCCGGCTACACCGAGACGATCCTGCGCGTCATCGGCTGCATCCTCGGCGCGCTGGCCGAGGCCGACCCGGCGCGCGCCACCGCCGCGCCCTTCGGCACGATCAACGCGCTCTCCCTCTCCGGCCGGCGGGAGGACGGGTCGCGCTGGGTCATGTTCTCCTTCTTCGGCGGCGGGATGGGCGGCAACCCGGAGGGCGACGGGCTGCACCACGCCAACAACCCCATCAGCATGGCGACCATGCCGCCCGTGGAAATCCTGGAAGCGAGCTACCCCGTCATGTTCACCGACTGGGCGCTGCGGCCGGACAGCGGCGGCGCGGGCGAGCATCGCGGCGGCGTCGGCGCCATCTACGGCATCGAGACGCTGGCGCCCGGCCGGACCGACATCGCGCTCCTCGGCGAGCGCGGGCGGGCCGCCCCCTTCGGCGTGCGCGGCGGCGGCCCGGCCGCGACGACGCGCTTCACCTGGACCGACGCGCACGGCACGCATGAGCCGCCGATGACAAGCAAGCTCGCCGGCGCGAGCATCCCGCAGGGCGGCCGCGTGCGCCTCGAGACGCCGGGCGGCGGCGGCTGGGGCGATCCCGCGAAGCGTGACCCCGAGGCCGTGGCGCGCGACCGGCGCCGCGGCTTCGTGACGGTCCGCGCCGCTGATCCACGCCTTCGGGCGACGCCCTCCGGCGATCCGGGGCGGGACCCGTGAGCCGCCTCATCGTCGGGGTGGATGTCGGCGGGACCTTCACCGATCTCTTCGCCTGGGACGAGGCGGCGCGGCGCTTCCGAACGGCCAAGGTGCCGAGCCAGCGCGGCGACGAGGCGCGCGGCTTCATGTCGGGCCTCGACGCGCTGGGCGGGCCTGTCGCCATGGCGGCCATCGTCCACGGCACCACCGTCGGCACCAACGCCCTCCTGGAGCGCAAGGGCGCGCGTCTCGGCGTCATCACCACGCGCGGCTTCCGCGACGTGCTGGAGATGCGCCGGCGCGACCGTCCCAAGGCCTGGGGCCTCTGGGGCAGCTTCGAGCCGGTGGCCGAGCGCGACCTGCGGCTGGAGGTGCCGGAGCGGACGCTGGCCGACGGCACCGTCCGCGAGGCGGTGGACCTCGACGCCGTGCGCGAGGCGGCGCGGCGGTTGCTGGAAGCGGGCGCCGAGGCCTGCGCCCTCGTGTTCATCAACGCCTATGCCAACCCGGCGAACGAACGCGCCGCACTCGCCGCGCTGCGCGAGGTCTGGCCGAACCCGCATGTCTCGGCCAGCCACGGGATCCTGCCCGAGATCCGCGAGTTCGAGCGCACCAGCACGACGGCGCTCAACGCCTATCTCCAGCCGGTCGTCGCCGGCTACCTCTCGCGGCTGGAAGGCGCGCTGGCGGAGGCCGATTTCGCCGGGCGCTTCCACATCGTGCAGTCCAACGGCGGCATCATGTCCACCGCCGGCGCGCGGGCGGCCCCCATCCGCACGGCCCTCTCGGGGCCTGCCGCCGGGGTGATCGCGGCGGCCGCCATCGCCCGCGCGGCCGGCTTCCCCGACGTGATCACGGGCGATCTCGGCGGCACCTCCTTCGACGTGGCGCTGGTGACCGGCGGCGAGATGCAGCTCGCGCCCCAGGCGCAGATCGATTTCGGCCTGGTGGTGCGCCTGCCGATGATCGAGATCACGACGATCGGCGCGGGCGGCGGCTCCATCGCGCGGGTGGATGCGGGGGGCTTCCTCCAGGTCGGCCCGGAAAGCGCCGGCAGCCGGCCGGGCCCCGTCGCCTACGGCCAGGGGAACACGCGGCCCACGCTGACCGACGCCAATGTCGTGCTCGGCCGGATCAACGCCGCGCGCCCCATCGGCGGGGCACTGGCCCGCCTCGATGTCGAGGCGGCGCGGGAGGCGCTGCTCGCCCATGTCGGGCGCCCGCTGAACCTCACGGCCGAGCAGGCGGCCGAGGCCGTGCTGCGCGTCGCCAACGCCCGCATGGCCGGGGCCATCCGCCTCGTCTCGATCGAGCGCGGGCACGACCCGTCCCGCTTCGCGCTGCTGCCCTTCGGCGGCGGCGGCGCGCTGCATGTCGGCGCGCTGATCCGCGAGGTCGGGCTGAAGGCGGCGCTGGTGCCGCGCTTCCCGGGCGTCACCTCGGCGCTGGGCTGCGTCATCGCCGATGTGCGTCACGACCAGGTGCGGACGGTGAATCGCGCGCTCGAGGGGCTGGACGCGGCGGCACTGGCCGCGCTGATGGCCGCCGAGGCCCGCGTGGCCCGCGCCGTGGTCGAGGAGGCGGGGCTGCCGGTCGAGCGCGTCGAGACGCGCTTCGCCCTCGACATGCATTATGTCGGCCAGACCCACAGCGTCGCCGTGCCCCTGCCCGAGGACGCGCCGGAGCGGCTGACCGAGGCGCTCATCGCCGAGGCTTTCGACGCCGCCTATGCGCGGGAGTTCGCGCAGCGCCTCGACGGCATCCCGCGCCGGATCGTCTCGCTCCGCACGGCGGCCATCGGCCGGCGCCCGGCGCTCGACCTCACCCTGCTCGCTCCCGAGGCGGGCACGACCCTCGCTTCGGCCGAACGCGGCACGCGCCCCGTCTGGTTCGAGGGCGGCTGGCACGAGGCGCGCATCTACGACCGCCTCGCCCTGCCGGTGGGGGCGGAGGTGGCGGGTCCCGCCATCCTCGAACAGCCCGACGCGACGACCGTGCTCGACCCCGGGCTGATCGCGCGCGTCGATGCCCTCGGCAATCTGGTGATCCGATGAACGATACGGCCCTGCTGCTCTGCGACCTGCAGAACGACTTCCTCCATCCCAAGGGCGCCTATGGCCGCGCCGGCCAGACCGCGCCCGAGATCGCGGCGGTGGTGCCGCGCCTCGTGCCGCTGGCGCGGCAGGTGCGGGATCAGGGCGGTTGGATCGTGTCCACGCATTTCACCCTCGTTCCCGGCAAGGGCGGCGAACCCTTCGTCTCGCCGCATCTGCGCAAGCTGCGCCCCTTCCTGGCCAAGGGCGACTTCGCGCCGGGAAGCTGGGGGCAGGCGCTGGTCGAGGAACTCGCCCCCGCCGACATCGGCGTCGAGAAGGTGGCCTACTCGGCCTTCTACATGTCGCGCCTCGAATGGGTGCTGAACCGCGCGGGCATCCGGCGGCTTCTCGTCGCCGGCATCGTCACCAATGGCGGCGTCGCCTCCACCGTGCGCGACGCGCATGTGCGCGAATTCGAGGTGACCGTGATCGAGGATGGCTGCGCCGCCTTCAGCCCGGAGATCCATCGCGCCGCCATCGAAGGCCTGCGCCCCGTGGCACGCATCGTGACGGTCGCGGAACTCCTCGCGTGATCCAGCGGGAGGCCGCGCCCGTCTTCGAGGCGTCGGTCCCGGTGCTCATCGTCGGCGCGGGCGCGGCCGGCCTGACCGCCGCGCTCGCCGCCGCGGGGCAGGGGGCGGAGGTCTGGGTGCTGGAGCGGGATGCCGTGCCGCGCGGCTCCACCTCGCTCAGCGCCGGGCTCGTTCCGGCGGCGGGCACGCGCTTCCAGGCGGCGAACGGCATCACGGACGAGGCCGCGCTCTTCGCCGCCGACATCCAGGCCAAGGCGAAGCACCGCGCCGACCCGCGGATCGTCGCGACGGTCAGCCGCGAGGCGGCGGGCACGATCGGGTGGCTCGCCGACGCGCATGGCCTGCCCTTCAGCCTGGTGCACGACTTCGACTATCCCGGCCACTCCCGCCGGCGGATGCACGGCCTGCCCTCGCGCTCCGGCCAGGAACTCGTGGACCGGCTGCGCGCGGCGGCGGAGGCGGCGGGCGTCACCATCCTCACCGAGGCCCGCGTCGAGCGGCTGATCGCCGAGGGCGACGCCATCCGCGGCGTCGTCGCCGTCCGCCCCGACGGCAGCGAGGAGCGCCTCGGCTGCCGCGCCCTGGTGCTCGCCTGCTGCGGCTATGGGGGCGACCCCGCGCTGGTGCGCGCGCATATCCCGCAGCTCGCCGGGGCGCTCTATTTCGGACATCCGGGCAACACCGGCGACGCCATCCGCTGGGGCGAGGCGCTGGGCGCGCGCCTCGCCGACATGTCGGGTCATCAGGGCCACGGCTCCGTGGCCGAGCCCGGCGGCATCCTCGTTACCTGGGCCGTCATCATGGAGGGCGGCTTCCAGGTGAACGCCGCGGGCTGCCGCTTCTGGAACGAGGCGCAGGGCTACTCAGAGGCGGCGCAGGCGGTGCTCGCCCAGCCCGGCGGCATCGCCTGGGACATCTTCGACGCGCGCGTCGCCGGCATCGCCCGCCAGTTCGAGGATTTCGCCAATGCGGAGCGCGCCGGCCTGATCGTCACCGCATCCGATGCGGACGAGCTGGCCGCGCGGCTGAAGCTGCCCGCGCTCGCCGCCACGCTGGCGGAGGTGGAGGCGCTCAAGCGCGCGGGGGCGCGCGACGCCTTCGGGCGCGACTGGGCGGGCAGTGCGCCCCTCGCGCCGCCCTATTGCGCCGTGCGCGTGACGGGCGCGCTGTTCCACACCCAGGGCGGCCTCGCGGTGGATGGCGCGGCGCGGGTGCTGCGCGCCGATGGCGCGCCCTTGCCCAACCTGTTCGCCGCGGGCGGGGCCGCCCGCGGCGTCAGCGGGCCCGAGGCGTCCGGCTACCTCTCGGGCAATGGCTTGCTCACCGCCGTGGTGCTCGGGCGGCTCGCGGGCGAGGGCGCGGCGCGCCTCGCCTGATCAGGCGAGGCCGAGCCGCCGCGCGAGCTCCCGGTAGAGGGTGAGCTGGCGCTCGACATGGGCGCGTGCCGCCTGCGGGCCCAGGATGCGCGGCACGCTGCCGACGCGCCGCGTCGCGGCGAGCCAGTCGGCATCGCCGGCCAGGGCCGCCGTGACGCGGCCCCAGGCGGCCATCACCGGCTCCGGCAGCTCGGCGGGGCCGGCGAGGGCGTTCCAGCCCGCGAGCGCCGACAGGGCCGGCATCCCGGCCTCCGCCGCCGTGGGCACGTCGGGCAGGGTGGCGAGGCGCGTCTCCCCGCTGACGACGAGGGCGCGCACCTGGCCCTGCTGGATGGCGCCCATCATGTCGCCGAGGTTGTTGCCGACGAACTGCGTCTGTCCGCCGAGCAGCGAGGTCAGCGCCTCGCCGCCGCCGCGGAAGGGGATGGCCTGCGCGGCGTCGAGCGGCAGCCCGGCGCTCGCCAACATGTGCCGCACGCCGAGGTCGAGGATGGTCGCGGGTCCGCTCGTCGCGAAGTTGAGCCGCCCCGGCGCGTCGCGCAGCGCGGCGACCAGCTCGCCGAGGCTGCGCCACGGCGCATCGGCGCGGACGCAGATGACGAAGGGATTCTCGTCGAGCATCGCGAGCCAGGTGAAGTCGTCGAGCGCGTAGGGCGTGCGCGGGTCGGTCGCCGGCAGGATCGCGGAGGAGCCGACGCGCGCGAGCAGCAGCGTGTAGCCGTCGGGGCGCGCGCGCGCGACGTGCTGCGTGCCGACGGCGCCCGACGCGCCGGTGCGGTTCTCGACGACGATCACGGGCGGCGTCGGTAGGCCGAAGAGGCGCGGCGCATGCGCGGCGAGGGTGCGCGCCGCGATGTCGGCCGCCCCGCCCGCGGAGAAGGGCGCGACGAGCGTGACGGGACGTTCCGGATAGCCCGCCTGCGCGCGCGCGATCGCGGGTGTCGCGGCGAGCGAAGCGAAGCCGCGTCGCGTGATGTTCATTCCTGGCCTCCCATGTCGTGACGATATGCCACATTCTCGCCGCAAATCGTGAAGGGTTGCGGCCGTCGTTCACGGCATGCTACCGCACATTGCATGACGACCGACACTGGCCTGCCGTCGGCCCCCCGACGGCACACCCCAGCGTTTCGTGCGCCCGCGGACCCGGCCGGGTTCGTGTCTCTCCCGCAGGGAGGTCTCCGCATCATCGCCCTCGCAGCCTTGGCTGCGTGCGCGTTCGGTGCGGCGAGCCCGGCGGCGATGGCCGCGAACCGTTCATCGGAGGCGCGGGCTGCGCCGGCGTCGCGGGCGCAGCCCGCTGCGACCCGTACCGCCCAGCCCGCCGCCACGCGCCCGGTCACCATGCCGTCGCGCGTG
>JAIEOO010000187.1 GCA_019750475.1 Acetobacteraceae bacterium | reverse complement strand
GCAGCCGGCCCCGAACCCGAAGGCAGCGGCCGGGCCCGCGAGGGCGTCGAGCGCGCCCGCGACGGCGAAGGACATGGCCCCGGCGATGCCGACGCCGGCCGCGTGCCAGCCGACCGCGCGGGACTGCGCCTCGCCCTCCAGCCGGTCGGCGATGGCCTTGAGGCCGGGCATGTAGCACCCCGCCCAGCCGATGCCGGCGAGCGCCCGCAGCGCGAGGCCGGACCAGAAGCCCTCCGCGAGCAGGGCGAAGCCGAGATGCGCCAGCGCCGTCGCGCCCGCCCCCACCAGGTAGACCCGGCGGGCCGGCACCCGGTCCGTCAGCGCGACAAGGATCGGCACGGCGACCGCGTAGGCCGCGAAGAAGGCCCCGATGAGCCAGCCGGCCTCGGTCGCCGAGAGGGACCAGGCGGCGAGGTGATGCGGCAGCAGGGCGGGCAGGGTGAAGGCACCGATCTGCACCAGCACCTGCGCCGTGACCACGGCGGCCGCAAAGCGGGTGGCGGAGAGGCGGTCGCTCATCGGCCCATGCTAGGCCGGAACCGTGCGCCGGGAACGATGGGGATGGAGCGGGCGATGGGAATCGAACCCACGACATTCAGCTTGGGAAGCCGATCCACCTGTCCATCAAGAGCAAGCCCTTGGCGAATCTCCGTAGCATTCTCAGCCAGTTGGAGCTTCGTAGGCGTTCGGTCTGCTTCGTCCTGTAGCCCCCGGATGCGGGCCAAGTGCTACAGATCGGTAAAGGGGCCGACGGTGGCATAGGCTGGCGCAGGTGGGAAGGAAGCATGGCCTTGCTGCCAGAGTGCGCGCTGGCATACCGTTAATGCCCCGTTTCGGCTCGGATCGCTATGGTTGAGCGCATTGAGATCACTCCCGCCCAGGTGGAGGCGATCCTCGCCATCGACGAGGACCACTTTCACGACGTTAAGGCAATCGACATCAAGCCGGGCAAGATGTCAGAATCCGTCTCGGCGTTTGCGAACACGTCTGGCGGTGAGATCTACATCGGGATCGACGAGCGCAAGGAGGACGGCAAGAAGGTTCGCAGCTGGCGCGGGTTTCCCGACATGGAAGCGGCCAACGCCCATCTCCAGGTTCTAGAGACCATGAAACCGCTGGGCGGGCACTACCATGCCGTTTTCCTGAAGTGCTCGACCGTGCCGGGCTATGTCCTCCACATCGAAGCCCCGAAGTCCAAGGACATCATCAAAGCCACGGACGGATACCCTTACATCCGCAAGGGAGCACAGAAGCTGCGGGTAGATACCCCCGAGGCGCTGCACCGCCTGCGGCTCGACAAGGGCATCATCAGCTTCGAGGACGATGTCGTAAACACACCGCTCGACAGCGTGACGAACTCGGTTACGGTCATCAACTTCATGCTTGGCGTGATCCCGACTGGGGATCCGGAAGCTTGGCTGACAAAGCAAGCTCTGATCGTCGATCAACGCCCGACCGTCGCCGGCGTGATGCTGTTTCATGACGAGCCGCAGTCAGCGCTGCCCAAGCGCTCCGCAGTCAAGATCTATCGGTACAAGACCCGCGAAGACGAAGGTACGCGTGAGCAGCTCGCGGGCGATCCGCTCACCATTGAGGGGTGCGCCTACGACTTGATCTACGCCGCAGTGGCGAAGACCAAGGAGATCGTCCAGGGCATTCGCAAGCTGACAGGCAAAGGCTTGGAAGCGGTGCTCTATCCGGACGAGACGCTGCACGAGATCATCACCAACGCCGTGCTGCATCGGGATTACAGCCTCGCATCCGACATCCACATCCGCATCTACGACAACCGCGTTGAAGTGCAGAGTCCTGGCAGGCTGCCCGGCCATGTTACCAAGCAGAACATCCTCGACGAACAGGCGGCGCGCAATCCTCGTCTTGTGCGCCTGATCAACAAGTTTCCGAACGCCCCGAACAAGGACGTGGGTGAGGGTCTGAACACTGCGTTCGAGGCGATGAAGGCGCTGCGGCTGAAAGCGCCAGAGATCGAAGAGACTGACACGTCGGTTATCGTCCACATCCGGCATTCACCACTGGCATCGCCTGAAGATGCAGTAATGGCTTATCTCGACCACCACAACGAGATCACCAACAGCATTGGGCGCGAGCTGACCGGCATCAGGTCTGAGAACGCAATGAAAGCGGTATTCCTACGCCTATACGAACGGCAGATGCTTGAACGAGTGCCTGGCAAGATGGGCAACAAGGCAGCTTGGCGGAAATGGACCGGTTCCGGAGCGGATGTGGACGCTGATGGCCAGTGCGAAGCATCCAGTTCGGCCGATGCGGAAGAGGCAGGCTCCTAACGCGCTGCTCGCTGGAGCGGCGATATTTGACTGCGCAACGATATTGCGTGTTTCTTGGAAGATCAGTCGCTTAGAGTGAGACAGATTGATACCCGGCGCGCCGCCTTGGGCAACGATCACTCGCTAAGCGCTTGAAAAGGTTGGAGCGGGCGATGGGAATCGAACCCACGACATTCAGCTTGGGAAGCTGACGTTCTACCTCTGAACTACGCCCGCGACGGCTGAGAGATAGCGCCGGCGCGCCGCCAGGGCAACACGCCGCGCGGGCTCACGCGCCGGTGTAGAGCGACGTCGCCCGCGGCTCGAAGCCGGTCAGCGTCCGCGCGCGATGCGTCTTGCAGGCCGGCGCCAGCCCGGCCAGCGCGGCGGCGAGGCGCACCCCGGCGGCGGTGCCATCCACCAGCGGCACCGGAACCTCCGGCTGGAGGACCGGGGCGAGACCGGCGAGCGGCCCGCCCGCCAGGATCAGCACCTCGGCCCCGTCCTCCTCGATCGCCTGGCGGCAGAGGGAGAGCAGCAGGTCCCGTCGCTCCTCGGCCACGCGGCCGGGGTCGCCGGCGAAGGCCGGGCCCATGCGGAAGCCGGCGCAGCGGCCCGCGAGGCCCACGCGCTCCAGGCAATCCACGAACATGGGCTTGAGGGCGGCGGTGAAGCTCACCACCCCGAAGCGCCGGCCGAGCATCGCGGCGGCGTGGAAGGCGGCCTCGCTGATGCCGATGACGGGAACGTCCAGCAACTCCCGTGCGGCGTCGGTGCCGGGGTCGCCGAAGCAGGCGACGACGGCGGCGTCGTACCGGCCGCGCCGCTCGGCGAGCGCGGCGAGGGTGGCCGGCCCGGCGACCAGCCAGTCCGCCCGTGTGACGATCAGCGGCAGGCCATAGGGGGCCGAAACCGTCTCGACCGTCACGCCGGCGGGCGCCGCGGCGAGCCCCGCCTGATGGATGCGGGCGGTCACGCCCTCGGTCGTGTTGCTGTTCACCACGAGGATGCGCGTCATGGCCGCGTCATCGCCCGGTGGGGCGCCACGGGCAAGAGAGACCGATTTCAGCGGGGGCCGAACCGGTCTAGGCTCGCCGGCGATGGCGCCCGACAGCGTGACCGAGACCCCACGGCCCGCCCCGGCCGGCTCCCTGCCGGGGAGGCCCCTGCGCGACCGCGCGCCCGGCCCCGGCGTGCTCGGGCGCATCGGCGCGCGGGCCGCGATCATCCTGCTGCTGATGGCGACCTCCATCGCCGTGCTGGCCGGGGGCGCGCTCCTCGTCCTGTCGCAGCAGGGCCGCATCATCGAGGAGCTCGGCGTGCGCGACCGACGCGCCATCGTCGCGGTGGATGATTTCTCGACCGACGTCGCCGATTTCGCCCAGGCCTTCGCCGCGGTGATGGCCGGCGCGCTGCCTTCCACCGTCACGGCGCCGCGCATGGTGCAGAACGCGGGCGCCATCGTCGAGAGCCACGACCTGCTGGTCAGCCTCGTGGGCGCGCGGCTCGACCGGATCGCGGTGGACGCGGCGCGCGACATGGCGTCGCGCCTGCCCGATCTGGGAGAGCGCGTGCGCGACGCCTTCGCCCGGCGCCAGCGGGACCAGTACACGGCGCTGCAGGAGGAATGGCTCGACATGGTCGTGGCCTTCAACCGCCTGACCGCCGACGCGCGCGAACTCGTGAAGGCGGACGCCGACCGCAACCTCGCTCGCGCGCAGGAACTCCAGGGCCAGGGCCTCGTCATCCTCCTGGGCGGGGCGGCGGTCGGCATCCTCGGGCTGCTGCTGGTCTGGTTCGTGCTGGTGATCCTCACGGCCCGGCCGCTGGGCCGCCTGGCCCGCGCCATGGGCGCGCTGGCCCGGGGCGATGCGGCCGTCGCCGTGCCCGGGACCGCGCGGGCCGATCAGGTCGGCGAGATGGCGCGCGCGGTGGACGTGTTCAAGGCGAACCTCGCCACCACGCAGATGCTGGTGGACCAGGCGCTCGAGGGCGCGCGGCGCACCGCCATCGTCACCACCCAGGCGAGCCACGCCATCGGCCAGGTGAGCGAAGGCGCGATGACCCAGCTCGCGGAGCTGCGGGCGGTGTCCGACGCGCTGTCCCACACGACGGACGCGGTGGCGGAGGTCGGGCGTTCCACCCAGCTTGCGCGCGACACCGCCGAGACGGGGAAGGAGCTGCTGGGCACCAACCTGACGAAGGTGCGCCAGCTCATCGAGACGGTGGACGCGGTGGGCGAGGACACGGAGCGCGTGACGCGCATCGCCGGCACCATCGCCAAGATCGCGACGCAGACGAACATCCTCGCCATCAACGCCGCGATCGAGAGCGCGCGCGCGGGCGAGCACGGGCGCGGCCTCGCCGTCGTGGCGGAGGAGGTGCGCAGCCTCGCCGCCAGCACCGAAGGCCTCGCGCAGGAGATCGCCGACGTGGTCGAGCTCGCCGGGCGCCGGACGCGGGAAGGCGCCGGCACCGCGGCCGCCGTGGGCGAGGCGATGGACGACCTCGAGCGGCTGACGAACGAGACGGCGCGCCTCGCCGCCGCCATCGCCGTCGCCATCGAGGAGCAGCAGGCGACGATCGCGAGCTTGGACGACCGGGTCGCGACGCTGACCCGCATCGGCCAGAGCAACGCGACGGCCGCCGAGGAGATCACCGTGACCATGATCGACCTGTCGCGGCTCGCGGCCGAGAGCCGCTCGGCGGTGGAGTCGGTCGCCACCGGCCGGCGCGCCGGCGAGGAGCCGGCCGAGCGGCCCCCGGAGGCCCAGGCGTGAGCAACGGCCCGGCCCTGCTCGTCGTGGACGACAGCCCCTTCAACCGCCTGCTGCTGAAGCGCCGCCTCGCGGAACTCGGCTATCCCGCACCCGACATGGTGGAAAACGGCGTGCAGGCGCTCGAGGCCGTGGCGAAGCGGCGCTACGACGCCATGCTGCTCGACCTCGAGATGCCCGAGATGGACGGCATCGGCGTGCTGGAGCGCCTCAAGGGCGAGCCGCCGGTCATCGTCATCTCGGCCCACACGGAGATGACGGGCGTCATCCGCTGCATCGAGCTGGGCGCCGAGGACTACCTGCCCAAGACCTTCGAGCCGCCGCTGCTCAAGGCGCGGCTTTCCGCCGTGCTGGAGAAGAAGCGCCTGCGCGACCTCGCGGCCGAGCGGCTGCGCGCCCTGGAGGCCGAACTCGAGAGCGCGCGCCGCGCGCAGCTCTCCCTCGTGCCCCGCAACTTCGCCGCCCTGTCCGACGCGCGCATCGCCGTCGCCGCGCATGTCGAACCGGCGCGGGAGGTGGGGGGCGACCTGTATGACCTGCTGCCGCTCGGGCCCGATCACCTGCTCTTCGCCGTCGCCGACGTGGCCGGGAAGGGGGCGCCGGCCGGCATGACCATGGCGCGGACCTTCGGCCTGATCCGCGCGGCGGCGCGCCAGGCCGTGGCGGAGGGCCGCGTGCCCGACCCGGGCGGGCTGCTCGCCCAGGCCAATGCCGACCTCGCCGAGGACAACGAGGACATGACCTTCGTCACCGCGGCGCTCGGCATCATCGCGCGCGCCACGGGCGAGGGGCGGATCGCGGTCGCGGGACACGAGGCGCCGCTGCTGCTGGAGGCGGGCGGGTGCCGGGCGCTGACGGGCTACCGGCAGCAGCCGGCGCTCGGCGTGATGGAGGGGCTGCCCTATTCCAGCGAGCCCTTCGCCCTCGCCCCCGGGCAGGGCCTGCTGCTCGTCACCGATGGGGTGACCGAGGGGCAGAACCCTGCTCTGGAGCTGTATGGCCGTGCGCGCATGGAAGCCGCCGTCACCGGGAAGACCGAGCCGGCCGAGGTGCTGGCGACACTGCTCGCGGACCTCACGCGCTTCGTGGATGGCGCGCCGCCCGCCGATGACGTGACGGCGGTGGCCCTGCTGCGGCGCTGACCCGGCTGTCCGGACAAGTCTTGCCGGCGGCCGGGCCGCGGGCGTAGCCTGCTCCGCGAGGGAAACGACCGAGGGACCGCCGCCCATGCTGCGACGCGCGCTGTTCGCCGCCGCGCTGCTTCTCGCGCCCATCGCCTCGGCGACGGCCCAGCCCGCCTGGCCGGATCGTCCGGTCCGCGTGATCATGCCCTTCGCCGCCGGCCAGGGCTCCGACATCGTCGCGCGCCGCGTCGCGGAGCGGATGCGGCCGCATCTCGGCCAGCCCATCGTCGTGGACAACCGGCCGGGGGCCGCCGGCAACATCGGCACCGCCGCCGCCGCGCGCGCCGCGCCCGACGGCTACACCCTGCTCTGGGGCTCTTTCGGGACGATGGCGCTGAACGAGTTCCTCTTCCCCGCGCTTCCCTATGACCCGCTGCGCGACTTCGTGCCGATCGGCATGGCGGTGCGCCACGGCATGCTGCTGGCGAGCGGGCCGGAAAGCGGCCCGCGCGACCTCCCGCAGGCGGTGGAGCTGCTGCGCGGCCAGCCGGGCGCGGCCGGCGTCGCCATGCCGTCGAGCACGGCGCGCCTCGTGCTCAACGTGCTCGGCCAGCAGATCGGGGCGGAGCCGCTCGCCGTCGCCTATCCCGGCAGCGGCCAGGCGGCGACGGCGGTGATGCGGGGCGAGGTGCCGCTGATCTTCGACACGCTGGCCGCGCTGATGGCGCCGCTCGGCAACCGGCAGGCGACGCCGCTCGCCGTCACCTTCCGCCAGCGCCACTCCCTGCTGCCGCAGATCCCGACCTTCCGCGAGACCGGCATCGACCTGGAGCTGGAGGCCTGGATCGCGCTCTACGCGCCCTCCGGCGTGCCGGAGGCGGTGGTGCAGCGGATGAACGCCGCGCTCAACGCCGCCCTGGCGGAGCCGGAGCTGCGACAGGCCCTCGCGCGCGACGGCGCCGAGCCGGGCGGCGGCACGCCGCAGGACCTCGGCGCCCAGGCGCAGCGCGACCGGGCGCAATGGGGGCCGGTGATCCGGCGCCTCGGCCTCACCGCCCAGTAGATCCGGAGGAACCCATGCCGATCCTCGCCGACAGCCGCGCCGTCGCGGCGACCCGCCGGCCCGTGAACGCCAATGGCGTGCCGATCCATACGACGACCTTCGTCGGCACCAACTGGACGGTGCGCGGCCCCGACAGCCCGCCGCCGCCGGAGCCGGGCAGCTTCTACCCCATGGCCTTCCTGGTGGAGCAGCCGCCGGGTTCGGTCGTGACGTCCCACTTCCACCAGGCGGACCAGTTCCAGGTGGTGGTGGCGGGCGGCGGCACGCTGGGGCGCCATCCGGTGCGGCCGGTCACGGTGCACTACACCAACGCCCACACCGCCTATGGCCCGATCACGGCCGGCGAGGACGGGCTGCACTACTTCACCTTGCGCAACGGCTACGATCCCGGCGCGCGCTACGTCGCGACCGCGGCCGCCGAGCTGAAGGCGGTGCCGAACCGCGAACCCTGGCAGACCACGACCGAGCCGGTGACGCCGGGCGACGGGACGCCGGGCGCCGAGCCCCTGCTGGAGCCGCGCGCGGACGGGCTCGGGGCGTGGCGCCATGTGGTGGAGGCCGGGGCGGCGTTGCGCGGGCCGGATCCGTCGGGCGGGAAGGGGCAGTTCTGGCTGGTGCTGCGCGGCGCCCTGGACGGGCTGCCGCCGCTCTCGCTGCTCTTCGTCGGCCCCGACGAGCCGGCCCTGGAAGCGAGCGCCGGGCCGGAGGGGGCGGAGGTGCTGGTGATGCAGTACCCCCGCCGCGGCGCCATAGCCCGCGCCGCCTGATCGCGTCAGGACCGGGGCGGCCGCCCGCCCTCGGCGATCAGACGCGCGATGTCGAGCCGCGTGAGCCCGAGGTCGCGCCGCTCCCGGTCGGTCAGCGCCGTGAGCTCGGCCGCTTCCCGCAGGGCGTGGCGCCACCGCCGCCACAGGCGCAGCGCGGCGGTCACGCCGCGACCGGCGCGTATTGCGCCACCCCCTCGCCGAAGGACCAGTCGGCCGGGGTGTTCTCGTGGATCACGACCATGAGGTCGGCCGCTCGCCACCCGGCCTCGCCAGCGCGCCGCGCATACTCGGCCAGGAAGCGCCGCTTCTGGTCGAGGCTGCGGCCCGCGCGCAGCGTGACCTGCAGGATCGAGGCGCGGTCGCCCCGCGCGATGCCGAGGTAGTCGCGGTCGATCACGAGCCCGCCCGGCGGATGGCGGGTGATGACCTGGAAGCGGTCGTCCTCCGGCACGTTCATGTGGGCGACGAGCGCCGCATGGGCGGCGTCAGCCAGTGCCCGGGCCTCTCCGGGCGTGACGGTGTCGGGCAGGTCGAGGCGGAGCAGCGGCATGGGTCAGGCCCTGGCCGGGGCGGTGCGGCCCCAGCTCAGCCGAAGCTGCGCCCAGAGCCGGGCGCCGAGCCCGGCGGCGCGACGCGACCGAGCGGTGCGGAGGTGGGGAGGGGCGAGGAGGCGCATGGCGGAAAGCCCTTCGTGCTGGGGTGACGCCACGCTATTCGTGCTATCCGGAGAGATAATTATCGAATAAAACCGATCATTCGTGCCTGAGGGGCATCAATCATGAGCGCCGCCGACGACATGGCCGGCTTCGTCCGCGTGGTGGAGCAAGGCGGCTTCGCCGCGGCCGCCCAGGGCACGGGGATGACGCCCTCCGCCCTGTCGAAGCTCGTCACCCGGCTGGAGGCGCGGCTCGGCGTCAGGCTGCTGACCCGCACCACGCGCCGCCTCGCCCTGACGCCGGAGGGCGAGGCCTATCTGGCGCGGGCCCGCGACATCCTCGCCCTGATCGAGGCCGCGGAGACCGAGGTGACGGCGGGCCGCACCCGGCCGCGCGGGCATCTGCGCGTCAACACCGGCAGCGCCTTCGCGCGGCACCGGCTGCTGCCGCTCCTGCCCGACTTCCTCGAGCGGTATCCCGAGGTGACGCTGGACCTCTCCATCACCGATCGCCGCGTGGACCTCGTCGCCGAGCAGGCGGACGTGGTGCTGCGCACCGGCGCGCTCGACGATTCGGCGCTCGTCGCGCGCCGGATCGCCGATGGGCGGCGCGTCATCTGCGCCTCGCCCGCCTATCTCGCCCGGCGCGGCGCCCCGCGGGCACCCCGCGACCTGCTCGATCACGAATGCCTCGTGCTGCATGGCTACGCGCGGCTCGCGGCCTGGCCCTTCCGCGAGGGGGAGGGGGTGGCGCTGCTGAACGTGCGGGGGCGGCTGACCTGCGACAGCGCCGATGCACTGCGGCAGATGGCGCTCGACGGCCTCGGCATCATCCGCGTCACGCGCTTCCTGGTGGAGGACGCGATCGCCGACGGGCGCCTGCTGCCCCTGCTCGAGGACGCGCACGCGTCGGAGCCGGTGCCGATCTGGGCGCTGATGGCGCCGGGGCGGCAACACGTGCCGCGCATCCGGGCCTTCGTGGACTTCCTCGCCGAGCGGATCCCGGCCTGACCGGCGATCAGGCCTGCGTGCAGCTCGTCACGCGGATGGTCAGCGTGCTGCCGGTGGGCATGCCCGGCGGCAGGGACAGGGTGCGGACCTCCGCCACGTTGTTCGATGCCACGCGGAACGGGCCGAAATTCCCCTCGCGCCGGGCCGTGCCGTTCTGGCTCACATAGCTGACCTGCATCCGCACCTCCCGCGCGCGGGCGGTGTCCTGGTTCATCATCTGCACGATGACGCGCGCCGTCGGCTCCCCCACCATCTGGGCGTAGCCGCCGGTGACGCGGATGGGGCAATTCCCGACATAGGAGATCGAGGTGCTGCTGGCCGGCCACTGGTAGAGCACCTGCGCGGAGGCCGGCAGGGCCGCGACCGAGGCCAAGGCGATGGCGGCGGCGAACATCTTGCGCATGGGGATCTCCCTCCGAGGGCCGCGTCCTGCGGCGATGGGGGAAGTCTGGAGCCTGGCCGCGCGGCCGTCCATGCAGCGGCAACGATCACCGCGAGAGACGGCGCCGATGACGGCCTGTCCCCTCAGGGATCGAGCGCCGCGTCCGTCGCGCGCACGCCGCGCGCCCAGGCGAGCATGCGGGCGGCGCGGCCGCTCCACTTCGCGTGCCGCGCATCGCCGCGGCGCAGCGCCGCCTTCACCGCGAGTTCCGGCCAGTCCCGCGCGAGGCGCGCCCAGGCCGCGCCGCGGCCGCGATGCTTCGCCTCGAGATGCAGGCGCGACCAGCCCTGGTGCCAGGCCTTGCACCAGTCGAGCCGCGGCGACGGCGCCGAGGACTTGCCGCCCGCGTGATCCATCCGCGCCGACGTGACATGCACGAGGGAATGGCCGGCGGCGCGGACGCGCAGGCAGATGTCGTCATCCTCGAAGTAGAGGAAGATGTCCGGGTTGAAGCCGCCCAGCGCGCGGAACACGCGCATGGGGAAGAACATGTCGGAGCCGCCGACATAGGGCGCGCAGCAATCGCCCTCCGGCATGGCGACCGGCGCGTCGCGCCGGCCCGGTTCGAAGGGCAGGCGCCGGCCGAATTGCAGCGCGCCGTCCTCGCCGCGGATCGCGGGGGCGAGCAGCCCGGCCTCCGGGAAGCGGCGCGCCGCGACCTCCAATCCGGAAAACATGCCGGGGGCGGGCACGGCGTCGGCGTTCAGCAGGATGCCGAATTCGGTCGTGACCTCGGCGAAGCCGAGATTGGCGCCGGGGCCGAAGCCGAGGTTGCGCCCCGGCCGCAGCACGCGCGCGCCGGCGGCCGCGGCCAGCGCGGCGCTGTCATCGGCGCTGCCATTGTCCACGACGATGACGGGAACCTCGCCGCCGATGGCGGCGAGGCATTGGGGCAGGACCGCCGCCGAGTTGTGGGCGACGATGACGGCGGTGGTGGCGGGCAAGTGTCGCCGTCAGGTCAGGCCATGTTCACCATGATGGTCTTCTTGTGGGTGAAGTGCTCCAGCATCGCCTCGAGCGAGGCCTCCTTCCCGAGGCCGGAGGACTTCACGCCGCCATAGGACAGGTTGGCCTGCACCACGAGGTTCTGGTTGATCTGCACGAGACCCGCTTCCAGCCGGTGCGCGAGGTCGAGGCCGACCTTGAGGTTGTTCGTCCAGAGGCTCGCGGCCAGGCCGTATTCGCTGTCATTCGCCTCGGCCAGCACGGCCTCCGCGTCGTCGAAGGGCTGGATGACGGTGACGGGGCCGAAGATCTCCTCGCGCACCAGGCGGCTGTCCTTCGTCAGGCCCGTGAAGATCACGGGGCGGAGGAACAGTCCCTTCTTCAGCGCGGGGTCGGTGGGCATGGCGCTGCATTCATGCGCGGTCGCGCCGGCCGTCGCCTTGCCCTCCTCGATGAAGGCCTGGACCTTCTCGAACTGGCCCGTGCTGATGATGGTGCCGATGTCGGTCTTCTCGTCGAGCGGGTCGCCCATGACCATGTTGTTCACGGCGTCCTTCATGGCCGTGACGAAGCGGTCGAAGATCGGGCGCTCGACATAGATGCGCGACGCTGCCGTGCAGCTCTGCCCCTGGCGGGTGAAGCGCATGGAGGTGAGGGCGCCGGCCACCGTCTTCTCGAAGTCGCAATCCTGGAAGACGATCATCGGCGACTTGCCGCCGAGTTCCAGCGTCACGGGCACGAGCTTCTGCGACGCCGCCTTGGCGACGATCTTCCCGGTCTCGACCGAACCCGTGAAGGTCACCTTGCGCACCTGCGGATGCTCGACCAGCGGCGCGCCGCATTCCGGCCCGAAGCCCGAGAGCATGTTGAAGCAGCCGGGCGGCAGCACGCGGTTCATCAGCTCGCAGATGCGCAGCACGGCGAGCGGCGCTTCCTCCGCGCTCTTCACCACCACCGTGTTGCCGGCCACCAGCGCGGGCGCGACCTTCAGCGCCATCAGCAGCATGGGCACGTTCCAGGGGATGATGGCGCCCACCACGCCCAGGGGTTCGCGGACCGTGACGCTGAGCACGTTGGGCGCGAAGGGGACGCTCTCGCCCTTCAGCTCGGAACCCAGGCCGCCGAAGAACTCGAAGACGTCGGCCACGACATTGGCCTCGACGCGGCTCTCGGTGCGCAGCGCCTTGCCGGTCTCGAGCGCGATGAGCCGCGCCAGCTCCTCGGCGTGTTCCTTGATCAGCGCCGCGCATTGATGCACGAGCGCGCCGCGCTTGCGCGCCGGCGCCTTGGCCCATTCCTTCTGGGCGCGGGCCGCGTCCGCGACGGCCGCGTCCACGTCGGCCGCGTCGCCCTCGGCCGCGCGGGCCACCTCCTGGCCGGTCGCCGGGTTCACCACGGCGAAGCTCTTGCCCGAGGCCGAAGGAACGAGCTTGCCGCCGATCAGGTGGAAGCCGGACAGCGCCCGGGCGAGGCCGAAGCAGTCGAGGTTGGGGGCGGCGGTCAGCGGCGCGTCGAGCATGGGGATTTCCTCCGTTCCGGGCGGAAAATGCCCCGGCCGGGCGGGGCGGGCAATGCCGGCCGGGGCGGGCCGCGCGCAACCCTGGCGGTTGGGGACCGTTGCCACGGGCGATCCCTTTGCCAGGAGGCCGCCATGACCAAGCCCGCCAACGACGACGAGGCCCGCGTGAAGATCCGCGAGATGATCCAGGACATCCGCGTCGCCATGTTCGTGACCCGGACGGAGGAGGGCCATCTGCGTTCGCGGCCCATGTATGTGGCGGCGATCGAGGACGACACGGCCTGGATGTTCACCACGGCCGGCGAGCCCAAGCAGCAGCAGGTCGCCGAGGATGACGAGGTGCTGCTCGGCTTCAGCGACCCGCGCGGGCAGAACTACGTCTCGGCCCGCGGCAAGGCGCGCAACGTCCGCGACGTGGGCAAGCAGAAGGCGCTGTGGAGCGAGGGCATGCGGACCTGGTTCCCCGCGGGGCCCGAGGCGCCGGACTGCGCCCTGATCGCGGTGCGCATCGAGGGCGCCGAATACTGGGACAGCGTGTCCTCGACCCTGCTGCACGCCTATGGCTACGTGAAGGCCGTCACCACCGGCCAACAGCCCGATGGCGGCGAGAACGCGAAGGTGAAGTTCGCCTGACGCCTACGCCACGTCCTGCGCGGCCGGTGCCGCGCAGGAGCGCATCGGGCTGCTGTACCAGAGCCCCCGGCCGCAGCAGCCCGAGAGGATGAGGCCGGCGCAGACCAGCAGCAGGATGCGCAACCCGTCCCTCCGTCGCCCGGCGGCCGAAGCCTAGCCACGCCGGGCGCCGCGGCGCAACGGCGCCCCTTGCCGCCCCGCGAAGCCTGGCCGATACCGGCTCGATCCGGATCGGAAGAAGAACCAGGCTCACCACATGCCGAACATCATGGGGGCGACCACGCCCACCGGCCCGCTCAAGGGCCTCCGCGTCCTCGACCTCACCCGCGTCCTCGCGGGCCCGACCTGCACCCAGATGCTGGGCGACCTCGGCGCCGAGGTCATCAAGATCGAGCGGCCCGAGGCCGGCGACGACACCCGCGGCTTCGCGCCGCCCTTCTGGCCCGAGACGAAGGAGAGCGCCTACTTCCTCGGCGTGAACCGCAACAAGCACTCGGTCACGCTCGACATCGCCAGGCCCGAGGGGCAGGCGATCGTCCACAGGCTGCTCGAGCATTGCGACATCCTGGTCGAGAACTTCAAGGTCGGCGCGCTGGCGAAATACGGCCTGGGGTGGGAGCAGCTGAAGGCCAAGCACCCGCGGCTGATCTACTGCTCCATCACCGGCTTCGGGCAGACCGGGCCCTACGCGCCGCGCCCGGGCTACGACGCGCTGATCCAGGCGATGGGCGGCGTGATGTCCCTCACGGGCGAACCCAACGGCTCCCCCCAGAAGGTGGGCGTGCCCGTCGCCGACCTCTTCGCCGGGCTCTATGGCTGCATCGGTATCCTCGCCGCGGTGAACCACCGCAACAACACAGGTGAGGGTCAGCACATCGATATCGGCATGCTGGACACTCATGTGGCTTGGCTCGCGAACCAGGGGATGAACTACCTCTCGACCGGCGAGAACCCGCCGCGGCTCGGCAACCAGCACCCGAACATCAGCCCCTATCAGGAATTCCCCACCAAGGATGGCTACATCATCCTGGCGGTGGGCAACGACCCGACCTTCGAGCGCTTCTGCAAGTCCTTCGGCTGCGAGCACCTGCTGGAGGATGAGCGCTTCAAGACCAACGCGAAGCGCGTCGCCAACCGGGACCTCGTGACGCAGACGCTCACGCCGGTGATGAAGTCGAGGGCGACCGCGGACTGGGTCCAGGCGCTGGAGCGGGAGAAGATCGGCTGCGGGCCGAT
The DNA here is from genome assembly GCA_019750475.1 of Acetobacteraceae bacterium. Lineage (GTDB taxonomy): Bacteria > Pseudomonadota > Alphaproteobacteria > Acetobacterales > Acetobacteraceae > Roseococcus. The sequence continues at coordinate 8,438 of JAIEOO010000187.1, read as the reverse complement.
CAACACGCTGAAGGACGTGTTCGAGGACCCGCACGTCAAGGCGCGGGAGATGGTGGTCACGCTGCCCCACGCCTCGGGGCAGGAGATCCAGGTGATCGCCAACCCGGTGAAGCTCTCCGCCACGCCGCCCGACTACCGCGTGCCGCCGCCCGTGCTGGGCGAGCACAGCGACCAGGTGCTGACCGGCCTGCTCGGCCTCGGCGCCGATGAGGTGAAGGCCCTGCGGGAGAAGGGCATCGTCTGATGCAGCCCCGCCTCGGCGCCCTTCGCGTGGAGCTCGATTTCGGCGCGGTGGACCTCCGCTGGACCGAATGGGGACCGGCGGAGGGCGCCGCGGTGGTCTGCGTCCATGGCCTGACCCGCAACGCGCGCGACTTCGACGCGCTCGCCCAGGCCCTCGCGGCGCAGGGGCGGCGGGTGCTGTGCGTGGACGTGCCGGGGCGCGGCCTCTCCTCCTGGCTGCCGCGCGGCGAGCTCTACGCCGTGCCGAACTACGTCGCGGCGATGCGGCCGCTGCTCGCCGCGCTCGACAGCTATGACTGGGTCGGCACCTCCATGGGCGGGCTGATCGGCATGGCGGTCGCCGCGATGCCGGAGAGCGGGATGCGCCGCTTCGTCATCAACGACATCGGCCCGTTCGTGCCGGCCGCCTCCCTCGAACGCATCCGGGCCTACCTGCGGGCGGCGCCCGCGGATTTCGCGGGCATCGAGGCGGTGGAGGCGGAGCTGCGCCGCGTTCACGCCCCCTTCGGCGACCTGTCGGACGCCGAGTGGCGGCACCTCGCCATCCACTCCTCGCGCATGACGGAGGGGGGCCGCCTGCGCCTGCATTACGACCGCGCCATCGCCGAGCCGATGGGGACGGAGCCGCTCGCGGACATCGAGTTCTGGCCGCTCTGGGACGCCGCGCCGGAACGTCCGGTGCTGGTGCTGCGCGGCGAAACCTCGGACTTGCTGCTGCCCGAAACGGCCACCCGCATGGCGGCCCGCGCGCGGGTCGAGACCATTCCCGGCTGCGGCCACGCGCCGGCGCTGATGGCGCCGGCGCAGGTCGCACTCGTCGCGGGCTTCCTCGACGGATGAGCCTGCCGAGCCCGACGCGCTGGGCCCGCTGCGTCACGCTGGCGCAGGGTTTCGTGCTTCGGGTCCTGCCGGCGATCGGCATCCTGTTCCTGGTCGCGCTGCTGGCGCGCGACATGCTGCGGCAGGGCGTCGAGGTGGCGCCCCTCTCCGTGCCGACGGCGCTCGCCGAAGCGGGCCTCAGCCCGGAGGTGGCGGCGAACCGCATGCTCGACGCGCTGCAGGCGGCGGCCCGCGCCGTGCAGAGCGAGCCGCTGGCGCGCCCCATGCTCGACATCGCGGGCCGGCAGCCGGACTTCGCCGTGCCCATCGCCGGGCTGTCGCTGCGCGGCCTCGCCGATCTGCTGCGGTCGCTGTTCGGCCTGCCCGACCAGCGCATCACCGGGGAGATCCTGCGCGAGGGCGAGGTGCTGCGCCTGCGGCTCCGCATGGCCGGCGCCGGCCGCGTCGCCGACGCGGAAGCGCCCGCGGCCGATGGCGTGGACGCGCTGTTCGCCGCGGCGGCGCTCGACGTGTGGCGCCACCTGCAGCCGCAGCTCTACGCCTGGGTCGTCTCGCTCTCGGCGCCCACCGAGGCCGACGCGCTGGAGCGGCTGGAAGCCCTGATGTGGGAGGATGGCGGGCGCGGGGACCTCGCCGGCCAGACGGTCCGCCTGCTCATGATCCGCGCCGTCGCCCGCGCCGGGCGCACCGAGGAGGCGCTGGCCCTGGCGGAGGAACTGGTCCGCACCGCGCCCGGCTACGCCCTCGGCCATCTCGCGCGGGGGCGGAACCTCATCAGCCTCGGCCGGCTGGAGGAGGCCGAGGCGCCGCTGCGGGAGGCGATGCGCCTCTCGCCCAACCTGGCCCTGGGCTACGCGGCGCAGGCGCGCCTCGCGCTGGATCGCGGCCGGCCGGAGGACGCGCTGGCCCTGGCGCGCCGTGCCGGCGCCGCCTCCCGCGCCGAGCCGCAGGCGCGGATCGAGGAATCCGCGGCTCTGCTGGCCCTGGGCCGGGTGGGCGAGGCGGTGCGGGCGGCGCGGCTCGCGACCGCGCTGGAGGCCCGGAACTCCGCCGCCCTCATCGCCCTCGGCAAGGCGCTTCTCGCGCTGCCGGAGCCGGGGGCCGCACTCGAAGCCTTCGAGGACGCGCTGCGCCAGTCACCCTCGAGCCCCGAGGCCACGCTCGGCCGGGGTCTCGCCCAGGCGGCGCTCGGGGAGCGCGCCGCCGCCGCCGAGGCGCTCGAGCGCACCCGCGTCGCGGCCGCCAAGGAGCCGCGGCTGCGCACCATGGCGCGGGACCTGGAGAGCCGGCTGCGCGCGGCCGAGTGACGCCGGACGCCCTTCCCGAAGGGCCCGCTTCGGTGGCACGCTCCGCCCATCCGGCTGCCACCGCCTCGCCGCGGGGGATGGAGGACCGGAAGGGAAGGACGCAGCCCATGGCCAGCTACACGAACCCCGAGACCATCGCGCTTCACGGCGGCAGCCACCGCGCCGACCCGAGCACGGGCAGCGTCGCGGTGCCGATCCACCAGACGACGTCCTTTCAGTTCCAGGATACGGGCCACGCCGCGCGGCTGTTCGGCCTGCAGGAGCTCGGGAACATCTACACCCGCATCATGAACCCCACCTGCGACGCGCTGGAGACGCGCGTCGCGGCGCTGGAGGGCGGGGCGGCGGCGCTCGCCCTCGGCTCCGGCCAGGCGGCGACGATGTTCGCGGTGATGAACCTGTGCGAGGCCGGCGACAATCTGGTCAGCAGCACCGACCTCTACGGCGGCACCTGGAACCTCTTCGCCAACACGCTGAAGCAGTTCGGCGTGGAGGTCCGCTTCGTGGACCCGGCCGACCCCGAGGCCTTCGCGCGCGCCACCGACGCCCGCACCCGCTGCTACTACGCGGAGACGCTGCCCAACCCGAAGCTGCAGGTCTTCCCCATCGCCGAGGTCGCGGCGATCGGGCGCCGCCTCGGCGTGCCGCTGATCATGGACAACACCGCGGCCCCGGTGATCTGCAAGCCCTTCCAGCACGGCGCGGCCATCGTCATGCACTCCACGACGAAGTGGATCGGCGGGCACGGCACCAGCATCGGCGGCATCGTCGTGGATGGCGGCAACTTTGATTGGGAGGCCGGCGGCGACCGCTTCCCCACGCTGAACAGGCCCGACCCCAGCTACCACGGCGCCGTGTGGAGCCAGGCGGCGAAGCCGCTCGGGCCCATCGCCTACATCCTGCGGATGCGCACCTGCCTGCTGCGCGACATCGGCGCGCCGATGAGCCCCTTCAACGCCTTCATGTTCCTCCAGGGGCTGGAGACGCTGCCGCTGCGGATGGAGCGGCATTGCAGCAACGCCATCAGGGTCGCGGCCTTCCTGGCGCAGCACCCGAAGGTCACGAAGGTGATCCACCCCTCGCTGGCCGAGGGCGAGGCGCGGCGGCGCGCCGAGGCGGTGCTGAAGGGCGGCATGGGCAGCCTGCTCGGCTTCGAGCTGGCCGGCGGCAAGGACGCGGGCATGCGCTTCATCGAGCGCCTGAAGATGTTCTACCACGTGGCGAACATCGGCGACGCGCGCAGCCTCGCGATCCATCCCGCGACCACCACCCACTCCCAGCTCGACGAGGGGGAGCAGGCGGCGTCGGGCGTCACGCCCGGCTACGTCCGCCTCTCCATCGGCATCGAGCATATCGACGACATCCTGGCGGATCTCTCCCAGGCGCTTTCGGATTAGGACGCAACGACCCGATGCACTTCGCCGGTTCCTTCCCCACCACGCGCCTGCGGCGCAACCGCCGGGACGCCTGGACGCGCGCCCTGACGGCGGAGACGCGCCTCTCGCCGCAGGACCTGATCTGGCCGATCTTCCTGACCAAGGGGAAGGGGCAGCGGGTGCCCGTGCCCTCCATGCCGGGCGTCGTCCGCGTCTCCCCGGACATGGCGGCGGAGCACGTGGCGGAGGCGGTGGAACTCGGCATCCCCGCCGTCGCCCTCTTCCCCTACACGCCGATGGAGGAGCGGGACGAGGACGGCACGGGGGCGGTGGATCCCGGCAACCTGATGTGCCAGGCGGCGCGGGCGCTGAAGGCCGCGCATCCGGAGCTCGGCCTGATCGGCGACGTCGCGCTCGACACCTACACCACGCATGGCCATGACGGCGTGATCCGCGACGGCCAGGTGGACAACGAGGCGACGGTCGAGGTGCTGATCCGCCAGGCCGTGCTGATGGCGGAAGCGGGCGTGGACTGCGTGGCGCCGTCGGACATGATGGATGGCCGCATCGGCACGATCCGCAAGGCCCTCGACGAGCGGGGGCTGATCCACACGCGGATCATGTCCTACGCCGCCAAGTACGCGAGCGGCTTCTACGCGCCCTTCCGGGACGCCGTGGGCAGCACGGTGGGCGCCAACCGCAGCGGCCCGTCCGACAAGAAGACCTACCAGATGGACCCGGCGAACAGCGACGAGGCGCTGCGCGAGGTCGCGATGGACATCGCCGAGGGCGCCGACATGGTGATGGTGAAGCCGGGGCTGCCCTATCTCGACATCCTGCACCGCGTGCGGCGCGAATTCGGGATGCCGACCTACGTCTATCACGTCAGCGGCGAGTACTCGATGATCATGGCCGCGGTGGAGCGCGGCTGGCTCGACCATGACCGCGCGATGATGGAGGCGCTGATGGCCTTCAAGCGCGCCGGGGCGAACGGCATCCTCACCTATTTCGCGGTGGCCGCCGCGCGGCTGCTCAAGGCGGGCTGACCCGCCCGCCGACCTACGCGCTGCCCCCGGGCTCGAGCCCGCGCTGGCGCAGGATGTCGGCCAGGGCGTCGAGCGCGCCGCGCTCGCGCTCCGACAGGCCGGTCCGGGCGCGCATCGCCCCGGTCTCGGCGAGCAGCCGTTCCAGCGCGTGCCGGCTGTCCCCGACCACGCGGTCGAGCGCGTGGGTCCACGCCTCGCGCAGCAGCGCGCTGTCCGTCCCGGCCGTCCGCATGATCCCCTCCGTGGCGCCGCCTTCGCGGATCGTGCTCTGGCGCGGCGTGTCGTCCCGAAGCGGAGGCTGGGCCGGCCGCGGCCGGCCGTCAAACGTCAGCGCGGCCGTGCCGTCTCGCGGCCCGTGGTGAAGGCGCCGATCGCGGTCCAGGTGCCCTCCAGCACGCCGCCCGGCCGGATCTCGTAGATCGCCATGCCCGCCTGGTCGCCGATCTGGAAGGCGGTCGAGAAGGTCAGGCCGCTCACGACGCCGACGCCCTCGATGGTGTCGGCGCCGATGCTCCAGAGGATGCGGAAGGACGCGATGCCGACCTGCTGGAGGGTGAGCGTCCCCGTGTACTCGGTCCCGTCGAGGGCCGTGCCCGTCACGTCGTAGACGCCGCTCCGCTGCGCGGCGGCGGGGGAGGCGAGGGCCGCGGCCCACAGGAATGCCAGGGGCGCGGCGGCGAGGAGGAGGCGCTTCATGGCCCCGCCTCCTATCACCTCACCGTGGCGACGCGAAGCGCGTTGGTGCTGCCGGGCGTTCCGAAGGGAACGCCCGCCGTCACCACGATCTCCTCGCCGCCGGCGGCGAATCCTTCCTGCGCGGCGGCGCGGCTGGCGCGGGTGACCATGTCCGACATGGAGGGCGGCGTCTGCACCTCCATCGGGTGGACGCCCCAGACCACGGCCATGCGCCGGGCCGCCGCCGTGTTCGGCGTCAGCCCGAGCACCGGGCAGTCCGGCCGCTCGCGCGCCACGCGCAGCGTGGTCGAGCCGGTCATGGTGAAGGTCGCGATCACCTTGGCGTGGATGGTGTGCGCCACCTGCCGCGCGGCCGCGGCGATGGCGTCGGCGCTGGTCTCGCGCGGCTCGGGCCGGGCGGCGTTGGTGATGGCGCGCCAGCCGGCATCCTCCTCCACCCGGGCCACGATGCGGTCCATGATGGAGGCGGCCTCCAGCGGGTATTGCCCCGCCGCCGTCTCGGCCGAGAGCATGACGGCGTCCGCCCCGTCGAACACCGCGGTGGCGACGTCGGAGGCCTCGGCGCGGGTCGGCGCCGGGGCGGAGATCATGCTCTCCAGCATCTGGGTCGCGACGACGACCGGCTTGCCGAGGGCGCGGGCGGCGCGGACGATCCGCTTCTGCACGAGCGGCACCTCCTCCGTCGGCAACTCGACGCCGAGGTCGCCGCGCGCGACCATGACGCAATCCGCGAGCTCCAGGATGCCGTCGAGATTCTCGACCGCCTGGGGCTTCTCCATCTTCACCATGATCCAGGCGCGTCCGCCGGCGATCGCCTGGGCCTCGGCCACGTCCTCCGGGCGCTGCACGAAGGAGAGGCCGACATATTCGATGCCGAGCGGCAGCACGAAGTCGAGGTCGGCGCGGTCCTTCTCGGTCAGGGCCGGGATGGGTAGCGCCACGTCCGGCACGTTGACGCCCTTGCGGTCCGACAGAGGGCCGCCGGTCACCACCTCCGTCTCGAGGTGGTCGTCCCGGCAATGGACCACGCGCAGCCGCAGCTTGCCGTCGTCGAGCAGCAGGTTGGTGCCGATGCGCGCGGCCTGGATGATCTCGGGATGGGGAAGCTGGACGCGCTTCACGTCGCCGGGTGTCGGGTTGAGGTCGAGGCGGAAGCGATGCCCGGCGGTGAGCTGGACGCGGCCGGCGGCGAACTTCCCGACCCGCAGCTTCGGCCCCTGGACGTCGGCCAGGATGCCGATGGGCCGGCCCACCCGCTTCTCGACCGCGCGGATCATGGCGATGCGCGCCGCGTGGTCCTCGTGGCTGCCATGGGAGAAGTTGAGGCGGAACACGTCGGCCCCGGCGCGGAACAGCTTCTCGATCATCTCCTCGGTTGAGGAGGAGGGGCCGAGCGTCGCGATGATCTTGGTGCGCCGGCGGCGGCGGAGCGGGATTCGGGCGGCCATGGGGTCAATCTCCGGTGACGAGCAGGGCGCGCACGTCGTTCACGTTGGTCAGCGTCGGGCCGGTCTTGATGAGCGTGCCGGCGGCGGCGAAGGCGTCGTAGGAGCGATGCTGGCCGAGCAGCGCGGCCGGGTCGTGCCCGGCGGCGCGGATGGCGGCGAGCGTCTCCGGCCCGCACCAGGCGCCGGCGGCGTCCGACTTGCCGTCGATGCCGTCGGTGTCGGCGCAGAGGGCGTGGATGCCGCGCGCGCCGTTCAGCGCCAGCGCCAGGCCGAGCAGGCATTCCGTGCCGCGTCCCCCGTTGCCCTGGCTGCCCGGCTCGAGCGTCACCGTCGTCTCCCCGCCCGAGAGGAGAACGCAGGGGGCGGGCAGGGGATGGCCGTGCCGCGCGGCCGAGAGCGCGATGCCGGCGAGCGCCGTGCCGACCTGCCGCGCCTCGCCCTCGAGCGCGTCGCCGAGGATGAGGGGGGTGACGCCGGCCGCCCGCGCCTCGGCCGCCATGGCGTCGAGCGCCATCATGGGGGTCGCGATCAGGCGGAACTCGGCGCGGGCGAGGCACGGGTCGCCGGGCTTCACGCTCTCGTCCCGCGCGTCGGCCAGGTGGCGGGTGACGGCCTCGGGTAAGGCCATGCCGAAGCGCGCGACCAGGGCCCGGGCCTCGGCGAAGCTGGTGGGATCGGCGACGGTGGGGCCCGAGGCGATCACCTCCGGGTCGTCGCCCGGCACGTCCGAGATGGCGAGGGTGACGACCCGCGCCGGATGCGCCGCCGCCGCGAGCCGCCCGCCTGAGAAGGCCGAGAGGTGCTTGCGGATGCAGTTCATCGCGTGGATGCCGGCGCCCGAGGCGAGCAGGGCGCGGTTCACGGCGACGAGGTCGTCGAGGGACAGGCCCGGGGCCGGCAGGGTGGCGAGCGACGAGCCGCCGCCCGAGATCAGCGCGAGCACCAGGTCGTCGCCGGTGAGGCCCCGCAGCAGCCCCAGCATCTCGGCGGCCGCGGCGGCGCCCGCGGCATCCGGCACGGGATGGGCGCCGAAGCGGAGCCCGATCCGGGCGAGGGGGAGGCCGGCGCCATGCGGCGCGATGACCAGGCCCTCGGCGTCGGGCCAGGCGCGCTCGACGGCCAGGGCCATCTTGGCGGCCGCCTTGCCGACGCCTACGACGACGACGCGGCCCCTGGGCCGTTCGGGCAGGAAGCGGGGCAGGGTCTCCAGCGGGTCGGCGGCGCGGACCGCGGCGCGGAACAGGCGGTCGAGCAGCGCGGCTTGCGGGGTCATGGGGGCAACTGAGACCGGGCGGCGTGATCCGTCAACGCCCGCTCTCCTCTTGCATGCAAGGTTGTATGCAACTATCGAGACCTCGTGTCACGCGCTCACCAGCGGCAGGCGCCGCAGCGCCCCCACGATCTCCGCCGCCGCGCGCTCCCGGTGGCGGGTCAGCGCCGCGCGCGCGGCCTCGGCGTCGCCCGCCCGCAGGGCGGTGGTGA
>JAIEOO010000016.1 GCA_019750475.1 Acetobacteraceae bacterium | reverse complement strand
CGCGGCCGGCGCGGCGGCCGCGGCCGTCGTCGCGGGGGCAGCGGTCTGGTCGGCGCAGGCAGCGAGGCCGAGAACGGCCGCCCCGGCGAGGGCGGCGGACAGAATGCGCATCGGGAATCTCCGTCGGATGTGAATGGCGCAATCGCAAGCTAGGCGGGCTTACGACGCTTGGGCAAGGGGTTATGGCGGGTTCGTGCCGGCCGCGGCGAAATCGCCCGTCGGCGGAAGCCGGCGCGGCCCGACGACGTCCCGCGCCGAACCCGCCGCGGACGATGCGGCGGCCGCCTCACAGCAGCGCCCAGCCCGACCCGGCGGCTCCGAGCCCCGCCTGGGCCAGGATGGACAGGCCGTCCATGCGCCACGTCCAGACCGCGCCCGTCGCCGCGTCGGCGAAGAGCAGGTCGGCGCGGTCATCGCCGTCGAGATCCGCGGCCCGCGCGAAGGCCCAGCCCGCCCCGGCGGTCCCGATCCAGCCCTCGACCGCCGGGCCGAGCCCGTCCGGCCGCGTCACCATGCCCCACACCCCGCCGCCGCCGGCCTGGGTGAGCAGGATGTCCGCGCGGCCGTCGCCCGACAGGTCGGCGAGCGCGGCCACCTCCCAGCCGAGGCCTGCCGTCGCGAGCTGGCCACGCGCCTTCACCGCCGCGCCGTCCAGCAGCCACGCGGCGAGTTCGCCGTTCGCCGGCCGGCGCAGCAGCAGGTCCGCGCGTGTGTCGCCGTCGAGGTCGCCGAGCGCCGCGATGGTCCAGCCCTCGGGCAGGGCCTCCCCCGGCGCCTCGGTCGCGGCGGCCGGGCCGGAGAGGCGCAGGACGCGCCAGGCCGTGCCGGTGGCGAGCACGAGATCCGCCACGCCGTCGCCACCCGTGTCGCCGATGCCCGCCACCCGCTCGCCCGCGGCAAGCCGGCCGACCGCGCCCTCGCCCCGCACCGCGGCGCCCGCCATCAGCCACACGTAGAGCGAGCCGGTGGCGCCGGCCCAGACGAGGTCGGCCCGTCCGTCCCCGTCCACGTCGCCGGTGCCGGCCAGGGCCCAGCCGGCGCCCGCCGGGCGGATGCCGCCTTCCTCGGTCCGGGCCGTTCCCTCCTGCGCCCAGCGGTAGAGCAGCCCGGTCTCCGCCTGCCGCCAGAGCAGATCGGCGAAGCTGCGGCCGGCGAGGTCGAGGTCGCGCGGCGCGGCCAGGGCGCGGACGCCGTCGGCGAAGACCGCGCGCTCGATGCCGAGGAGGGTGTCGGTGCCCTCGGCGCCCGTCGCGGTCCAGCCGGCGGCGCCGCGCGTCAGGGTGACCGAGGCGAGGCTGCCGGCGAACAGGGCGGTGTCGCGTCCGGCGCCGCCGAGCAACAGGTCCTCACCCGGGCCCCCGGCGAGGCTGTCCGCGCCGGCCCCGCCTTCGAGGCGGTCCTGCCCGTCGCCGCCCTCGAGCCGGTCGTTCCCCTCCCCGCCCTGGATCGTGTCGTTCCCCGCCTGGCCGCGGATCACGTCGCCGACCACCGTGCCGGTCAGGCGGTCGGACGCGGCGGTGCCGGCGAAGGCGCGCTCCAGCACCGCCGCCCCCCAGGCGAGTGCGTCCACCCGCCGGTAGGTGGCGCCGGTGTTCGTGACGTCGAGGCCGGGATCGGCGCGGGCCGCGTCCACGAAGGGCGTGGCCGAGGCCACCAGCAGGTCCTCCAGGGTCGGGACGGCGAGCAGCGTCCCGGTCGCCCGCAGATGCACCTGCTGCATGAGGGCGACGAGGCCGCTGACCTGCGGCGCCGCCATGCTGGTGCCGCTCAGCGTCGCCGTGCCGCCGTTCCACGACGCGGCCTGGATGCCCCAGCCGGGCGCGAAGACCGTGCTCAGCCCCGAATGGCGCTGGGAGAAATAGGCGATGCCGCCCGCCGGATCGAGCGCGCCCACGGACCAGGCGTTGGGGTCGTTCGACGGCGAGGCGACGCCCTGGGCCTGCACGTTCGCGTAGTTGTTGCCCGAGGCGACGACGACCGCGGCGTGGTCGTCCGCGAGGCGGGCGAAATGGGCGGCGTAGCTGGTGCTGGCGAGGGTCGTCGCGTTGTTGCCCTGGCCGAGCGAGAGGTTGACCGAGACGATGTTGTAGGCGGCGCGGTTGGCGACGACCCAGGCGAGCGCCTCGTTGATGTCGGTGCGCGACGCGCTCGGGTTGCTGCCGTCGGGGAAGACCTTCAGCGCGACGATCCGCGCGCCCGGCGCGACGCCGAGCAGCGTGGGGTCCGAGGAGGCCGCGATGCTCGCGACGTGGGAGCCGTGCTGCTGCGTGTCCTGCGCGCTCGCGTCGTTGGCGCCGGAGAAGTCGTACTGGAAGGCGATGCGGTCGGCGACGCCGTCGCGGTCGGCATCCGGCCCGAAGAAGGGGTGGTCGAGATCAATGCCGGTGTCGAGCACGGCGATCGCCACGCCGCTCCCGTCGATGCCGCGGAAGCGCGGATCGGCCCGGAAGGCGTCGAGCCGCATGAGCGACGCATTCGCCGCGTAGCCGGCGGCCAGCGCGGCCGGGTCGTATCCGGCCGCCTCCGCGACCGCCGGCGTCCCGTCGCCGACGGGCCAGGCTTCGTCCTCCGTCGGCATCGCACCACCCTCGCGGCCCTGGCGTGGGATAGCACAACCTTGGGTGTGCGTCGCCTGACGGTTGGCTCATCTCACGCCGCCCGGGGCGCCGGTCGCACGGCGCTTGCACGGCGCTTGCATGGAACCGTGGTAATCCCCAATTCACCTCGGAGAGAGCCATGCACCGCCGCCAGATCCTGCCGCTTCTCGCGGCACCCGCCCTGCTCCCCGCCATGGCCCGCGCCAGTTCGCCCTGGGTGCCGGATCGGGCGATCCGCCTGATCGCACCCTTCGCCGCCGGGGGGGCGGCCGACATCATCTCCCGCATGATCGCCGAGGAGCTGGGCCCCCTCCTCGGGCAGCAGGTGATCGTCGAGAACCGCACCGGCGCCGGCGGCGCGGTGGGCACCGAGGCGACCGTCCGCGCCCGGCCGGATGGCTACACCCTGATGACGGCGAGCCAGGCGACGCACGGGATCAACCCGGTCATCGCCCGGCTCGGCTTCGACCCGGGCACGGACACGACGCCGATCGCCAACGTCGCCGGCGTGCCCGCCGTGCTGCTGGTCAACAACGACCTTCCGGTGCGGAGCTTCCCGGACTTCGCGGCCTTCGTCCGGGCGCGGGGCGGCCAGCTCTCCTACGGCTCGGCCGGCATCGGGTCGTCCACGCACATGACCATGGCGCTGCTGCTGCACATGGCGGGGCTCGACATGGTGCACGTGCCCTATCGCGGCTCGGCGCTGGCCATGCCCGACATCATCGCCGGGCGCCTCGTCGGCATGACGGACACCATCGCCTCCGCCCTGCCCTTCGTCCGCGACAACCGGGTGCGCGCGCTCGGCGTCTCGACCGCGCGACGGCTCGCCGTGCTCCCCGAGGTGCCGGCGCTCGGCGAGTTCGTGCCCCGGTACGAGGTGCTGAACTGGTACGGCATCTCCGGCCCGGCCGGGATGCCCGCCAACATCGTCGCGGCGCTGCACGGGGCGGTCTCGACCGCCCTCGCCCGGCCGGGCTTCCAGCAGCGCCTGCAGGCCGCCGGCATGGAGCCCCTGCCGATGAGCAGCGCCGACTACGCCGCCTATATCGCGCGGGACCGCGCGCAATGGACCGAACTCGTCCGCGCCACCGGCCTCCGGGCCGAGTGAGGCGATGATCTTCCAGGAACCGGGAAAGGCCGACCGATGGCGTTCCGCATGACCCGGCGCGGCGCCGCGCTCGCCGCCTTCGCGCTCGACGCCGCCGCCGCCAACCGCGCCGCGCGCGCGCAAGGTGCGGCCCAGGGGGCGGGGCCGTCCGCCGGGCCCGCCTGGCCGGAGCGCCCGATCCGATGGATCGTGCCCTTCCCGCCGGCCGGCACGGCCGACATCCTCTCGCGCCTGCTCGGCGAGCGTCTCTCGCCGCGGCTCGGCCAGAGCATCGTGGTGGAGAACCGCGCCGGGGCCGGCGGGACCCTCGCCGCCACGGCGACGGCCCAGGCCCGCGGCGACGCCCACACCGTGATGGTGACGAACTTCGCCCCGCACGGCGTCTCGCCGAGCCTCTTCGCCAACCTCGCCTACGACGCCGACCGCGACTTCCAGCATCTCGGGCTGCTCGGCGCGCTGCCCATGGTGATCGCCGTGCACCCGTCCGTCCCGGCGACGGACATCGCGGCCTTCCTCGCCGCCGCGCGGGCCCAGCGGGACCGCCTCTCCATGGCCTATGGCGGCAACGGCACGGCGTCGCACCTCATCGGCCTCACCTTCCACCGCGCCGCCGGCATCGCGCCGACCTTCGTGCCCTATCGCGGCGCGGGGCCGGCGCTGACCGACGTGCTGGCCGGCACCGTGCCCTCCATCATCGAGACGCTGCCGGCGGCGCTCGGTCATATCCGCGCGGGCCGGCTGCGGCCGCTCGCCGTCAGCTCCGCCCAGCGTTCCGCCGCGCTGCCCGACATCCCGACCTTCGCCGAACTCGGCTTCGGCGCGGCGACGGGCGTCAACTGGTTCGGCTTCGCCCTGCCCGCCGGCGTGCCCGACTGGCTGGCGCCGCGCTGGCTCGCGGAGCTGCGGGCCGTGCTCGCGATGCCCGAGGTCGCGCAGCGCCTGACCGAGATGGGCGTCGAGGGCACGAGCCTCGACCCCGCGGCCACCACCGCCTTCGTCCGCGCCGAACTCGCGCGCTGGCGGGAGGTGGTCCGCACCAACAACGTCACGGCCGATTAGGCTTCCCCACGACGCCGCTGCGCGTCGCCGCGGGGGCCCCCTCGATGTTCCCCACGACGCCGCCGCTGCGCGTCGTCGCGGGGGGGGCCGTGCGGGCTCCTGCGTCCTGGCTCGGGTCTCAGGCGCCGTAGAGGCGGCGGGCTTCGGCGGGGCTGACGAGGCCGTCCTCGACGTCGCGCTGGACCAGCGCCTTGTCGCGGGCCTTCGGGTCGCCCATGCCGCCGCCGCCGGGCAGGTGCAGCACGAGGCGCCGCCCCTTGGGGATCACCTGGAAGCCCTTGGTCCGCAGCGCCGTGTGGTTGTCGTCGTTCAGCTCCACCCGGCCCCCGGCGCCGTCGCCGCCGCCGAAGCGGCCCTTGGGCGGGTTCGCCACGCGGTCGAAGATGGCGTTGCAGGCGAATTCCGCCTCTCCCTTTGCGCCGATCTCCATGATCTGGCCGAAGCCGCCGCGCGTCCTGCCCGCGCCCGCGCTGTCGGGCCGCAGCTCCTTCCGCCAGAAGATGATGGGGGCGACGTTCTCGGTCGCCTCCACCGGCATGGTGCGCACGCCGGAGGGGAAGGCGATGCCGGACAGCCCGTCCTTCGTCGGCCGCGCGCCGGTGCCGCCCGAGTTGAAGGTGATGATCTCGAAATCCTCGACCTCTGCCGCCTGGCCCGACACCTGGGAGCCACCACGAAGGGGCGGGTTCCACAGCGCGGACGAGCCCTCGGCGTTCACGCGCTCCGGCACGGCCTGCGCCAGGCACCCCATCATCAGGTCGGGCAGCAGCTGGCCGACCACGTGGCGCACGCTCACCGGATAGGGCCGCGGCGCGTTGAGGATGCAGCCTTCCGGGATCTCCATCCGGAACGGCAGCAGGGAGGCCCAGTTGTTCGGGATCTCGGGTGCGACGACGCATTTGATCCCGAAGCAGGAATAGGCGCGGCAATAGGCCGGCGGCACGTTGATGCCCCGGGTCGAGAGGCCCGAGGTGCCGGCATAGTCCACCACGATCTCGTCTGCCTGGATGTGCATCCGCGCCTTCAGCGTCACCGGCGCCTCGTAGCCGTCGGAGCGGATCTCCGCGGCGAAGGCCCCGCGCGGCAGCCTGGCGATGGCGTCCTTCGTGGCGCGGAGCGAGCTGTCGAAGATGAAGGAGGCGAGCGCGTCCAGGCTCTCCATCCCGTACTCGTCCATCATCTCGATCAGGCGCTTGGCGCCGGCGTCGTTGCAGGCGCAGAGGGAGTAGACATCGCCCTCCAGCTCGACCGGGGTGCGGCTGCCGGCGCGGAGGATGTCGAAGAAGGTTTCGTTCGCCGCGCCACGGTCGAAGCACTTCACGATCGGGATGTAGAGGCCTTCCTCGAACACCGAGCGGCCTTCCGGCCCCATGCCGAGGCCGCCGATGTCGATGATGTGGGCCGTGTTGGCGAAGAGGCCGAGGATCTTCCCGTTGCGGAAGGCCGGCGTCACCACCGTCAGGTCATGCAGGTGCCCGGTGCCGAGCCAGGGATCGTTGGTGATGTAGTGGTCGCCCGGCTGCATCGTCGCGGCCGGGAACTTCCGCAGGAAGTGGCCGACCGACTCCGCCATGGAGTTCACGTGCCCGGGCGTGCCGGTCACCGCCTGGGCCAGCATCCGCCCCTCGAGGTCGAAGATGCCGGCCGAGAGGTCGCCCGCCTCGCGCACCGTGGTGCTGAAGGCGGTGCGGATCATGGTCTGCGCCTGTTCCTCCACCACCGCGATGAGGCGGTTCCACTGGATCTGGCGCTGGATCTGTTCGAGGGCGCTCATGCGGCGGCTCCATGGATCTGCAGCCCGCGATGGCGGGCGAAGGGTTCAAAGTCCCGGTCGCTGTGCAACAGCGTCGCGCCGCGCCCGATGCACCAAGCGGCGATCAGGCAGTCCACCGCCTTGCGGACGGTGATGCCAAGGCGCCGCAGTGCCCGGTAATGCTCCGTCGCGGCGAGGGCGATCTCGGTTCCGCCGAGCCGCACCTGCGGAAAGGAGAGCAGCGCGTCGCGGGTCCGGGCCAGCTGCCCGTCATCGGCGATGCCCCGCAGCACTTCGAGGAGGACGAGGTCGCCCACGACGATCGGCACGACCGGGCCGCTCCCCGTGAGCGGATCGCGCGCGGCCAGGAGATCCCGGAGTGTCGTAGTCTGCGCGGACACCTGCCCGCGCAAGAAGTCGATCCAGACGGAGCTGTCCACGAAGATGGTGCTCACCGCTCCGGCTCGTCGCGGCGCTCGGCGTCGAGATCGCCTTTCCAAGCCACCTGCCCAAACAGATGCCGCGCATCGGCCTGGCGCCGGAGGCGAACAAGCACGCGCAGTGCTTCCTCGACCGTTTCGCGCTTCGTGGTGAGGCCGCTGGCGGCCATCGCGTCGGCCATCAGGCGGTCATCGATTTCGATATTCGTCCGCATCTGGCGCTCCATGTGTATGGAACCGGGCACGATATACACATCGCGCCCGCGCTTCCACTAATCGCGCACCACCTCCAGATACCCCAACCCATCCACCCGGCAGGACCAGCCCGGCCCCACAAGCGTGCTCGTCTCATCCTCGGCCACGATGCAGGGGCCGGGCACGGAGGCGCCGGGCGCCATGGCCGCGCGGTCATAGACCGCCCAGTCCCGCACCTCGCCCGTCGCGGTGTCGCGCACCTTCTGGACGCGGATGGGCGCCGGGGCCGGTGCGTCCACCACCGCGGCCGCCGGGTCGGCGCCTTCCACCAGGGTCGCGACGGTGACGGCGAAGCTCAGCACCTCGACGTCCGAGCCCGGAACCGGCCGGTCGTAGAAGCGGGCGTATTCGGCGTCGTAGAGGCGGCGGAGGTCCGCCACGTCGGCCTCGGTCAGGGCCCGCGCCGGCAGCGGCACCGCGATCTCGTGCCCCTGGCCGACATAGCGCATGTAGGCGAGGCGGCTCTCGCGCGTCTCCGCGCCGAAGCTGCCCTGGGCGACGACCGAGGACGCCTCGGCGCTCATCGCCGCCAGCAGCGCGTTGACGCCGGCCAGGTCGAAGCGGGCGAAGCGGGTGTAGAGGCTCTTCACCACCTCATAGGCCACGGGCGCGCGCAGGAAGCCGATGGCGCTGCCCACCCCCGCGCCGCTCGGCACCAGCATGCGCCGCACGCCGATCTTCTCGCAGACGCGATAGCCATGGACCGGGCCGCCGCCGCCGAAGGCGATGACGCTCCGCCCGTCATAGGTCTTGCCGCTCTCGATGGCGTGGACGCGGGCGGCGTTCGCCATGTTCTCGTCCACCATCTCGACGACGCCGAGCGCCGCCATGGGCGCGTCCAGCCCGAGCTTGCCGCCGACATGCGCGGACAAGGCGCGCTCGGCCGCCGCCGTGTCGAGGGCGAGCGCGCCGCCGGCGAAGCTCGCCGCGTCGTAGCGGCCGAGCGCCAGGTTGGCGTCCGTCACCGCCGGGCGCGTGCCGCCGCGGCCGTAGCAGGCCGGCCCCGGGTCCGCCCCGGCGCTCTCCGGCCCCACCTGGATCAGCCCGAGGCTGTCCACCTGGGCGAGGCTGCCGCCGCCCGCGCCGATCTCCACCATCTCGATGACGGGGATGCGCAGCGGCAGGCCGGAGCCCTTCTTGAACCGCCCGACGCGCGCGACCTCGAAGGTGCGGGAGGCCTGGGGCGCGTAGCCGTCGATCAGGCAGACCTTCGCCGTGGTGCCGCCCATGTCGAAGGAGAGCACGCGCTCCCACCCCTTCTGCCGCGCCACATGGGCGGAGAAGATGGCGCCGCCCGCCGGCCCGCTCTCCACGAGGCGAATGGGGAAGCGCGACGCGGTCTCGATGGTGGTCAGCCCGCCGCCCGAGAGCATCAGGAAGAGCGGCGCCGCCATTCCCATCTCGCGCAGCCCGGCCTCCAGCCGCGCCAGGTAGCTCGCCATCAGCGGCTGCACATAGGCGTTGGCGACGGTGGTGGAGAACCGCTCCCACTCCCGCATCTCCGGCGAAACCTCGCAGGCGAGGGAGACCGGCACGCCGGGCAGCTCCGCCCGCAGGATCTCGGCGGCGCGTCGTTCGTGCGCGGGGTTCACGAAGCCGTGCAGGAAGCCCACGGCCAGCGCCTCGATCCCCTGCTCCCGGAGGTAGGGGATATGCGCGCGCAGGCTCGCCTCATCGAGCGGCAGCAGCACCTGGCCGGTGTTGTCCAGCCGCTCCCGCACCGGCAGGCGCCACTTCCGCGGCACCAGCGGCTCCGGCAGCTCGATGTTGAGGTCGTACTGGTCGTAGCGGCTCTCATTGCCGAGGGCGAGGACGTCGCGGAACCCCTCGGTCGTGATCAGCGCGGTCTTCGCCCCCTTGCGCTCGATCAGCGCGTTGGTGGCGAGCGTCGTGCCGTGGATCATCAGCGCGACATCGGCGGGTGCGAGCCCCGCGCGCGCCAGCGCCACCCGCACCCCCTCCAGCACGCCGAGCTCCGGCGCGTGGGGCGTGGTCAGGACCTTCGCGGTGACGCGGCGAAGCTCGTCCTCGCCGGCCGGGAACTCCAGGGCGACATCGGTGAAGGTGCCGCCGATATCGGCGGCGAGACGCGCGCCCGGCGGCCGATTCACGCCTTCGCTGCTCGCGGCCTGCGGCCGCTGCGCACTCATGCGATCGGACGCCACGCTCACCAACCCCGCACCATGCCGCCATCGACGCGCAGGATGTCGCCCGTGATGTAGGCCGCCTGCTCCGAGCAGAGGAAGGCGACGAGCGGCCCATACTCCTCGGGCGTGCCGTAGCGCCCGGCGGGAATGGTCTTGGACCGCTCGGCGATCACCTCCTCCGCCGTCTTGCCCTGGCGCTTCGCGAGGCTCCCCGCCGTCTCCAGGCTGCGATCCGTCCGGATCGCGCCGGGGGCGACGATGTTGCAGGTGATCCCCTCATGCGCGACCTCGGCGCTGAGCGTCTTCATCCAGCCCATGATGCTGGCCCGCAGCGTGTTGGACAGGACCATGTTCGGCAGGGGCTGCAGCATGCCCGTCGAGCCCACATTGACGATGCGGCCCCATTTCCGCTCCCGCATGCCGGGCAGCAGCCTGTTCGCGACCCGGATGGGCGAGAGCACGATGCGCTGGAACCACACGGCCAGCAGCTCCTCCGTCACCTCGAGCGCGGGGCCGGGCGGCGGGCCGCCATGGTTCTGTACCAGGATGTCCACGCCCCCCATGGCGCGGATCGCGCCGTCCGCCAGCGCGTCCATCTGCGCCGTGTCGGCGACGTCCGCCGGGATGCCGATGCAGCTCGCCGCACCCGCCGCCACCAGCTCCTTCGCGGCCTGGTCGAGCGAAGCCTGCTCGCGCCCCGAGATGACGAGGGCCGCGCCCTCCGCCGCCAGCGCATCGGCGATGCTGCGCCCCAGGCCCTTGGAAGCGCCCATCACCAGCGCGCGCTTGCCCTTGAGACGCAGATCCATCCCCGAACTCTCCCTCTTCCGCTTGAGTCGGGCGCGAAACTGACGCGCGCCCGCCCCTCTGGCAAGCCGATCACCCGCCGCTATGGTGCGCGGCCTTTTCCGGGAGAGTCCCCATGTCGAAGCCCGTCCTGCTCGTCACCCGCAAGCTGCCCGACGCCATCGAGGCGCGCGCCGCGCAGGAGTTCGACGCGCGGCTCAACCCGAATGACGAGCCCTGGTTCCGCGACGGCGCCGAGATCGCGCGCCGCGCCGCCGCCTGCGAGGCGGCCGGCATCCTCTGCGCCGCCGGCGACCCGATGGGCGAGGCGACCATCGCCGCCCTGCCCGCCTCGGTGCGCATCGTCACCACCTTCTCCGTCGGCACGGACCACGTCGCCGTCGCCGCCGCGAAGGCGCGCGGCCTCAAGGTCACCAACACCCCGGAAGTCCTCTCCTTCGCCACGGCCGAATGCGCCATGACGCTCATGCTCATGGCCGCCCGCCGCGCCGGCGAGGGCGAGCGCATGGTCCGCGCCGGAGCGTGGGAGGGTTGGGCGCCGACGCAGCTCATGGGCGTGACGCTCGAGGGCAAGAAGCTCGGCATCCTGGGCTTCGGCCGCATCGGGCGCGAGGTCGCGGCCATGGCCCGCGGCTTCAAGATGGAAATCCACTACCGGGACATGAACCGCCTGCCGCCCGAACTCGAGCAGGGCGCCATCTTCCACGACAGCGACGACAGCTTCCTCTCGACCATCGACGTCATCTCCATGCACGTCCCGGGCGGGGAGGCGACGCGGAAATGGCTGAACGCCGAGCGCCTGGCGAAGATGAAGCGCGGGGCCCTCGTCGTGAACACCGGCCGCGGCAACAGCGTGGACGACGCGGCCCTGGTCGAGGCGCTGAAGTCCGGCCAGATCCGCGCCGCCGGCCTCGACGTCTATGACGGGGAGCCGAGGATCTTCCCCGGCTATCTCGACCTGCCCAACGTGGCGCTGCTGCCGCATCTCGGCTCGGCCACCATCGAGACGCGGCTCGCCATGGGGCACCGCACGCTCGACAACCTCGCCGCCTGGCTCATCCGCGGCGAGGAACCGCCCCACCAGGTGTAGTGTCCCCGCCGAAGTTTTCGCCGCGCCCGCCGCGTGGCGGCGGGTGCGGCGAAAACCTCGGCAGGGGCCCCGACCGCACACCGCCCGAAAGGGCGGTTGGTCTGAGCCTTCCGCTGTCACTGCGCCCGTCCTGGCACGTGGCGCCGCCCTCGCGGCGGAGCCGCTTCGGGGCATCGGAGCGGGCCCCGGATGGAGGGAGCCTGGGGCGCCTGCCCGACCGAATGCGGGAAGGGGCCTGATCCGGCGCTGGCGGCCCGCGGTCGTCATCCGGCCCGGCGCGCCCACGCCGCGCCGGATTTTTGAGTTTCTCGGATTTTGACTTTTGGAGCCGCCCTCGGCCCTGCGATCGGCCAGGCGGTCGGCGCAGCTCGCCCCCTTGACGGAACGCACAAAACCAGAACACGGCCGGAAAGTCCAGCGAAACCGGCCCGCCGCCTTGCCCTGCCTCCCCGCTGCGGCACATTCTGGTCGGGACAAGAACCGCGCAGGCGGTGACGGGCCAGGGAGGTCGCCATGACCGAAGCGACGCTGCTCATCCGCGGCGGCACCATCATCGACGGCACGGGCGCCGAGCCCTTCGCGGCCGACATCGCCCTCGCGGGCGACCGCATCGCCGCCATCGGGCGCAACCTCAGCGTCCCCCGCGGCACCGAGGAGATCGACGCGCGCGGCCGCATTGTCACCCCGGGCTTCGTGGACATCCACACCCATTACGACGCCCAGGTGACCTGGGCGGAGCGGCTGGAATCCTCCTCCCATCACGGCGTCACCACCGTGCTGCTCGGCAATTGCGGGGTGGGCTTTGCCCCCTGCCGCCCGGAGAGCCGGGACATGCTGGTGAAGCTGATGGAGGGGGTGGAGGACCTGCCCGAAGTGGTCCTCACCGAGGGCCTGCCCTGGTCCTGGCAGAGCTTCCCCGAGTATCTCGACTTCCTCGCCGGCCGCCGCTTCGACATGGACGTGGCCGCCCAGATTCCCCACGCGGCGCTGCGCATCCACGTCATGGGCCGCCGCGGCTTCGCGCGCGAGGACGCGACCGAGGCCGACCGGGCCGAGATGGCCCGCCTCGCCGCCGAGGGGATGCGCGCCGGCGCCTTCGGCTTCAGCACCTCCCGCGCCATCGCCCACCGGACCCTCGCCGGCGAGCCCACCCCCACCCTCGGCGCCGCCGAGGCGGAGCTGGTCGCCATCGGCCGCGCCATGGGGGGGCGCGGCTGGATCCAGCTCATCTCCGATTTCGACGACCCGGCCGAGGAGGAGTGGGAGCGGCTGGTCCGCGTCGCCCGCGCCGCCGGCCGCCCCATGACCTTCTCCCTGCTGCAACGGGAAAGCCGGCCGGATTTCTGGCGCTGGCTGCTCGGCCAGGTGGAGGACGCCAATGCCGCCGGCGTGCGCGTCACCGGCCAGGTGATGGGGCGCCCGGTCGGCCTCATGTTCGGCTGGGAGCTGTCGCAGCACCCCTTCCTCCATCGCCCGTCCTACCGGGCGGTGATGCACCTGCCGCTGGACGCGCGCCTCGCTGCCCTGCGGGACCCGAGTCTTCGCACGAAGATCATCGCGGAACCCACTGAAGACGCGGCATTGCGGGCCCGCCTGAACAACTGGAATCGCATCTACCGCCTCGGCACCCCGCCCGACTACGAGCCCGCCCCCGAGACGAGCGTCGGCGCCGTGGCGCGGGCCCGCGGCCTCGACCCGGCGGCGCTCTGCTACGACTGGATGATGGAGGAGGAGGGCCGCGCCATCCTCAACCGCCCGCTGCTGAACTACGCCGACGGGAACCTCGACGCCATCCGCGAGATGGTGACGCATCCCCACACCCTCATGGGCCTCGGCGACGGCGGCGCCCATGTCGGCTATATCTGCGACGCCTCCGCCCCCACCCACATGCTGGTCCATTGGGCGCGGGATCGGGGCCATGGTCGGCTGTCCCTGCCCTTCGCGGTGAAGCGCCTCTCCTCCGACAACGCCCGCGCGCTGGGGCTGACCGACCGGGGCGAGATCAGAGAAAACTTGAAGGCAGACCTCAATATCATTGATTTCGAACATCTTTCCCTGGGTCGACCGACGATCCGCCACGATCTCCCGGCCGGCGGCAAGCGCCTCGTCCAGGAGGCCGGCGGCTACGACGCCACCATCGTCTCCGGCGTGGTGACGCGCCGCCACGGCCTGGCCACCGGCGCCCTCCCCGGCCGCCTCCTCCGGAGCACGGACACCCCATGACCCATGACCTCGTCATCCGCGGCGGCACCGTCATGGACGGGACCGGCGCCCCCGGCTTCGCCGCCGACGTCGCCGTCACCGGCGGCGCGATCTCCGCGGTCGGCGCCATCCCCGGCCGTGGCCGGGAGGAGCTGGACGCGACCGGCCTCGTCGTCTGCCCGGGCTTCGTGGACCTCCACACCCATTATGACGGCCAGGCGGTCTGGGACTCCCACCTCGCCCCCTCCTCCTGGCACGGGGTCACGACCGTGCTGATGGGCAATTGCGGCGTCGGCTTCGCCCCCTGCCGCGCCGAGGACCGCGACACCCTGATCGAGCTGATGGAGGGCGTGGAGGACATCCCGGGCCCCGTCCTGCACGAGGGGCTGAACTGGTCCTGGGAGAGCTTCCCCCAGTATCTCGACACGCTGGAGCGCCGCCCCCGCGACGTGGATGTCGGCGTCCTGCTCCCTCATGGCGCGGTCCGCGTGAACGTCATGGGCCAGCGCGCCCTCGCGCTCGAGGACGCGACCGCGGCCGACATGGCCGCGATGGCCGCCATCGCGGGCGAGGCCGTGGCCGCCGGGGCCTTCGGCGTCTCGACCAGCCGCACCATCAGCCACAGGACGCTGGCCGGCGACCCGACCCCCACCCTCCGCGCCCAGGAAGCCGAGCTGCTGGCCCTCACCCGCGGCATGGGCGGCGGCCTGCTGGAACTGATCTCCGACTGGAACACCCCGGACCCGGCGACCGAGTTCGGCATGGTCCGCCGGATCCATCGGGCGAGCGGCCGGCCGGTCCTGTTCAGCCTCACCGCCCGGCACGACCGCACCGAGGCCTGGCGGGAGCTGCTGGCCATGTCGGACGCCGCCGCCGGCGAGGGGCTGTCCATCCGCCCGGTCTTCCCGCCCCGCCCCATCGGCATCCTGCTGGGGCTCGAAGGCTCGCAGAATCCCTTCTCCGGCTGCCCGTCCTACCAGGCGATCGCGCATCTCGCGCCGCCGGCCCGCGCCGAAGCCATGCGGGACCCGGCGACGCGCGCCCGCATCCTGTCGGAGGACCGGGTGGCGGGGTCGAGCTTCCCGCTCATCACCCGCCTCTCCTGGGCGCGGATGTTCCCCTTCGGCGACCCGCCCGACTACGCGCCGCCCCGCGACGCCAGCCTGGAGGCCCAGGCCGCGCGCGAAGGCCGGCGGCCGGAGGAGGTGGCCTACGACCTGCTCGTGACCGGCGGCTGGATCTTCGCACCGCTCACGAACTATGCCGACTATACCCTTGATGCGTCAGCCGAATGCCTGCGGCATCCCAACGCCATCATCGGCCTGGGCGACGGTGGCGCGCATGTCGGCTTCATCTCCGATGGCAGCTTCCCCACCTTC
Organism: Acetobacteraceae bacterium; assembly: GCA_019750475.1. Classification (GTDB taxonomy): domain Bacteria; phylum Pseudomonadota; class Alphaproteobacteria; order Acetobacterales; family Acetobacteraceae; genus Roseococcus. The sequence continues at coordinate 7,990 of JAIEOO010000016.1, read as the reverse complement.
GTCCTGGCCCATTGGGGACGTCGCGGCTTCGCGCTGGAGGAGCTGATCCGCCGCCAGACCAGCGACACCGCCCGGGCCATCGGCCTGACCGATCGCGGGCTCGTCGCGCCCGGGATGCTGGGCGACCTCAACATCCTGGACCCGGACGCGCTGGGGCTGGAGGCGCCGCGCATGGTTCACGACCTGCCGGCGGGCGGGAAGCGCCTGCTGCAGAAGGCGCGCGGCTACCGCGCCACGATCAAGCGCGGCACCGTCACCTACCGCGACGGGGAACCGACCGGCGCCCTGCCCGGCCGGTTGCTGCGGCACGGTCGGGCCGCAGCCTGATCTGGGCAGCGGGCTCAGCCGCCCGTCAGCGCCGCCTCCACCCGCAGCGCGGCGTCGAGCGCGGCGCGGCCGGCCCGGCCATCGGCCTCGTAGGGCCGCCGGCCGGCGATGGCCGCCACGAACTCGGCCTGCTCGGCCTCCAGGCTGTCATGGTCCGTCCAGGAGCGGGAGGTGATGCCCCAGCCGGGCAGGTGCTCCATCGGCCGCTCCCCGCCGGGCCCGACATAGTCGAGGCTGCGGGCGAGGAAATCCACGCGCAGCTCCCCCTCCGGGCCCAGGGCGCGCAGCCGCCGCTCCAGCCCGACGGCCAGCCGGCTCGCCGTCACGGTCGCGCGCACGCCGTTGGCGAAGCCGAGATGCGCCACCGCCCAGTCGGTGTTCGGGCTGACCGCCCGCCCGCCCGTGGCCCACACCTCCACCAGCTCCGATCCGGCCAGGGTGAGGACGAGGTCGAGGTCGTGGATCATCAGGTCCAGCACGACCGACACGTCGAGGGAGCGCGGCCGGAAGGGCGCGACGCGCACCGCCTCCAGCGCCCGGAGGTCCCGCCCGGCGCATTCCGCCCGCAGCGTGCGGATCGCGGCCGAATGGCGCTCGATCTGCCCGACCATCAGCACCCGGTCCCGCGACTCGGCGAGTGTGACCAGCGCCTCGGCCTCGGCCAGCGTGGCGGCGATGGGCTTCTCGACGAAGACGTGCCGCCCGGCCTCGAGCGCGGCCGTGGCGTGGGCGGCGTGGAAGGCGGTCGGGCAGGCGATGATCACGGCGTCGCTCGCCGCGATCAGCGCCTCGGCCGGCAGGGCGGCGCAGCCCACCTCCCCCGCCACGGCGGCCGCGCGGGCCGGGTCCGGGTCGTGCAGGCCGGTCAGGCGGGCCTGCCGCGAACCCGCCAGCTTGAGAAGGTGGAACCGGCCGAAATGCCCGGCCCCGATGACGCCGATCCGAACGCTCATGGGGGCGGGGTTAGCGCCTGGAGCGCGATCCGCGAAGGCGGGGACGCGGGAGCGGCGCATCCTCCGCCCGCGAGGCGCGGCCGGGCGGCGCGGCGGCGCGGGGTCGCGCCGGGGTTGCATCCCCCCTCCCCCCTCGTCATGTTCCGGCCGATTCCGACGAGGTTCCGTTTCCTCCCATGATGTATTTCGCGCGCTGGAAGACCGTCGCCATCCTGCTCGTCTGCCTGGCGGGTGTGCTGGTCAGCCTGCCGAACCTGCTGCCCCGGGCCGCCTTCCCGGACTGGGTGCCGGTGCGGCAGATCGCGCTCGGCCTCGATCTGCGCGGCGGCTCCTACCTGCTGCTGGAGGTGGACACCTCGGTGCTGCTGCGCGAGCGGCTGGAGGGCCTCGTCGAAGGGACGCGCCGCGGCCTGAGCCAGGCCAATCCCCGCATCGGCTACACCGGCCTCGCCGCCCAGCCGGACCAGCGCCGCATGTCCGTCCGCATCACCGAGCCCGGGCAGCGGGAGGCCGCGCTGCGGGTCGTGCGGGAGCTCGCGAACCCGGTCACGACCGGACCGGGCACCCAGGCGCCCGACATCGAGGTCGCCATCAGCCCGGACGGCCTCCTCACCGCGACCGTCACCGAGGTCGGGCTGCGCAACAAGGCGACCAACGCGGTCGAGCAGAGCATCGAGATCGTCCGCCGCCGCATCGACGAGACGGGCGTGGTGGAGGCGCTGATCGCCCGCCAGGGGCAGAACCGCATCCTCGTCCAGCTCCCCGGCGTCGAGGACCCCGGCCGCATCAAGGACCTGCTCGGCCGCACGGCGCGGATGACCTTCCACCTGCTCGACGAGGCCGCCAACACCACCGCGCCCACGCCCCCGCCGGGGATCATGTTCCTCGCCGGCGAGCGCCAGGGCGAGCGCTACGCGGTGCGCCGCCGCGTCGAGGTGGACGGCGCCAACCTGACCGATGCCCGCGCCGCGCAGGACACGCGGACGGGCGAGTGGGTGGTGAACTTCGCCTTCGACAGCATCGGGACCCGCCGCTTCGCCGAGGTCACGCGCAACAATGTCGGCCGGCCCTTCGCCATCGTCCTCGACGAGAAGGTGATCACCGCCCCGAACATCCGCGAGCCGATCACCGGCGGCCGGGGCCAGATCAGCGGCAACTTCACCGTCCGCTCCGCCAACGACCTCGCGGTGCTGCTCCGCGCCGGCGCCCTGCCCGCGCCGCTCACCGTGGTGGAGGAGCGGACCGTCGGGCCGGAGCTGGGCGCCGACGCCATCCGGGCCGGCATCATCTCGCTCGCGGTCGGGACCGCCTTCGTCTTCCTCTACATGGGCTTCGCCTACGGGCTGTTCGGCTGGTTCGCCAACATCGCCCTCTTCGTGAACATCGTGCTGCTGGTCGCCTGCCTCTCCCTGCTGGAGGCGACGCTGACCCTGCCGGGCATCGCCGGCATCGTGCTGACGCTCGGCACCGCGCTCGACGCCAACATCCTGATCAACGAGCGCATCCGCGAAGAGGTGAAGAACGGGCGAAGTCCGATCAACGCGCTGGAGGCCGGGTACACCCGCGCCTCGGGCACGATTCTCGACTCGAACCTGACGAACCTCATCGCCATGGCCTGCCTCTACGGCTTCGGCTCCGGCCCGGTGAAGGGCTTCGCGGTGACGGTGGCCATCGGTACCATCGTGCAGATGTGGACGGCGACGGTGCTGACGCGCCTCCTCGTCGTCTGGTGGTACCGCGCCCGCAAGCCGAAGGAGCTTCCGGTGCTGGAGCGGCCGGGCCTGTCCTTCGGGCAGCGGCTCGCGCGGCCGCTCTTCCGCCTGGTGCCCGACGTGACGAAGATCCGCTTCATGCGGGGCGCGATCGCGGGGCTCGTCGTCTCGGCGGTGCTGTCCTCCGCCTCGGTGATCGGCGCCTTCTATCCGGGCCTCGAGAAGGGCATCGACTTCAAGGGCGGCATCACCATGGAGGTCCGCACCCAGGGCCCCGCCGACCTGCCGGCGCTGCGCGGCGCCGTCGCGCGGCTGGACGCCGGCGACATCGGCCTTCAGCAATTCGGCGACGAGAGCACGCTGCTGGTGCGCGTGCCGGCGCCGGAGGCCGAGGCGGACACCCAGCGGGTGGTGAACGCCGTGCGCCAGGCCCTCGAATCGGCCTCGCCCGGCATCCGCATCCTGCGGGTGGAGGCGGTCGGCAACCGCGTCTCGGACGAGCTGTTCCGCGGCGGGCTGCTCGCCCTCGGCCTCTCGCTGCTGGCGATGCTGATCTACATCTGGGTGCGGTTCGAGTGGCAGTTCGGCATCGCCGCCATCGCCACCCTCATCCTCGACACCACCAAGACCATCGGCTTCATGGTCCTGTTCCAGATCGAGTTCAACCTGACGACGATCGCGGCGATCCTGACCGTCATCGGCTTCTCGGCCAACGACAAGGTCGTGGTGTTCGACCGGATGCGGGAGAACCTGCGCAAGTTCAAGCAGATGCCGCTTCAGGACCTGGTGGACCTCTCGATCAACGAGACGCTGAACCGCTCGCTCGGCACCTCCATGACGCTGCTGCTCTCGGCCCTGCCGCTCGCCCTGTTCGGCGGCGACACCCTGGCCGGCTTCGCCTGGGTCATGGTGTTCGGCATCGTCGTCTCGGCCTCCTCCTCGGTGTTCATCGCCGCGCCGATCGTGCTGTTCAGCGGGCGCAACCGGCTCCGCCGCGGTGAAGAAACTCCGAAATCCGTCGCCCAACCGGTGGGCAACCGTTGATATGGCCTGTCCGGTCGACTAATCTTTCGGACGCATCCACCGGACGACGGATTTGTTTGTTTTTGAGACAGCACAACTTCAGCCGTCCTGGCCCGCAGGAGACATGATGCGGCCGAGCCGCCTGGCCCCGCCCGGTTCGCACCGCACCCCCGGCCCGCCGGCACCGCGCCCCGAAGACGGCGGGGCGCGCGAGTTCATCGAAGACAACCTCCTCCTGCTCTATCAGCCCATCGTCCGCCTCGGCGACCGGCGTCTCGCCATGGTCGAGGCGCTCGCCCGCTGGGAGGTCGAGGACCTCGCCCTCGGCGCCGACACCGTGGTGCCGGCCGCCGAACGCGCCGGGCTCGGCGCCGACCTCACCGCCGCGGTCGCCCGCCGCGCCGCCCTCGAACTCGGGCGCCTCCCCGGCGCCCTGCGCCTCCGCGTCTCCGTCAACATGCCGCTCGACGTGCTGGAGCGGCCGGACATCGTGTCCTGGCTCGCCCGCACGCTCCGCCCCGGGCGACTCGGGCGCGGGCGCTTCGTGATCGAACTCACCGAGACCACCCCGGTCCGCGACCAGTCGCGGCTGGCGCGCTCGGTCCGCCGGCTGCGGCAGGCGGGCTGCGGCGTCCTGCTCGACGACCTGCAGCTCGATGACGGGCGCTCGCACCTGCTGCGTCACCCCTTCACCGGCGTGAAGTTCGACCGCTCGGTGGTCGAAGCCCTGCCCTCCTCCGCCCGCGCGCGGCACCGCATGCGCCTCCTCGCGCGCGAGGCGCGGCGCCGCGGGATGGAGGTCACGGCCGAGGGCGTGTCCTCGCGGTCGCTGTGGCAGGCGCTGCGCGGCGCGGGCGTCACCCAGGTGCAGGGCTACCACGTCTCGCGCCCGCTGCGCGCCCAGGACCTTCCGGCCTGGAACGCGCGCTGGCGCGGCCGCCAGCTGGCCTGAGCCCCGCAGCGGGCCCACCCCGGCCGGGGCGAGCCGTCGTCAGCCCGCGTAGGCGCGGTCGTACAGCGCCTCGATCTCGGCCGCCGTCGGCACGCGCGGGTTGTTGCCCGGGCTGCCCGACGCCAGCGCCTGCTGCGCCATGGTGGCCTTGAGGCCGTTCCAGGCCGCGGCCTCGATCCCCCAGGCGGCGGGGGTCGGCACGGCGAGCTCTCCGTTGAGGGCCCGCAGCTCCTCCAGCAGCTTGGCCCCCGCGAGCTGGTCGGCGTCGTTCTCCCCGGCCGCCCCCATGCAGCGCGCGGCCTCGGCGTAGCGCGGCAGCGCCGCGTTCAGCCCGAACTCCGTCACCGCCGGCAGCAGCATGGCGTTCGACAGCCCGTGCGGCACGTGGAAATGCGCCCCGATCGGGCGCGACATGCCATGCACCAGCGCGACCGACGCGTTCGAGAAGGCGAGGCCGGCGAGCGTCGCGCCGAGCATCATGCCCTCGCGCGCCGCGGCGTTGTCCGGCTGGTGATAGGCGGCGCGGAGATGCCGCCCGATCACCCGCATCGCCTCCCGCGCGTACATGTCGGAGATCGGGTTGGCGCGCTTGCTGACGAAGGCCTCGAGGGCGTGGGTGAAGCTGTCGATGCCCGTGTCGGCCGTGGTGCGCGGCGGCACGGTGAAGGTCAGCTCGTAATCCACGATGGCGGCGAGCGGCAGGGCGCCGAGGCCGGCGATGAGCATCTTCTCGTCGCGCTCGGTGTCGGTGATCACGGTGAAGCGCGTCGCCTCGCTGCCCGTGCCCGCCGTCGTCGGGATGCAGATCACGGGCAGGGCCGCGCGATCGGCCTGGGCTGGCACCTTGAAGGCCCGGATATGCGCGCCCTCCGGGGCCGCGGCCAGGATCGCCATGGCCTTCGCCGTGTCCATCGGGCTGCCGCCGCCGAAGCCGACCAGGCAGTCATGCTCGCCCGCCCGCAGCGCCGCGACGCCGGCGACGATCACCGCGTCGGTCGGGTCCGGCACCGTCTCGGAGAACACCCGCGCCGCGATCCCCGCCGCCCGCAGCGGCGCGAGCGCCTTCTCCACCGTCCCCGACGACACCATCCAGGGGTCGGTCACGACGAGCGGCCGCGACAAGCCGTGCTGCGCCAGCAGATCCGGCAGCTTCGCGACGGTGCCGCCCCCGATGAGCATGTGCCGCGGCGCGACGATGTTGAGCATGGCGCTTGCCTCCCCTGAGCCTTCGCGCGGGCTTAGCACGGGGCCGGCGTGTCGGAGAGGGGCGCCGCCCCCCCGACGGGCGCCGCGGCCCTCAGTCGGCCCGGATGTTCGCCGCGCGGATGACCTCGCCGAAGACGCGGTGCTCGTTCGCGACGAGGCGCGACACCTCCTCGGGCGTCGTGGGGGCCGGGATGTTGCCCTGGCCCGTCATGCGCTCGACGAGCGCGGGCTGGCGGAGCACCTGGCCCGCGACCTCGGCGTAGCGGCGGATCGTGGCGGCGGGCGTCGCCGCCGGGGCGAAGAGGCCGAACCAGTTGTCGAAGGCGAAGTCCGCCAGGCCCGCCTCGGCGCTCGTCGGCACGTCCGGCAGCACCGGGGACCGGCGCTCGGCCGCCACCATCAGGGCGCGCAGGCGCCCGGCCTGGATGTGCGGGGCGATGGTCGGCAGCGGGTCCACGATCACCGGCACGCGCCCGGCGAGCACCTCGGGGATGGCGGCGGCGCTGCCGCGGAAATGCACCGAGGTCATCTCCGTCCCCGTGCGCCGCGCCAGCAGCTCGGCGACGACGTGCAGCAGGCTGCCCGAGCCGGCCGTCGCGTAGTTCACGGCGCCCGGCCGCGCGCGGAGCTGCGCGATGAACTCCGCGTAGCTCCCGGCCGGGAAGGAGGGATGCACGGCGAGGGCGATGTCGGCGCGCGAGACGCGGGTGACGGCCGCGAGGTCCCGCAGCGGGTCGAAGGGCAGGTTCGCGTAGGTGTGCGGGTTGATCGTCACCTGGCCGCAATAGGCCATCATGATCGTCGCGCCGTCGGGCGCGGCGCGGGCGACGGCCTCGGTCGCGAGGTTCCCGCCGGCGCCCGGGCGGTTCTCCACGACCACGGGCTGGCCCAGGATCTCCTGCATGCCCTGGGCGACGGCGCGGGCCGTCACGTCCGTCAGGCCGCCGGCGGCGAACCCCACCAGCATGCGGACGGGCTGCCCCTGGGCCCGGGCGACGGCCGGGGCGGCGAGCGCGGCGACGGCGCCGAGAACGGCGTGGCGGCGAAGAAGCGGCATGCGACGTGACCTCCGTGTCATGCCGCAGTAAGCATGGCCGCCCGACGGCCTCAAGCGGTCAGCGGTCGGTGGACCCGCCCATGCCGAAGGTCGTCAGGCCCCGCCCCGGCGCGTCGAACAACGGGCCGCCGCGCTCGGCGGCGACGCGGGCGACCTCCTCGCGCAGCGCGGCGGTCGCGATCTGCGCCGAGGGCGAGACGCCGGGCTCCGACAGGCGGCGCAGCGGGGAAGGCTGCACGTCGCGGAACGCCGGCGGCGACAGGCTGGCCTGGACGGCCGCCGCGTCATTCGCCGCGAGCGCCCGCCGCGCGGCCAGCAGGGCGGCGACGGTCTGCTCGGGGGTCGCGTCGGGCGCGATGGCGAGGTTGGCCCGCACCTCGTCGCGGGCCCGGTCCAGGCCGAAGCGGAAGGAGGCCGGATAGGCCGCGAGACGGCCGCCCGGCCGCCCCTCCCCGGCCAGCCATTCGAGCCGCGCGGCCGCCAGGGCGGTCGCCTGCGGCTGGCCTTCCAGGGTGGTCCCGGCGCGGTCCCAGTCCCTGGCCGCGGCGTCGGCGATGACGGCGAGCGGCGCGAGCAGGTTGCCGCCCGTCAACTCGACCGGCGGCTCGCTCAGCGTGGGCGGCGTGGCGGCGCAGGCCGCCAGCGCCAGGAGGATGCCGAGCGCCGGCCTCAACGCCGGAAGCCGCCGCGGCCGCCGGGGCCGCGCTGGTTGTCGAGGTCGGTCAGCAGCTGCGCCGCCGCCGCCGTGGCCGCGGCGGTC
>JAIEOO010000103.1 GCA_019750475.1 Acetobacteraceae bacterium | reverse complement strand
CCGCGCTCGCCCTCGGCGGTGACGCGCGCGCCGGGCCACGTCGCGGCGAGGCGGAACGGCCCGTCGCCGAGCCCGGCCGCGCGGCCTTCCAGCGTCACGTCGGCCCCGCGCGCGAGGAGCGTGGCGCGCAGCTCCAGACCGCCATCCGCGCCCTGGGCGATGTCGGCGCGCGGCAGGCGCAGCGCCTCGCCGCCGATGGTCGCGCGGATGTCGCGCAGCGCGAGTTCGCGCAACTCGATCGGGCGCGCGGGACGTCGGGGCGACGGCGCCGTGCCGGAGGACGGCGCCGGTTCGGCCGCGCGCGGGGCGAAGCGCCAGTTCCCCTGCTCGATCAGCAGATCGGCATCCTCGACGGCGATGCGGTGCAGCTCCACCCGCCCCGAGAGCAGCGGCAGCAGCGCGAGGCGGATCTCCGCGCGCCGCGCGCGCAGCATGTCGGGCGCGGAGCCCCCCTCGACATTGCCGAGGCGCACGCCCTCCGCCACCACGGTCGGCGCCAGCGCCGGCGTGAGGTGCAGCCGGTCGAGGACGAAGCGGCGGCCGGTCGCGCCTTCCACCGCCGCGACGACGCGCGGGCGCAGGCTGTCGGCGTCCAGGAACAGCGCCAGGCCCGCCACCGCCAGCAGCGGCAGGCCGAGCAGGAGCGCGCCCGCGGCGATCAGCCAGCGCCGCATCGCTCAGCGCTCGCGCTTCGGGGCGCGCGGCTTGGGCGCGGCGAAGCCGAAGAAGCGGAAGGTCTCCGTCATGTGGGGCGGCAGCGGCGCCTCCACGGCGAGGGCGCCGCCCTCGGGGTGGGGAAATTCGAGGCGCCGCGCGTGCAGGTGCAGCTGCCCCGGCAACCCCTCGAGATGGGCCTCCGCCCCGCCATACTTGCCGTCGCCCAGGATCGGCGTCTTCAGCGCCTCGGCGCAATGGACGCGAAGCTGGTGGGTGCGCCCGGTCAGCGGCTTGAGTTCGAGCAGTGCCGCCTTGCGCTTCGCGGCGTCGAGCGTGGCGAAATCCGTCACGGCATGGGCCGCGTCCTTCTGGCCGCGCTCGGCGGGCACGGTGCGCTCCCCGCGCGGCCCGTGTTCGCGCGCGAGGGCCAGGTTGATCCGCCCGCCCGCGTGCTCGGGCTGGCCGACGACCACGGCCCAGTAGGTCTTCTCGACGTCGCGGCCCCGGAAGGCCTGGGCGAGGAAGGCGGCGGCCGCGGCGCTCCGGGCCAGCACCAGCACGCCGGAGGTGTCGCGGTCCAGCCGGTGGACGAGGCGCGGCCTCTCCTCCGCGCCGAAGCGCAGCGCGTCCAGCATCCCGTCGAGGTGCTTGGAGATGCCGGGGCCGCCCTGCACCGGCAGCCCATGCGGCTTGTCGAGCACGATGACGCTCGCGTCCCGGTGCAGCACGCGGGCGACGAGGTCCCGCGCATCCTCTTCGGCGACCGGCTTCGGCTCGGGCTTCGGCGCGGGGGCGCTCGGCATGGGCGGCACGCGCACCGCCTGGCCGGGGGCGAGGCGCGTCGAGGCCTCGGCGCGCTTGCCGTCCACGCGGATCTGCCCGGTGCGCAGCATCTTCTGCAGCGCGCCCTGGGTGAGCGTGGGGAAGCGGCGCTTCAGCCAGCGGTCGAGCCGCGTATCGGCCTCGGCCTCGGGGACGGTGAGCGTGTCGAGCGGCATGGGGCGGGTTGTAGCAGGGAACGCGCCGGCACGCCGCGCGGCCCCGCATGCGGCGGGCACGGGTGTCCAATGCCAGCCCGCTTGCAACATGTGGGAGGGACGCGGCGGCGTCCCCGGCCGCATTGTTCTGTATTTGTTCTTGACTTTCGCCCGGGCTCGGGCGTAATCCGGACCAGCCAGGGGGCGTGGTGCGCCCGCTCCCCCGCGGGCCGTCTTCCCCCGCTGCCCGCCCCCTGGCCTCCCCCATCGCAACGCTTGCCACCCGCCCGGCCCGGCCGCGGCGGCCGGAGACGCGCGCCCATGCCCTTCACGCCGAGCACCCTCGTCCCGCTGATCCAGGCGAGCGGCTTCACCTTCTGGCACTACCGCACCGGCGACCTGCGGGCCGAGGTCGGGGGGGCGGCCTATTTCCAGACCACGGCGGCGCGGCTGCGGCCCGGCGACCTGCTGCTGCTGCAGGCGGCGGACGCGATGGCCATGCTGCCGGTGCGCGCCAACGCCGCGACCGGGCCCGGCGTGTCGCTCGACGGGGCGGTGACGCCCATCGCGCTCACCCGCAGCCTCGCCCAGAGTTTCCGGCTGACGCAGACGGCGGCCGCCGTGGTGCGGACGATCGTCCTCGCCCCGCTCGTCGCCGGGTTCCTCGCGGGCTCCGCCATCCCCGTCCAGGCGGAGGTGCGCGGCCCGATCGCGCAGGTCGTCGTCTCGCTGCGCGACGCCGCCGGCCAGCTCGTCCCGCCGGCGCGCCTCGTCACCGTGAGCGAGGGCTACGCGAGCGTCGCGATCCCGGCGCCCGCCATCGGCACCGGCTACCGCATCCGGATCGAGGACGCGGCCGACCCCGGCATCGTCGCGACGAGCCGCGCCTTCAGCGTCGGCCCCGACATCCGGCGGCTGCTCACCGAGGAGGGCGGCCTCCTGCTGCAGGAGGACGGCAGCGCCCTCCGCCAGGGCTGAACCCGAGACCTCCATCCCGCCGCGGAGAGCCCCATGCCCGACCTCAAGATCAGTGACCTGCCGGCGGCCGAGCCGCCGGCGGATGGCGACCTCGCGCCCATCGTCCAGGCGGGCGTCACGCGCCGGGCCACCATGGCGCAGCTCCGCGCCTCGGTCCTCGCCGAGCATGCCGTCCATGTGCGGGATTTCGGCGCGCTCGGGAACGGCAGCGCCGACGATGCGCCGGCGATCCAGGCCGCGATCGACGCGCTGAAGACGCGCGGCGGCGGCACCGTCCGCCTCGGCCCGCGCGAATACCGCCTCGCGACGCCCGTCGTGGTGGACGGCGTGACCGTGCGCCTCCAGGGCGCGGGCTTCACCGAGGCCGGCGGGCCCGGCGACGGCACCTGGCTGCGGGTGGACCAGACGGGCTTCACGCCCCTCCTCTTCACCGGCGCCGTGGCCCGCGGCTCGCAGGTGCGGGACCTCGCGGTGCGGCAGATCCACGGCGCGGCGCAGAACGCAGGCTGGGCGCCCACCGACTACCCCTGGTTCTTCCGCGTCGAGGACTGCTTCGGCGGCGTCGACTTCGACAACGTGATGCTGGCCGGGGTGAATCGCGGCATCTTCGTGCGGAATTCGGGCCGCGCCGACATCCGCCGGCTGCGCGGCCAGGTGTTCCGCTGCGCCGTCGAGATGGACGAGATCCACGACACGCCGCGGATGATGAACCTGCACATCTGGCCCGTCTGGTCGGCCAATGACCACGTGGTCCGCTGGCAGCAGAGCAACGGCGACGCCTTCGTCTTCCGGCGCGTGGACGGCCTGTTCGCGGATCAGGCCTCCGTCCTCGGCTACCGGAGCATGTTCCGCTTCGCCGCCTCGGCCGCGGGCGTGACGGGGAAGTTCAGCATCGGCCAGGCCCATGCCGACTTCGTCAGGCACGGCGTCTGGATCGAGGGCGACGGCACGGACGGGCAGATCCACGGCCTGACCACCCAGGGCGAGATCTTCAACGGCGGCGGCGCGGCGATGCCCGGCGCCGTCGGCCTCCGCGTCGCGGCGAATGCCAGCCGCGTGCAGATCGGCCATTTGCGCATCGAGGATTGCGAGGACAGCCCGGTGGTGATCGAGGGGCATTCCAACCGCCTCGACGTCTTCAGCAGCCGCTTCGTGAACTTCAACGCGCGCGGCAACGGCGCGGCGATGTTCCACCTCGCCAACGCCGCGGCCGGCCAGCCGAACCGGGTCAGCCTGGGCGCGGCGCCGCTGGTGGAGACGGCGGTGCCCGGGCCGCTGCTGAACGCCGGCACCAACGGCTCCGTCGGCGGGCTGGCGCCCGCCGGAAGCGCCGCCAAGCCGGGCCTCGCCGTCGGCGCGGCCGATGCCGGCCTCTGGCAGCCCTCCCCCGGGGCGGTCAGCCTCTCGGCGGGCGGGGCGGAGCTGCTGCGCGGCGCGCCGCTTCCGGGCGCCAACACCGCGCTGTCGCTCCGCGCCGATGCCGGGGCCGTCCTGCTGGGCGCGGACACGGCCCTGGCCGACGCCGGCTTCACCGTGACGTCGAAGGGCAGCGGGCTCGTGCAGGTGGCCACCGGTGGCGGCGTGCAGATGCAGGTCGGCCACGCGACCGCGGCGGTGAACGCGCTGCGCGTGCTGGGTGCGGCGACCGGCAACCCGGCGCGCGTCGGCTGGCAGGCGGCGGGCGTGGACGCGAACGTCTCCGCCGTCATCGGCCAGCCCAAGGGCAACGGCGCGGTTCTCGCGCAGTTCCCCGACGGCGCGTCGACGGGCGGCGGGGCGCGCGGCACCCATGCCGTGGACCTCCAGCTCCTGCGTGGGGGCGCGGCGCAGATCGCGGCCGGCGCGGCGAGCGTCATCTCGGGCGGGCAGAGCAACACGGCGTCGGGCACCAACGCCGTCGTCGGCGGTGGCTCCGGCAACCAGGCGTCGGGGGGCACGAGCGTCGTCTCGGGCGGCAGCTCGTGCAGCGCGGGCGGCAACTGGGCGGTCGTCGGCGGAGGCAACAGCAACCACGCCTCCGGCTCCAACAGCGTGGTGGGCGGCGGCGGAGGCAACGCGGCGTCCGGCACCGATTCCTGGATCCCCGGCGGCGCCTGGGGCACGACCCGGGGCCTGCTCGGGGCCGGCGCCTGGGCCGCGGGGCGCTTCGGCGCGGCCGGCGACGCGCAGTCCGGCGAGTACCTCCTCCGGCGCGAGACCGCGGACGCGTCGCCCGCGCGGCTCACGGCGGACGGCCTCGCGCCCGGCGCGGCGAACACGATCGCGCTGGCCGCCAACAGCGCCTACGCGCTGCGCCTGCAGATCGCGGCGAAGCAGGTCGGCGGCAGCGGCGACGAGGCGGTGTGGTTCGTCGAGGCGCTCGCGCGGCGGGGCGCCAACGCGGCGAGCACGATCGTCCTCGGCCAGGTCGTGGCCAGCCGCGGCACGGCGAACGCGCAGCCGGCGAGCGCCGCGGCGGGCCCCATGGTGCCGAGCCTCGCGACGAGCGGCGGCGCGGCCGCGGCCGCCGGCCAGGGCGCCGATGCGTGGCGGTGCAGCGTCGCGGCCGACACCAGCCTCGGCGCCCTCGCCGTCACCGTCACCGGCGAGGCGGGCAAGACCATCCGCTGGGTCGCCCGCATCCTCTCCACCGAAGTCACGGCCTGAACCCGTCCCCCAGGAGAACACCATGGCCCTGCTGAAGCGTATCGAGCTGCCGGAAACCGGCGCGAGCGCCGAATACTGGCGCATCACCCATGTCACGCTCGACCGCGTGGCCGGCATCGTCGAGGCGGTGGTGCACGGCTACCTCGACCAGGGCGCGCGCATCGCCGGGCGCAACCCCATGGCGCGCTTGGCCTTCCGCGTCGTCCAGGCCGCGATGGACGACCCGTGCATCCTCTCCCTCGAGGATCTCTACGCGGCCGTGAAGGCCGAGCCAGCCGGCCAGGACGAGGCCGGCACCCCCCTGCCGCCCGTCTTCGACGGCGCGGCCGACATCTGACCCCACCACCGGAGACCCCCGCATGAGCTCCCTGACGGACCACGCCCGCAACCTGCTCGGCCGCGCGCTGTGCGGACGAAACCCGGCCCTGCCCACCAACGTGTTCCTCGCCCTCGGCACGGGCGGCGCGGCGCCCACCGGCGTGACCGGCGAGCCGGTCGGGAACGGCTATGCCCGCCAGCGCGTGACCTTCACCGGCACCGGCGCCCAGCAGAACGCCGAGGCGGTGCGCTTCACCTTCACCGCCGCGGCCGGCAGCTTCACCCATGCCGGTCTCTTCGACGCCGCATCGGGCGGAAACCCGCTCACCTGGTCGGCGCTGGCCCAGCCGGCGGCGGTGACCGGGCCCGGCACCGTCACGATCAATCCCGGGGCCTTGGGCATCAACGGCGCTTGACACTCGCGCCGCGTGGCGGCTCCCGACGGGCCTCCCCCGCCTTGATCCCTGGGGGATCGGACGACCACGCCCAAGCTTGCGCTGCGGGAATGGCTGTCGCGCTCTTCACACGTGGCAGCCATCGCCAACCTTGCGCGTCAACCATCCGAGACAGTAGTTTCTCCCTCGGTTGAGGGAGAGAAGGGCTATGAACCCTTTCGATGCCACCCGGGTCTCGGGCCAGGTGGGCCCATCCGCGCTCGACGTCTGCGAGAAGTGCGGCAGCCGCGTGACCGGCATCTGCCGTCCGCTCGACGTCGCCGCCCTCGATGACGTGGCGAGCGAGTCCGAGCAGACCAGCCTGCCCGCCCGTGCGACCCTCTTCCGCGAGGGCGACCCGGCGACGCGCGCCTTCAGCATCATGAACGGGACTGTGAAGCTGACCCGGCTGCTGCCCGACGGGCGGCAGCAGGTGGTCGGGTTCCGTTTCGCCGGCGACATCATCGGCTACACCACGGCCAAGACCTATCCCTTCGACGCCGAGCTCCTCACGCCGAGCCAGTTCTGCCGCATCGACCGCCCCAAGCTCGACAAGCTGCTGCGCACCTACCCGACGCTGGAGCGCCGCCTGCTCGACCTCTGCCTCGAGGAACTGGCGCAGACGCAGGAGCACGTGGTGACCGTGGGCCGCCGCACGGCGGAGAGCCGCGTCGCCGCCTTCATCCTGGGCCTGGTCGAGGCGCAGCGCCGCCGCGGCCCGCTGCCCAAGGAGATCGCGATGCCGATGACGCGCGCCGACATCGCCGACTTCCTGGGGCTGACCCTCGAGACGGTGAGCCGCACGCTCACCGGCTTCCGCAAGCGCAACCTCATCGCCGAGCCCGCCCACCAGCGGATGCAGATCCTCAGCATGGCCGGGATCATGCAGCTCGCCGAGGGCGAGGGCGACTGACGAATCGGGCGCGAGGCCCCCCTGACGGTCATCCGGCCGACGCCGCTGCCGGCCGTTCTGCGCGGAGGCTTCACGCCCCGGCCGGCTCCGGTCACGGCGCTCCGGCGTGGTCCCGTGTGACGGGATCACGCCTCCGCCGGTCGTGAGCGGACGATTCACCGCTCGGGCGGCTCCGCCCCCGCGGACCGTCCTCTAGACGGCGAGGAACTCCGCCCGCGCCGCGTCATCGGCCATCAGCGCGTCCATCGCGCCTTCCCAGCGGATGCGCCCCTTCTCGAGCACGGCCGCGCGATCGGCGACGATGCGCGCGAAGTGCAGGTTCTGCTCCGACAGCAGGACGGTCAGCCCCTCCCGCTTGAGGCGCAGGATGGCGTCGGCCATGCGCTCGACGATGACGGGCGCCAGGCCCTCGCTCGGCTCGTCGAGCAGCAGCAGGCGCGGATTGCCCATCAGCGTCCGCCCGATCGTCAGCATCTGCTGCTCGCCGCCGCTCATCCGCCCGCCGGCCCGCGCCCGCATGGCAGCGAGCGGCGGGAAGATCTCGAAGATGCGCGCCTCGCTCCAGGGCTCGAGGCCCGCGCGCGGCGGCCGCCGCCCGACCGAGAGGTTCTCGGCCACCGTCAGCTCGGTGAAGATGCGCCGCTCCTCGGGGACGTAGCCGATGCCGGCGCGGGCGATCTCGTGCGGCTCGCGCCCCGCGAGGTCGGTGCCCTCGAAGCGCACCTCCCCGCCCGAGGGGCGGACGAGCCCCATGATCGCCTTCATCGTGGTGGACTTGCCGGCGCCGTTGCGGCCGAGCAGCGCCAGAACCTCCCCGGGCGCGACGGAGAGCGTGACGCCCTGAAGGATGTGGGCGCGGCCGTAATGGGCGTGGACCTCCCGCAGATCGAGCAGCATCAGGCGCCCACCCCGTGCGTGTGGCCTGTCCCGAGATAGACCGCCCGCACCTGCGGGTCGGCCCGCACATCCGCCGGCGCGCCTTCCGCGATCAGCTTCCCGCGGTCCAGCACCACGATGCGGTCGGCATGGGCGAAGACCACGTCCATGTCGTGCTCGGTGAAGAGCACCGCGATCCGCCCCTCCCGCGCGATGCGGGCCGTCAGCTCCATCAGCGCGACGCGCTCCGCCGGCGCCATGCCGGCCGTCGGCTCGTCCATCAGCAGCAGCCTCGGATCGTTGGCGAGCGCGATGGCGAGCTCCACCCGCTTGAGGTCGCCATAGGCCAGCACGCCGCAGGCGCGGTCCGCCTGCGCGTCCATGCCGACCCGCGCCAGCAGCTCCATCGCGCGCGGAGCGTGGCGGTCGGCGAGCGCGCCGAGGAAGTCGAAGGTCCCGCGCGCGTGGGAGACGAGCGCCATCTGCACGTTCTCCCGCACCGTCATCGAGGCGAAGGTGGCGGTGATCTGGAAGGTGCGGCCGACGCCGAGCCGCCACACCTTGCGCGGCGCCATGCCGGTGATGTCCCGCCCCTCCAGCAAGACGCGCCCGCCATCGGGACGCAGCTGGCCGTTCAGCATGTTGAAGCAGGTGGACTTGCCCGCCCCGTTCGGCCCGATCAGCGCCAGCAGCTCCCCCGCCGCGACGGATAGCGAGACGCCATCCACGGCCTTCACGCCGCCGAAGGCCTTGCGCAGCCCCTCCACCGCCAGCGTCATTCGCGGCCGCCCCGGCGCCCGATGGCGCCCGCCAGCCCCTGCGGGAAGAACAGCACGAGCGCGAGGATCACCCCGCCGAGGAACAGGCGCCACAGCTCGAACAGCCGCATCAGCTGCTCGTGCAGCCAGGTGTAGGCCAGCGCGCCGACGATCGGGCCGCTCACCGTCTGCACCCCGCCGAGCAGCACCATCAGCAGCGCGTCCACGCTGCGCGGGATCGCCATGTAGGTCGGGAAGACGCTGCCCTTGGCGTAGGCGAAGACGCCGCCGGCGATGCCGGCGGCGACGGCGGCCAGCACGAAGGCGAACCAGCGGATGCGGAACCCGTCCATCCCGATCGCCTCGGCCCGCAGCGGGCTGTCGCGCCCCGCGCGCAGCGCGTAGCCGAAGGGCGAGAAGATGGCGCGGCGCAGCAGCAGCGTCGCGCCGGTGCAGAGCGCGAGCGCCAGGTAGTAGAAGGTGAGCTTGTCGCTCGCCCAGCCGCTCGGCCACACGCCGAGCACGCCGTTGTCGCCCCCCGTCAGCTCCGTCCACTGGAACGCCGCCGACCAGGCGATCTGCGCGAAGGCGAGCGTCAGCATCGCGGCGTAGACGCCCGAGAGCCGCACGCAGAACCAGCCGAACACCACGCCCGCGAGCCCCGCCGCGAACGGCGCCGCCAGCAGCCCCAGTTCCATCGGCGCCGCGAAATGCTTCACCAGCAGCGCCGCGCCATAGGCGCCGAGGCCGAAATAGGCGGCGTGCCCGAAGCTCGCCATGCCGCCCGGCCCCATGATGAAATGCAGGCTCGCGGCGAAGAGCATCATCACCGCGATCTCGGTCAGCACGATCAGCGCGTAGTCACCGAGGAAGGGCGGCACCGCCACCGCCAGCGCCAGCAGCCCCCAGCCGAGGAGCCGAACCTCCCGCGGGGAGGGCCGCAGCAGCGGCTCGACCGGACCGGCCGCGTGCTGCGTGGACGGCGCCTTGCCGAGCAGGCCATGCGGCCGGACCACCAGCACCACCGCCATCACCAGGAAGGCCAGCACCAGCGTGATCTTCGGGAAGATGAGGATGCCGAAGGCCTGCATCTGCCCGAGCAGCAAGGCCGCCAGGAAGGCCCCCGGCAGCGAACCCAGCCCCCCGATCACCACGACCACGAAGGCCTCGGCGATGACGGCGAGATCCATCTGCAGGTTCACGCTCTCCCGCGGCAGCTGCAGCGCGCCCCCCAGCCCGGCGAGGAACGCACCCAGGAAGAACACGGTGGTGAACAGCATGCGCTGGTTGACGCCGAGCGCCCCCACCATCTCGCGATCCGCCGTCGCCGCCCGCACCAGCGTGCCCCAACGCGTGCGATGGAACAGCAGCCACAACAAGACCAGCACCACCGGCCCGACGGAGATCAGGAACAGCTCGTAGAGCGGGAATCGGACGCTGAAGACCTCCGTGGCGCCGCGCAGGCCCGGCGCCCGGGGCCCCAGCAGATCCTGCGGGCCCCACACCAGCAGCGCCACATCCTGCACGATCAGCACGACCCCGAAGGTCGCGAGCAGCTGGAACAGCTCCGGCGCCTTGTAGATGCGCCGCAACAGCAGCACCTCGATCAGCACGCCCACGACGCCCACGATCAGCGCGGCACCCAACACCCCGCCCCAGAAGCCGAGATGCCCGCGCGGCAAGCCCGTCACCAAGGTCCAGGCGAGATACGCGCCCAGCATGTAGAGGCTGCCATGGGCGAAATTGACGATGCGCGTGACACCGAAAATGACGGTGAGCCCGGACGCGACGAGGAACAACGACGACGCCGAGGCGAGGCCACTCAGGCCCTGGACGAGCAGGTTCTCGAGCATGGGTCAGGGAGCACCGCGGGGGGCGCCGCCCCCCGGCCCCCCGCCGGGGAGCCACGGGCTCCCCGGACCCCTGCGAATCCTTCGGGGATTGGGGGAGGTGGCATCACGGGCGCGACCTCGATGACGGGCGTTCGTCGCCCCCTCCCTCGATCCCCAACCCATGATCCGTGGGTCCAGGGGGCCGTGCCCCCTGGCGGGAGGGGTCCGGGGAGGGCAGCGCCCTCCCCGGTGCGCCATACCCATGCCGGACCCTACGCGCCCTGGGGGCGGAGTTGGCGCACGACCTCGTCGGCGGGCAGGTAGTTGCGCCCGTCGGCGTAGCGCCAGTCCACCATGACGCCGCGCCCGTTGCGGAGGGCCGTGCGGCCGACATAGGCGCCCGAGGTGGATTGGTGGTCGATGGCGCGGAACTCGATGTCCTGCTCGCCGAAGGCGGTCGGGAAGCGCAGGCCGCGCATGGCTTCGATCATGCGCTCCGTGTCGGTCGAGCCCGCGCGGCGCAGCATGGCGGCGATGGCGGTCACCGTGTCGTAGGCGACGATGGAGCCGAGGCGCGGGTGGTCGCGGAAGCGCGCGCGGTAGGCTTCGCGGAAGCGGGCATGGCCTGGCGTGTTGAGGTCCTGCCAGGGGTAGCCGGTGACGATCCAGTTCTCGGGCGCCTCGTCGCCGAGCGGGTCGAGGTATTCGGGTTCGCCGGTGAGGAGGGAGACGACGCGGCGCCGCTCGAACAGGCCGCGGGTGGAGCCCTGGCGGACGAAGTTCGTCAGATCCGGTCCGAAGGTGACGTTGAAGATGGCTTCCGGGTTCGCGCTGGCGATGGCCTGGACGGTGGCGCCGGCGTCGATGCGGCCGAGGGCCGGGAATTGCTCGGCGACGAATTGCACGTCGGGTCGGGCGCGGGTGAGGAGTTCCTTGAACCAGCGCGTGGCGCTCTGCCCGTATTCGAAATTGGGCGCGACGATCGCCCAGCGCCGGGCAGGCAGCTTCGCCGCTTCCTCGACGAGCATGGCGCCCTGCATGTAGGTCGAGGCGCGGAGGCGGAAGGTGAAGCGGTTGCCGCGCGCCCAGACGATGGCGTCGGTCAGCGGCTCGGAGGCGACGAAGAGGCGCCGGTTCTGGTTGGCGAAATCCGCGACGGCGAGACCGATATGGGAGAGGAACGTGCCCGCCAGCAGGTGGACGCGCTCGTTGTTGACGAGTTCGCCGGCGTGGCGGACGGCGTCCTCGGGCCGGCCGGCATCGTCGCGGAAGATGGTTTCGAGGCGGCGGCCGTTGATCCCGCCCGCCGCGTTGATCTCGTCCTGCGCCATCGTCCACGCGTTGCGGTAGGGCAACAGGAAGGCGGCTTGCGTCGCGTAGGAGTTGATCTCGCCGACGCGGATCGGCCCTTCCTGCGCGTGAAGCGCGGGTGCAGCGAGGCTTCCGGCCACGCCGGCCGTTGCCGCCAGGGCGCTGCGACGGGTGAACCGAAACGACATCGTCTTGATCTCCCTCAACGGAGGAAGGGAAGCAAAGCCGGCGCGGCGCCGCAACCCGGAATCGGATGCGACGAGGTGAAGAGCGGATCGTGATGGCCGCAACCGGCCATCACGTGATGAGGCGCGGCGCCTGGCGCCGTGGCCGCCGCGCGGCCACGGCATCCGCGCGTCAGGCGGCCTGGACGAGGCCCCCGGCGTCCGCCAGCGCGCGCAGGTGGTGGTCGGTGTCGCCGAAGGCGGCCTCATTCACGGTGAGGCGCTTGAAGTAGTGGCCGGCGGCGTATTCCATCGTCATGGCGATGCCGCCGTGGAGCTGGATGCTCTGCTGGCCGACGAAGCGCGCGGCGCGGCCGAGTTGCACCTTCACCGCGTGCATGTCGCGGCGGCGTTCCAGGCGGTCCGCGTTCTGCGAGGCCATGGCGGCGAAGTAGGACATGCTGCGCGCCTGCTCGACCTGGATGAGCATGTCGGCCGCGCGGTGCTGCAGCGCCTGGAAGGTGCCGATCGGCTTCCCGAACTGCGTGCGCGTCTTCATGTAGTCGAGGGTCATGGTGTGGACCACGTCCATCGCGCCGACCGCCTCGCCGGCGAGCGCCGCGATCGCTTCGTCCACCACGCGATCCACCAGGTCCATCCCGTCCTCCGCCAGGCAGGAATGGGCCGCGGCGCCGGCGAACTCCACCTCCGCGGCGCGGGTGCCGTCCACCTGGCGGAAGCCGCGGGCGTTCACGCCCTGGGCCTTGGCGGGCACGAGGAACACGCCGACGCCGGCGCGGTCCCGCTGGCTGCCGGCGACGCGCGCGGTGACCACGTGCCAGTCGGCCGTGTCGCCGTGCAGCACCATGCCCTTCCGGCCCTCGATCACCCAGCCGCCGCCCTGGCGGCGCGCCGTGGCGGCGACATCGTGCAGGTCGTAGCGCGACTGCCGCTCCTGGAAGGCGAAGGAGATCAGCGCCTCGCCGCCCGCGACGGCGGGCACGAGCTCCTGCCGGAGAGAGGCTTCGGCGCCGTGGCGCAGGAAGCCGCCGCCGAGGACGACGGTGCTGAACCACGGCTCCAGCGTGATGTGGCGGCCCATCTGCTCGGCGACGAGCAGCGTCTCCTCCGCGCCGCCGCCGAAGCCGCCATCGTCTTCGGAGAAGGGCAGGCCGAGCAGGCCCAGCTCGGCGTATTGCGCCCAGACCTCGCGCGACCAGCCCTCGGCCGAGGCCATGTATCTCTTGCGGTCCTCGAAGCCGTAGCGGGCGGAGAGGAGCTTGGTGAGGCTGTCCTTGAGGAGGGACTGGCTCTCGTTCAGGTCGAAGTCCATCGTTTCCTCAGAGCCCCAGGAAGGCCTTGGCCATGATGTTGCGCTGGATCTCGTTGGACCCGCCGTAGATGCTCTGCTTGCGCCAGTTGAAGTAGATGCCGGCCAACCCGAACGCCCAGTCCGGCGCCACCTCCCACTCGTTCACGCCCTCGGCGTCGGGGTCGCCGTCCACCCAGGCATAGGGGCCGGCCGCCTTCATCAGCAGCTCGGACACGCCCTGCTGGATCTCGGTGCCCTTGATCTTCAGGACCGAGGTCGCGGGGTCGGGCTTGCCGGTGCCGGCGCGCTTCGTCTCGTTGGCGATGACGCGCATGACCGTCATCTCCAGCGCCTTCAGCTCGACCTCCATCTCCGTCATCTGGCGCCGGAACTCCGGGTCCTCGATGAGGGGGCGGCCGTTGTCGTAGGTCTCGCGCGCGATGGTCTTGAGGCGGCGGATGCGCTCGCGGGAGGCGCCCACGCGCGCCTGGCCGAAGCGCTCGTTGCCGAGGAGGAACTTGGCGCAGTCCCAGCCCTTGTTCTCCTCGCCGACGAGGTTCTCCGCCGGCACGCGGACATCGTCGAAGAAGACCTCGTTCACCTCGTGCCCGCCCTCGATGGTCACGATGGGGCGCACGGTGATGCCGGGCGTCTTCATGTCCACCAGGAAGAAGGAGATGCCCTCCTGCTTCTTGGCCTCGGGGTTGGTGCGGGCGAGGACGAAGATCCAGTCGGCGTGCTGCGCCAGCGTCGTCCAGGTCTTCTGGCCGTTGATGACGTAGTGGTCGCCATCCCGCACCGCGCGCGTCTTCAGGCCGGCGAGGTCGGAGCCCGCGCCGGGTTCGGAGAAGCCCTGGCACCACCAGTCATCGAGGTTCGCCATGCGCGGCAGGAAGCGCTTCTTCTGCGCCTCCGTGCCGAACTCGATGACGACGGGGCCGCACATGTTGACGTTGAAGGCCAGCGGCTGCGGCGCTGGCCACATCTGCAGCTCCTCGCGGAAGATGTATTTCTGCGCCGGTGTCCAGCCGGGGCCGCCCCACTCCACGGGCCATTCGGGCGTGGCCCAGCCCTTGGCGTTCAGCTTGCGCTGCCACTCCACCACCATCTCCTTGGTGGGGCCCTTGCCGCGCAGCATGTGCTCGCGCGTCGCGGCCGGCAGCTCGGCCGCGAGGAAGTCGCGCACCTCCTGGCGGAAGGCGCGCTCGGCGTCGGAGAAGCGGAGTTCCATGGGGGTCTTCCTTATGCCGCGCGTTGCTTCTGGCTCATAGCCGCGAAGCTGCCGCCATCCTTGGCGAGCTTCTCGATCAACGCCGCGGGCTTGAGGTTGGGATCGCCGGTTTCCTCGGCGTAGCGGGCCAGGCGGTCGCGCGCCGCGCGCAGCCCCATGCGGTCGGCCCAGAACATCGGGCCGCCGCGCCAGGCGGGCCAGCCGAAGCCGTTGCAGAAGATGACGTCGATGTCCACGGCGCGGCTGGCGATCCCTTCCTCGAGGATGCGCGCGCCCTCGTTCACCATGGGCAGCAGCAGCCGCTCCAGGATCTCCTGGTCCTCGATGGGGCGGCGCTTCACCTGCCGCTCCTCGCTCATCCGCACGATCAGCGCCTCCACCTCCGGGTCGGGGTGGCGGGCGCGCTTCTCGTCGTAGACGTACCAGCCCTTGCCGGTCTTCTGGCCGTAGCGGCCCAGCGCGACGAGGGCGTCGGCGATGGGCGCCGTGGTGCCGCGGGCGCGGCGCACCGCCGCCCCGATGTCGAGGCCCGCGAGGTCGCCCGTCGCGCAGGGCCCCATGGCCATGCCGTAGGTCTCCATCGCGCGGTCGATGTCCTGCGGCAGCGCGCCCTCGAGCAGCAGGCGCTCCAGCTGGAAGCCGCGCTTGCCGGTCATGCGGTTGCCGACGAAGCCGTCGCAATTGCCGACGACGACGTTCACCTTGCCGATGCGCTTGCCCACGTCCATCGCCGTCGCGATGGCCTCGTAGGAGGACTTCTTGCCGCGCACGATCTCCAGCAGCCGCATGACGTTGGCCGGCGAGAAGAAGTGCATGCCCACCACCAGCTCCGGCCGCCTGGTGGCGGAGGCGATGGCGTCCACGTCGAGGGTCGAGGTGTTGGTCGCCAGCACGACATCGGGCCGGGCGAGCCTGTCGAGCTCGGCGAAGACCGCCTTCTTGGCATCCATGTCCTCGTAGATCGCCTCGATGACGATGTCCGCCTCCTTCACGGCGGCCATGTCGGTCGAGCCCTTCAGCAGGGCGCGGCGGGCCGCGTACTCCTCGGCGGAGAGCTTGCCGGAGGAGACGGTGCGCTCCCAGTTCGCCTCGCAGCGCTTGAGACCCTTCTCCAGCGCCTCGGCGTTCTGCTCGACGACGGTGACGGGGATGCCGTGGTTGGCGAAGCTCATGGCGATGCCGCCGCCCATGGTGCCGGCGCCGATGACGACGGCGTTCCGGACCGGCAGCGGATGGGTGTCGGCCGGCATGTCCGGCACGCGGGAGGCCTCGCGCTCGCCGAAGAAGGTGTGGCGCAGCGCCTGGCTCTGCTCTCCAGCCACCAATTTCTGGAACAGCTCGCGCTCCAGCTGCAGCCCTTCCTCGAAGGACATGGTCAGCGCCGCGCGCACCGCCTTGGCGCAGGCCTTCGGGCTTTCCTGCCCGCGCGTGCGCTTGAGCAGCGTGGCGCAGAGCGCGTCATAGGCCGCGAGGTCGGCGCCCTTGATCCGGTCCGTCCGCTGCTTCGCGAGCTGGAACCGCTTGCCGGAGATGGCGGCCTCCCGCGCCCAGGCGACGGCCGCGTCCTCGAAGTCGGCCTCGGTCAGCACGGCGTCCACGAAGCCGAGCCGGGCCGCCTCGGCGGCGGACACCGGATCGCCGGAGACGATGATCTTCGCCGCCGCCTCGCCGCCGATCAGCCGCGGCAGGCGCTGCGTGCCGCCCGCACCCGGCACGAAGCCGCGCTTCACCTCCGGCAGGCCGAGCTGCGCCTTGGGATGGGCCACGCGCGCGTGGCAGGCCAGCGCCAGTTCGAGCCCGCCACCGAGGGCGGAGCCGTGGATCGCCGCGACCACGGGGATGCGCGCGCTCTCGATGGCGTCGAACACCTCGGGCAGGGAGGGCGGCTGCCGGGGCTTGCCGAACTCGGTCATTTCGGCGCCGGCCGAGAACATCCGGCCATCGCCGATGATGACGACGGCCCGCGCCCCCTCGCGGAAGCAGGCCTGCAGCCCCTCCAGCAGACCCGCGCGCACGCCGGTGCGCAGCGTGTTCACCGGCGGATTGGCGATGCGAAGAATGTGGACGTCCGCGTCGCGGGCGTGCTCGACGAAGCGTTCTTCCATGTGGCAACCCTCCCCAGGCCCCGGCCAGACGATGGGAGGCCCCGTTTGGCCGGAGTGTCCGGCCCGGGAAGGGTCAAGTCAACGGGGCGGAGGCGCCTCAGCCCTCTTCGGTGTCGAGGGCGTAGCCGGCGGTCCGGACGGTGCGGATCAGGTCCGCTTCGCCTTCGCCGTTGATCGCCTTGCGCAGGCGCCGGATGTGCACGTCCACCGTCCGCGGCTCGACATGGATGTCGCGGCCCCAGACGGCGTCCAGCAGCTGCTCGCGCGAGAAGACGCGGCGCGGGTTGAGCAGGAAGAACTCGAGCAGCCGGTACTCGGTGGGGCCGAGGTGCAGCGCCCGCCCGTTGCGGGAGACGCGGTGCGCGTCCTGATCCATCGTCAGGTCGGCGAAGGCGACCGTGCCCTTGCTGGTGGGCGAGGCGGAGCGGCGCAGCAGCGCGCGGATCCGCGCCAGCAGCGCCTCGATGGCGAAGGGCTTGGCGATGTGGTCGTCGGCCCCGATGTCGAGGGCGCGCACGGCGTCCTGCGGCTCGGTGCGGGCGGTGACCATGATGACCGGCAGGTTGCGCGTCTCCGGCCGGCGGCGGATCTGGCGGCAGACCTCGATGCCGGACATGGCCGGCAGCATCCAGTCGAGCAGCACGAGGTCGGGCTTCGCCTCGCTGATGCGCAGCAGCGCCTCCTGCCCGTCGGTCGCCTCCTCGACGCGGAAGCCCTGCCGTTCCAGGTTGTAGCGCAGCAGCGCGAGCAGCGCCGCCTCGTCCTCGACCACAAGGATGGTCGGCTTCGCCATGCCGTGAAATCCCTCAGGCATCGTCGGTCCTCGCTCTGGTTACGCTCCCGGCGGCCGGACGACCGCGAAGGCCGAGCTGTCCGCCTTCGGCCGTTCCTCGGTCAGCGGCTCGCCGAGCACCGCGAAATGCACGCGTTCCGCGATGTTCGTCGCGTGGTCGCCGATGCGCTCCAGGTTCTTGGCGATGAACAGCAGGTGCGTGGCGACCGTGATGTTGCGCGGATCCTCCATCATGAAGGTCAGCAGCTCGCGGAAGATCCCGTTGTAGATGCCGTCGATCGGCTCGTCCTTCTCCCACACGTCGTGGGCCTTGGCGGCGTCCTGCTCGACGAGGGCGTCGATGGCGTCCTTCAGGTTCTCCTGCACAAGCTCCGCCATGCGCTCGAAGCCGTTGAGGCTGCCGAGGACGGGCTGCTGCGCGATCACCATGGCGCGCTTCGCGCCGTTGCGCGCGTAGTCCCCGATGCGCTCGAGGTCGGAGGCGATGCGCATCGCCGTCACGATCAGGCGCAGGTCGCTCGCCATCGGCTGCCGCAGCGCGAGCAGCCGCACGCAGAACAGCTCGACCTCGCGCTCCATGGCGTCGAGCTGGAGGTCGCGCTGGACGACCTCGGCGGCGAGTTCCGTGTCGCGCTCGACCAGCGCCTCCACGGCGTCGGCCACCTGCTTCTCCGCGAGGCCCCCCATGCGGGAGATCAGCTCGCGCAGGCGCTTCAGGTCCTCGTCGTAGGAGCGGACGATGTGGCCCGCGGTTTCGCTCGGCATGTCGCGCCCCCTCAGCCGAACCGGCCGGTGATGTATTCCTGCGTCTTCGGGTGCCTGGGCGCGGTGAACATCTGCGCCGCGGGCGAGACCTCGATCAGCTCGCCCAGGTAGAAGAACGCCACCTGGTCGGCGCAGCGCGCGGCCTGCTGCATGTTGTGCGTGACGATCACGATGGTGAAGTCGCGCTTCAGCTCGTCGATCAGCTCCTCGATCTTCAGGGTGCTGATGAGGTCGAGGGCCGAGGTCGGCTCGTCGAACAGGATCACCTCCGGCCGGACGGCGATGGTGCGCGCGATGCAGAGACGCTGCTGCTGCCCGCCCGAGAGGCCCATGGCGTTGGTCTGCAGGCGGTCCTTCACCTCGGGCCAGATCGCGGCGCGCGTCAGCGCCCACTCCACCCGCTCGTCCATCTCGCTCTTCGAGAGCTTCTCGTGCAGCCGCACCCCGAAGGCGATGTTCTCGTAGATGGTCATCGGGAAGGGCGTCGGCTTCTGGAAGACCATGCCGATCTTCGCGCGCAGCTCGTTGATGTCCACGCCGGGCCCCACGAGGTTGACGCCGTCCATCATCACCTCGCCCTCGGCGCGCTGACCGGGATAGAGGCTGTACATGCGGTTCAGCACGCGCAGCAGCGTGGACTTGCCGCAGCCGGACGGGCCGATCATGCCGGTCACCTGCCGGTCCGGGATCTCGAAGTTGATCCCCTTCAGCGCCTTCGGCAGCGACGGGCCGTAGAAGAAGTCGAGGTTGCGGATCGAGATGCGGGAATTGGCGTTGATCATCGCCTCCGACCGGGCCTGCACGCCCCCGAATCCCGCCGGCGCCGAGGCCTGCTGTTCCGTGGCCGACATGATGCGTCCTTCCGCGGTCACTTGCGCTTGCGCAGGAGGACCCGCGCCGCGATGTTGATGAGAAGCACCCCGACGGTCACGATCAGGGCGCCGGCCCAGGCGATCTCGATCAGGTCGGGGAAGCCGGAATTGGCCTGCTGGTAGATCGCGATGGGCAGGCTGGCCATCGCCTTGCCCAGGTCGTTGCTGAACACGCTGTTGCCGAAGCTCGTCAGCAGCAGCGGCGCCGTCTCCCCGGCGATGCGGGCGAAGGCGAGCAGGATGCCGGTGACGATGCCCGAGAGCGCCGCGCGCCAGGCGACGAGGGTGATCATCTTCCACTTGGGCGCGCCGAGCGCGACGACCGCCTCGCGCAGCGTGTTCGGGATCAGCTGCAGCATGTCCTCCGTCGTGCGGACCACGACGGGGATGACGATGATGGCGAGCGCCAGCGCCCCGGCGATGCCGGAGAAGCCGCCCATCGGCAGGACGACCAGCTGGTAGATGAACAGGCCGATCAGGATGGACGGCGCCGAGAGCAGCACGTCCGACACGAAGCGCACCGCCTGGCCGAGCTGCGAGTTGCGCGCGTACTCCGCGAGGTAGGTGCCCACCAGGATGCCGATGGGCGTGCCGATGGCGGTCGCGATCGCCGTCTGGATCAGCGTGCCGAGGATGGCGTGGCCGAGGCCGCCCTTGGGCAGCGTGTCGTCGCCGTAGCGTGTCGGCTGGAACTCGGCCGTCATCACGATCCAGTCGAGCGCCGCGAGGCCGCGCCAGAGGAGCGTCGCCAGGATGGAGGCCAGGAAGACGAGGCCGATGACGGTCGCCCCGATGCAGGCCCAGCGCACGGCCGCGTCCATCGCCCTGCGGCGGCGGCCGAGGGCGCGGGAGGCAGCGAAATTCTTCTGCGGCGCGTCGGAGAAGGTGGTGGCGCTCATGGCGTTACTTCAGCCTCGGCCGGAGAAGCCAGCGCGACACCGCCAGCACGATGAAGGAGATGACGAAGAGCAGGAAGCCGAGCGCCAGCAGCGAGGACTGCTTGAGGCTGCCCATCAGGCTTTCCGGGAACTCCATCGCCACGACCGAGGCGATCGTCGTCGTCGGGTCGAACAGCGAGTTGGCGATGCGGTTCGCGTTGCCGATCACGAAGGTGACGGCCATCGTCTCGCCGAGCGCGCGGCCGAGGCCGAGCATGATCCCGCCCACGACGGAGATGCGCGTGTAGGGAATGACCACGCCCCGCATCACCTCCCACCGCGTCGCGCCCAGGCCGTAGGCGCTTTCCTTGTAGACCGGTGGCACCTGGTCGAACACGTCGCGCATCGTGGCCGCGATGAAGGGGATGATCATGATCGCGAGCACGAGGGAGGCGGCGAAGAGCGAGGTGCCGGCGAAGTTCGTGCTCTGGAACAGGGTGCCGATGACCGGCAGGGCGCCCAGCGTCTCGCCGAAGGGGAACTGGATGTAGGACTGGATCAGCGGCACCAGGACGAACAGGCCCCACATGCCGAAGATGATCGAGGGGATGGCCGCGAGCAGCTCGATCGCCGTGCCGACCGGCCGCTTCAGCCAGGGCGGCGCGAGCTCCGTCAGGTAGAAGGCGATCCCGAAGGCGATCGGCACGGCGAAGACGATCGCCAGGATCGAGGACAGGACCGTGCCCAGGACCGCCACGGCGGCGCCGTAGTTCTCACGCCCCTCGACCGGCTGCCAGGCCGTGCTCCAGAGGAATTGCGCGCCGAATTCCCGGAAGGCCGGGAGGCCTCCCAGGAACAGGGTCAGGATGATGGCGCCGAGGATCAGCAGCACCAGCAGCCCCGCCCCCCGGCAGAGCCATTCGAAGACGAGGTCCCCGGTGCTGCCGATCCTGCGGCGCGCACCGACGGGGGGAGCGGAGACCTGCTGGGCCGTGGCCGACAAGGCTCAGGCGCCGGTCCAGATCGGCGCGCCCGACGGGTCGCGCACCTGGGCCCAGGCGCCTCGGACCGCGTTCTGGACCGCTTCCGGCAGCGGGACGTATTCGAGGCGCCGGGCGGCATCGGCGCCGTTGCGGAACGCCCAGTCGAAGAAGCGCATCGTGTTGCGGCTGCCGGCGACGCGGTCGGCCACCGGGTTGGTGGGCAGCAGGATGAAGGTGGGCGAGACGATCGGCCACACATTCGCGCCGCTCAGGTCCACGAGGTCGGCGGCGAAGCCCGGGCGCGACCAGTCGGCCTGCTCCGCGGCAGCGAGGAAGGTCGGCATGGTGGGGGCGACGAAGTTGCCGCTCTTGTTGCGGAGCTGAGTCGTGATCAGGCGGTTCACCGTCGCGTAGGCGTTCTCGGTGTAGCCGATGGCGCCCGGGGTGTTCCGCACCGTGTTGGCGATGCCTTCGTTGCCGCGGGCGCCGGAGCCCACCGGCCACTGCACGCTGGTCGCCGCACCCGGGCCCGTGCGCCAGGCGTCCGACACGCGGGAGAGATAGGTCGTGAACACGAAGGTCGTGCCCGAGGCGTCGGCGCGATAGACCGGCGACACCGGAAGGTTGGGCAGGCGCAGATCCCGGTTCAGCTCGACCACGCGGGCGTCGTTCCAGCGCGTGATGCGCCCCAGGAACATGTCCACCAGGACTTCCGGGGTCAGGCGGAGCGCGTTGTCCGCGACGCCCGGCAGGTTCACGATCTGCACGACGGAGCCCATCACCGTCGGGAACTGGAGAAGGCTGCGCTCACGCATCTGCGCCTCGGTGATCGGCGCGTCGGTCGCACCGAAATCCACCGTGCGGTTGGTGATCTGGTTGATGCCGCCGCCCGAACCGATGGACTGGTAGTTGAGCTGCACCCCGATCGCCTCGCGCGAGGCCTGGCCCCAGCGCTCGTAGACGGGGCGCGGGAAGGTCGCGCCGGCGCCGGTGATCTGGACCTGTTGCGCCAGGGCCTCGCGACCGAGGACAGGGGTCAGCGCCGCGCCGGAAGCGAGGGCGAGCAGGGAGCGTCGGTTCAAGGGGGATCTCCACCGGTCAAACGCGGCGCCAGATCGCTGCGCCGGCCATGCGGGAGCGCTTACCGGCGGGCCGCGACGGGCCCGTTTCACTTTCGTGAAGCTTCGATGACAGAGAACCCGACCTTATCGCGCATTCGTCCGGTTTCCGCCGGGGCCGGACCAAGGGCTCGCCGACCGGCCGGTTCGACCGGTCGGTTCACATGTGAGGGGGTGCCCCCTCAGCGCGTCCGTGCCGGCGCCGAGGTCCCGCCGCCGCCACCGGGCAGGCGGCTGCCCACCACGGCCGCCGCGGCGAGCAAGGGAAGCCCGATGAGGGCCGGGCCGCCGAGGCCCATGCCGCCGTCGAGCGGCGCGCCGCCCGTCTCGGGCCGACGCC
>JAIEOO010000113.1 GCA_019750475.1 Acetobacteraceae bacterium | reverse complement strand
GCCGGCGGCGCAGCCCGCCCTCCAGCTCGCCGCGACCCATGCGGCGCCTGCCGAGATGGCGCGCGTCGCGCTCGGCCGCGTGACGACGAGCGCGCACACCGGCGCCAATGTCCGCACCGCGCCGCGGAGCGGGGAGGTGCTGCGCACGGCGCCGCGGAACACGACGCTCGAGGTGTTCGGGGAGGCGCCGGGCGGCTGGTTCCAGGTCGGGCTCGACGGCACGCCCTGGGGCTGGGTCCACGCCTCGGTGCTGGCGTCGAACGCCCGCTGAGGCGCGGCGCCGCGGCGACCCGTGCCTAGGTCAGGCTGACGCGGATCCCGTCCAGCATGCGGGCGAGGCCGGACGCGTGCTCGCTGTCGTCGTCATCCGAGGACCAGATCGTGACGACCAGCTGCCGGTGCGCGTCCGCGGCGCCGGGCACGGCGTGGATCACGTACTCGACCAGCGTCGCGTTCGCGTTCCAGCTGCCCGGGATGGAGCGGCGCGTGACCTGGAGGCCATCGCGCTCCGCGGTGCGCTCCAGCGGCGGGCCGTTCGGCACCACGCCCTCGCCGCGGAACCACTCATCCTGCTCGGCCAGGAAGTCGCGCAGCCGGCCCGGGGGGATGATCGCGAACCAGACCCAGATCTCGTCGTCGGGGCTCCGGATCTCGAGCGTGCCGTCCATGTCCTTCACGAGCCAGGTTCTGGGGATCCTGGTTTCGCCGATGGCATTGCCCGGCACGAGGGCGAGGCTGCGTTCCGGCGGCGGCGCAGCGGGCGCTGCATCGCCGCCCAGAATGCGGCGCAAGGCGCTGGCGATCTGATCGAACAGGCCCATGCAGCCCCCCAGACGGCGCGTCCGCAGTCTTGCGCGGGCAGCGTGACGAGCGGCCCGAAGCCTTGTCAAGCTGAAGCTGCGTCGCGAGGCTTGCCCATCACGCGCGAGAGGCGGGGCGAGGGCGCGCGCCGCCGATCCGCCCTGATCCCGCCGCGACGTCGGTCCTGGGCGACGGCGCGTGGGCCACGACGCGGTCGCGGCCGGCGGCCTTCGCGGCGTAGAGCGCGGCATCCGCCGCGGACAGCGCGCCTTCCGGCGCGCGCGGCCCGTCCAGCGGCTTCGGCAGCACGGTCGCCAGCCCGACGCTCGCCGTGACGGTGCCGCGCCCGTCGTTGTCGTCATGCGGCATGGCCTTCGCCCGCAAGGCCTGCCGGAACCGCTCGGCCACGTGCCGGGCCCCGGCCTCGTCCGTGTTCGGCATGATCAGCGCGAACTCCTCGCCGCCGAGGCGCGCCGCCAAGTCGCCGGGGCGGCGCGCCGCCTCGCCGAGCGCCGCCGCCACGCCTTGCAGGCAACGATCCCCCGCCGGGTGGCCGTAGCGGTCGTTGAAGCGCTTGAAGCGGTCGACATCGGCGATCAGCAGCGACAGCGGCTGCTCCTCGCGCGCGCAGCGGCGCCATTCGTCATCGAGCCGCGTGGTGAAGCGCCGCCGGTTCGCCAGCCCGGTGAGCGGATCGGTCGAGGCCAGCGTCTCCATCTCCTCGTAGGCGTCGAGCAGTTGCCGCTCCGCCCGCTTGCGCTCGGACGCGTTGCGGATCACCGCGACGTAGCCGGCGGGCGACCCGTCGGGCGCGTGGTAGACGCGCGCATTGACCTCCACCCACAGCCACCCGCCATCGGCCCGGCGGAACCGGTAGGTGGCGGAGGCCGTCGGCTTGCCCGCGCGGAGCGCCTCCAGCGCCGCGTCCACCCAGGCGCGGTCATCCGGATGCACCGCGTCGCGGACCGTGACGGCGGTGAGGTCGTCGGGCCTCCAGCCGAGCACGGCTTCGGCGGCGGGCGAGACGTAGCGCCGCGTCCCGTCGAGGCCGTTGAGGGTCACCACGTCGCCCGAATGCTCGGCCAGCAGGCGGAAGCGCGCCTCGCTGTCCTGCAGCCGCGCCTCGCTGTCCCGCAGCGCCTGCAGGCTCTCGCTGCGCGACGCCCAGGCGATGGCGACGGCCAGCCCGGCCAGCACGGCGACGCCGAGCGCGGCGAGGGTGTTGCGTACCGCGCGGCTGAAGCCGGCCATGGCCGCTTCGGCGTCCAGCACCGATTGCACGACGACCGGCAGCCCCTCGGGCACGCGGTAGGCCGCCAGCACGGCCCGGCCGTCGGCGCCACTCGCGTAACGCAGGATGCCGACAGGCGCTTCGCGCGCCGCCAGCACGGCCGGATGGTCGGCGTCCGGCTCCCGCGCCAGATGCTGCGCGGCGGACACGCTGTGGGCCAGCAGGACCCCATCGTCGAGGCGGCGCAGCGTCACGAGCTGGTGGGGCGACGGGTTCGCGCCGCCCAGCGTCAGGGAGAGGGTGGCGGCGTTGATGTGGACCGCCGCGACCCCGGCGGGCGCGCCGTCGGCGTGGAAGATGCGCTGCGAGAACCGGACGCTCACCAGGCCGGTCCTGCGCCCGGCCACCGGCGCGCCGATGAAGAGGCCGGGCGGCGGGGTCTCGCCGACATGCACGAGGAACTGCTCCCGGTCGCCTCCCCACACGCCCACCGTCTCGGAGGCCGTGCTCCAGGAGACGTAGCCGTTGTCGCCCGTGATGCGCACCTGCACGAGACCGAGGCGGCCGGCCGCCACCATCCGGCGCAGCTCGGCCTCGACGGCCTCGGCGCCGGTGACGTCCCCTCTGTCGGCCAGCGTCTGCCAGAGCTCGACCCAGCCGAGCACCGACCGCACCGCCTCGACGGTGCGGAGGAAGGTCTGCTCGGCGGTCGAGGCGTCGGCCTGCGCCTGCCGGACCGCGGCGGCCTCCTCACGCTCTTGCAGCCGATCCAGATAGGTCCCGGTCGCGGCCAGAAGGACCGCGCTGGAGACGGCCCAGGCGAGGAGCGCCCGGACCAGCGGAAGCGCGAGCCAGCGCCGCGCCGGGGCGGGGCGCGCGGGCGTCACGCGCGGGGGCGCCGTCCCACGGCCCGGCTGACGAACGGCGGCGCGTCGGCGTAGGTCATGCTGAAGTCGAAGCGGACGCCGTCGGACGTGATGGCCATGTGCTTGGCCGCGCGGCGCGGCAGCGGAATCCGGGCACCGCTGCAATAGCCGATGATGAGGGCGGCGAGGCTGTCGCCGGCGAGCACGACCTCTCCCGCGGTCCCGTCGGGCCCGAAGCGGAAGCGCACCGCCTGGCGGTCGGGCAGCGGCTCGGCCGAATGGAGGGGTGCCGCCGGCACACCGAAGCGGCTGCGCCCGAAGCCGCTCATGGCGGCGACGAGTGCGGCCGCGCGGAACGCGACCGTGCGATGGTCGTGGATGTGGCCGTCGGGCGCGGCGGCGGGCAGCGCCGGCCGGGTGCGATGGCGCGAGGAGGCTTCATCCGGTAGGGGAACCATCAATTGCGGGCCTCGGCAGCGGAACGGGCCGAAGGACGTCGTGGCACGATGTGGCCCCTCGTTTCCAGTCTTGGATCGCGTGCGGGGCTTCTCCCTCGCGACGCAGGCAGATTGCTCGCATCAGTGTTACCTGGATGATAATCGCCGAGGCTGAGCTCCCGGGACGCCGGCGCGGCGTCCGGGCTCGCGACCCCGTGCGGATTCGAGCCGCCGGGCGCGCGCGCCGCCTTCGCTCGCTGTTGAGCGCCGCGACACGCCGGAGCGGTTCGGCCGCCGTCGCGCCGCCATCGTCGCCGGCACGCCGAGCGGCATCATCGCCGGCCGCCCCGACTCGCTGCTGGCGCGGTGCTCGCCCTCCGATGTCGCGCCGCATCGCCGCGATTCTGGGGCGGGCCGGGGCGTCGGACCGCTGCCCCCGCCGCCGGTCCGGCCGCTCGCAACGCCGAAATGACGGCCAACGGGAAGCCCGGCCGTCGAGTCATTCCGGCAACATCTCCGCAACAACCCGGCGAGAGGGTCCGCCGAGCGGCAGGAAGCCGCTGGATCTGCCCCGCGCAATCCTCGGGAGGGTTTGGGCGTGACGCGGTCGCTGAGAATGGTGTTCGTCGGTGCCGCCTCGCTCTGCGTGACCATCGCCGTGCTGATCGCGGCCGGAATCGGCGAGGTCCGCAAGGACGCCTGGGCATTCGCGGAAGCCGAAGGGCGGAACCTGACGGCGTCCCTCGCGCGCGAGATCGGTCGCACGGTGGAATCCTTCGATCTCTCGCTCCAGGCGGCGGCGGAGAACGCGACCTTGCCGGGCTTCGCCGAGGCCTCGCCCGAGATGCGGCGGGCCGTCATCTTCGACCGCGCGGCCAATGCGCACGGGATGCGGTCGGTGCTGGTCCTCGACGCGGAGGGGCGCGTCGTGATGTCGTCGCGCCCTGGCGGCTCCTCGACGCACCGCTACGCCGACCGCGAGTATTTCCGCCACCATCGCCAGGATCCGTCGCCCGCCCTTCATGTCGGCACGCCGCTGCGGGGACGCTCCTCCGGCTACTGGGGCATCACCTTCAGCCGCCGCATCTCCGGGCCCGAAGGCGAGTTCGCCGGGGTGGTCGTCGGCCTGTTCGACCTCGCGATCTGGCGCGAGATGTTCCAGGCGCTGGAGCTGACCGAGCGCAGCACGGTGACGCTCCTCCGCAACGACGGACGCGTGCTGCTGCGAACGCCCTTCTTCGAGGAGGATCTGGGGCGCGACCTGCGGAACGGCACGGCCTTCCAGAGCATGCTGCGCCGGCCGCATGGCCAGGTCGTGGCGTCCGCCGCGATCGACGGCGTCGAGAGGCTGTTCACCTTCCAGCACATCGGAGGCAGGCCGCTGATCGTCACCACGGCGCTCAGCACCGGCGACGTGACCCAGCGTTGGCAGCACCAGACCCGGCTCATCGTCGCCGCCGGCGTGGCGGCGGGCCTCCTGCTGGTCACGATGGCCGTCGCCCTCGCCTTCGAGCTGCGGAGGCGGGCTGGCGCCGAGCGCGCGCTGGTCTCCGCCAACGACCAGCTCCAGCATGATGCGTACACCGACCCGCTGACCGAATTGCCGAACCGCCGCGCGTTCGACCATCGGCTCGACGAGGAGTGGCGGCGGGCGGCGCGGGACGGGACGCCCCTGTCCTTGCTCGTCATCGACGTGGACCACTTCAAGAGGTTCAACGACGCCTTCGGGCATCCGGTCGGTGACGAGTGCCTGAAGCGCGTCGCGGCCGCGCTGCGCTCCGTCGCGCGGCGCCCGGGCGACCTGGCGGCGAGGGTCGGCGGCGAGGAGTTCGTGCTGCTGATGCCCGACACCGACGAGGACGGCGGCCGGCATCTCGCCCATCGGGTCGGCCAGGCGGTGCGTGCCGCCAATGTGGCCCATCCGACGAACGGGCAGCACGGGATCGTGACGGTGAGCATCGGCGGAACGAGCGCCTGCCCCCGGCCGGACGGCACCGAAACCGCTCGGGACATGCTGACGGCGGCGGACGAGGCGCTGTACGCGGCGAAGGCCAATGGTCGCGCCCAGGCGGCGTGGTCACCCTACGTCTTCGCCGATGAGCACCGGCACGTCCCGGCGGCGTGAGGCGGGTGACGGCATGGTGCCGCTCACGCTCGCATTCCTGCAATTCAGGAAAGCTGAATTCGCGCGGCGTTCCAAGAAAGTTGGAACAGGGCTTGGAATTCAGTTGGAACAGACGCGCTTTGTTCTCACCGAACCCTAGGTGAAAGCTGGTGCCGGCTCGGGGAATCGAACCCCGGGCCTACTGATTACGAATCAGTTGCTCTACCGCTGAGCTAAGCCGGCCCGCGCTTGCGCGGCGGGTCCATAACCCCGGCGGGCGCCGCGTGCAACCGGGGCGGCCGCGCTTTCCGCGCGCGCGTTTTCGCCCTACCTGCGGCGGTGACGCCACCCGCCCGAGACCCATGGCCCTCGAAGCCGATCTTCTCCTCGACCGCCGCCGCATCAAGCGCCAGCTCGCGCTCTGGCGCGTGCTCGCGGTGCTCGCCGTCGTGCTCGGCCTCGTCTTCCTGCTGCCGCGGGATGACGGGCTGCCGGGACTCCCCGGCGGCGCGCATGTCGCCCGCCTCAAGCTCGAGGGCTTCATCGGCGACGATGCCCGCCTCCAGCGGGAGGTGGACCGCGCCGCGCGCGACCCCGCCGTGAAGGCCCTCATCGTCGCCGTGGACAGCCCGGGGGGCAGCGTCGCGGGCGGGGAGGGCATCGCCCGCGCCGTCCGCCGCCTGCGCGAGGCCGGCAAGCCCGTCGTCGCCGTCATGGGCGGCACCGCCGCCTCGGCCGGCTACATGGTGGCCCTGCCGGCGGAGCGCATCTTCGCGCGCGAGGCGACGGTGACCGGCTCGATCGGCGTGCTGCTGCAATCCTTCGAGGTGTCGGAGCTGATGGCACGCCTCGGCGTGCGCGCGGAAACGCTGGCCTCCGGCGTGCTGAAGGATCAGCCGAGTCCCTTCCGGCCGCTGACGGAGGAGGGGCGCGCCGCGCTCTCGGCCGTGGTGACGGATCTCTACGGGCAGTTCGTCGCCATGGTGGTCGAAGCGCGCCGGATGCCCGAGGCGCGCGTGCGCGAACTGGCCGACGGGCGCATCTTCACCGGGCGCCAGGCGGTCGAGCTCGGCCTCGTGGACGCCATCGGCGGCGAGGCGGAGGCGCGGCGCTGGCTGCGGGAAGCGCATGGCGTGCCGGAGCATCTCCGCACCCGCGACCTCGATCCGCGCGGGGCGGCGGAACGGGCGCTGGCCTTCGGATCCGAGGGCTTCTGGGGCGGCGCGGCGCGGGCGCTGCGGGCGGCCGGGCTCGTCCCGCTTGAAGCCCGATGATGGGCGCTGGACAATCGCCGCGTCCCGGCTTGTGATCCCCCCGCAGTCCCCCCCCGGAAAGGCCCCATGACGAAGAGTGAGCTGATCGCCCATCTCGCGGCCCAGCACCCCCATCTGCGGCAGGACGACATCGAGGCGGTCGTCGGCACCGTCTTCCGGGAGATCACGGACACGCTGGCCCGCGGCGGCCGGGTGGAGCTGCGCGGCTTCGGCGCCTTCACGACGCGGTGGCGCCAGCCGCGGCAGGGCCGCAACCCCCGCACGGGGGAGGCGGTTGCCGTGGGGGGCAAGGGCATGCCCCATTTCAAGCCGGGCAAGGAACTCCGCATCCGCATCAATGGCGGCCGCGACCCCGGCAGCGAGGAATAGGCTTCGGAGGCGTCATGCTGCGCTGGATTCTGCTGGGGCTCGGCGTCGCCGTGCTCGTTCTCTTCATCCTGGCCAACCCGCAGGCGGTGGCGCTGCGCCTGTGGCCGGGCGGCTGGCAGGTCGAGGGCGCGGCCTGGGTCGTCGCCATCGCGGCGGCGACGCTGGGCTTCGTCATCGGCGCCGCGATCGTCTGGCTGGCCCATCTGCCCGAGAAGCGCCGCCTCGCCGATCTCGAGCGCGCGGCGCGGCTGCTCGACGCCGAGTACGAGGAACGGCGCGAGGCCGGGCGCGGCGGCCGCGGGCCGTCCGTGCCGGCCCTGACCTGAGCCGGATGCTCGCGCGTCCGACCTCGGCGCGGGAGCGCCTGATCGTCGCCCTCGACGCGCCGACCGACGCCCAGGCGCTCGCCTGGGCGGGGGCGGTCGCGGGGGAGGCGGGGCTCGTGAAATGCGGGCTCGAGCTGTTCTGCGCCGCGGGGCCCGGCATCGTGCCGCGGCTCGCGGCGCAGGCGCCGGTCTTCCTCGACCTCAAGCTGCATGACATCCCCAACACCGTCGCCGGGGCCGTGCGCTCCCTCGCGCCGCTCGGGGCCGCGATGCTGACGCTGCACGCGCCGGGCGGGGCCGCGATGATCGCGGCGGCGCGGGAGGCGGCGGAGACGGCCGGGGCGGCGCGGCCGATCCTGCTCGCCGTCACCGTGCTGACGAGCCTCGACGCCGCGGCGCTGGCGGCGGCGGGCATGGGGAGCGACACGCGCGCCCAGGTGCTGCGCCTCGCGCGGCTCGCCATGGCGGCCGGGGCGGACGGCCTCGTCTGCTCGCCGCAGGAGGTGGCGCCGATCCGCGACGCGCTGGGGGCCGCGCCGATGCTCGTCGTCCCCGGCATCCGTCCGGCCGGTTCGGCGGTGGGGGACCAGGCGCGCGTCGCGACGCCGGCGCAGGCCGTCGCCGAGGGCGCCGACTGGATCGTGGTCGGCCGCCCCATCACCCAGGCGCCCGACCCGGCGGCCGCGGCCCGCGCCCTGTTCGGCTGAGGGACATGCCGCGCGAGGTGAAGATCTGCGGGATCAACACGGCCGGGGCGCTGCGCGCGGCGGCGGCGGCCGACCTCGTGGGCTTCGTCTTCTTCCCAGCCTCGCCCCGGGCGGTGACGCCCGGCACGGCCGCCGCCATCTCGGGGACGCTGCCGGGCGGCCCGCTGCGCGTCGGGCTCTTCGTGGACCCGACGGACGCGGACCTGGCCGCCACGCTCGCGGCCCTGCCGCTCGACGTGATCCAGCTCCATGGCGAGGAGACGCCGGAGCGCTGCGCCGCGGTGCGCGCGCGGTTCGGCGTGCCGGTGATGAAGGCGCTCGGCATCGCCACGCCCGGCGACCTCGATGCGCTGCCCCGCTACGTGCCGGTGGTGGACCGGCTGCTGCTCGACGCCAAGCCGCCGCCGGGGGCGTCCCGGCCGGGCGGCAATGCCGAGGCGTTCGACTGGACGCTCGTCGCCGGGCTGCGCCCCGGCCGGCCCTGGCTGCTGGCGGGTGGTCTGACCCCGGCGAATGTCGCCGCCGCCATCGCCGCGACGGACGCGCCGGGGGTGGACGTGTCGTCCGGTGTCGAGCGCGCCAAGGGCGTGAAGGATGAAGGGCTTGTCGCCGACTTCGTCCGCGCCGCACGAGGGGCGTCCTAAAGCCGTTCCGCCCTGACCGTCGTCGGGCCGAGGGCGCTGTCGGCACGATCGAGCGGAGGATTCACGCCCTGACCGATGCCGGTCAGGGCGGTTCCCCGCCGGCGTGCCGGACCGGGCCGCGCGCCTGTGTCGCGACGCGCGGCGACGTCGGGCGACAAACCGGCGACAAATCACCCGCATAGGTTGTATTGATCGTGAAGGACGACCAGGCTGAGCGTTCGTCGGCGAGCGTCGCTTTTGGTCCGCAACCACTGGTTAGGGGTGGCCCTGAAAATGTTCGTATGGTGAAGCTGCGCCCGTCCAGTGAGACATGGGAGCGAACCGATGGCCGTGCAGCTGACGCGCAGGATCACCAGCGAGTGGAATGGCGGCTTCGTCGTCGAATGGACGCTGCGCGCCGACCTGGCCACGAACGACTGGGCGATCCTGCTGCCGGCCGGCATCCGCCCCGATGAGAGCTGGGGCGTCGCCGCCGTCACCCGGCCCGATGGCCGCGTCCTGCTCGATGGCACCGAATGGGCGGATGCGCTGCGCGCCGGACAACCCGTCACCGTCGGCGCCGTCATCCGGGGCGCGCAATCGAACGCCCTCACGGGTGAGGCGGTGGTCGTGAGCGGGCAGGCTCTCCCGCCGGCGCCGCCGCCCGCCCCGTCCCTCTCGGTGACGGATGCCGCGGTGGCCGAGCCCGCCGCCGGCAGCGCGGGCCTGGCCTTCACCGTCACCCTCTCGGCGGCCACGACCTCTCCCGTCACGGTGGCCGTCGCCACGCGGGACGGCACCGCCCTGGCCGGGCAGGACTACGCCGCCGTCAGCCTGAACCTCACCTTCGCGCCGGGCGAGACGAGCAAGACCGTCACCGTGCCCATCCTCGCCGACCCGCTCACCGAAACCGCGGAGGCCTTCCAGGTGGTCCTTTCGGGCGCCCAGGGCGCGACCATCGCAGACGGGCAGGGGACGGGCACGATTCTCCCCGCCGGCGGCGCCATCGCGCCCGGCTTCCTGGCGACGCGCGGCAACCAGATCGTGGACGCGGCCGGCAACCCGGTGAAGATCGCCGCGGTCAACTGGTTCGGCATGGAGAGCAACGTCTACGTGCCGCACGGCCTCTGGGCGCGCGGCTACAAGGACATGATGGACCAGATGGTCGCGTCCGGGTTCAACGCCATCCGCCTGCCCTACAGCGACGAGGCGCTGGACGCCGGCCGGATGCCGACCGGCATCGACTATTCGAAGAACCCGGACCTCGTCGGCCTCTCGCCCATCCAGGTGCTGGACAAGATCGTCGCCTATGCGGGGCAGATCGGCATCCGCATCTTCCTTGAGCACCACCGCAACACGGCGGGTGCCGGCGCGACCGAGAACGGCCTCTGGTACGACGCCAACTACTCCGAAGTGAAGATGATCTCGAACTGGCAGATGCTCGCGGAGCGCTACGGTTCCAACCCCACGGTCATCGGCGCCGACCTCCACAACGAGCCGCACAGCGGCACCTGGGGCGACAACAGCGCGACCGACTGGGAAGCGGCGGCCGAGCGCATCGGCAACGCGGTGCTGGCCAAGGCGCCGAACTGGCTGATCATCGTCGAGGGCATCGGCAGCTATCGCGGCGACAGCTACTGGTGGGGCGGCAACCTCCTCGGCGTGAAGGACGACCCGGTCGAGCTCGCGATCCCGAACCGCCTGGTCTACAGCCCTCACGACTACCCGAACTCGATCTGGCCCCAGCCCTGGTTCCAGGGCAGCGAGTTCCCGAACAACATGCCGGCGATCTTCGACAAGTACTGGGGCTACATCTTCAGGCAGGACATCGCGCCGGTGCTGGTCGGCGAGTTCGGCACCAAGCTGCAGGACCCGAAGGACCTCCAGTGGCTCGACAAGCTGATCGCCTACGTCTCGGGCGACTTCAACGCCGATGGGCGCAACGACCTCGACCCCGGGGAACTCGGCATCAGCTGGGCCTTCTGGTCCTGGAACCCGAACTCGGGCGACACGGGCGGCATCCTGCGCGACGACTGGACGAGCGTGTGGCAGCAGAAGCTCGACCTGCTGCGCCCCATCCAGGCGCCGCTGATCGGCTCCTCCTCCGGCCCGGTCACGCCGCCCGCCGGACTCACGCTCGACGGGACCGCGGGTGACGACAGCCTCGCGGGCGGCACCGGCGCCGACGTCCTCTCGGGGCAGGGCGGCAACGACACGCTGCTCGGCCTCGGTGGCGACGACAGCCTCTCGGGCGGCGCGGGGAACGACCTGCTGACCGGCGGCGCCGGCAACGACGCGCTCGATGGCGGCACGGGCCGGGACGTGGCGGTGTTCGCCGGCAGCGCGGCGCAGACCGGCTTCGTCCGGCAGGCCGATGGCAGCCTGCGCCTGACTGGCCCGGACGGCACGGACACGCTGCGCGGCGTCGAGGTGCTGCGCTTCGCCGATGGCGACCACGTCTTCGGCCCGCGCCCGCATGACCACACCGGCCTCGGCTTCTCCGACCTGCTGCTGCGCAACGGCGCCGACGGCGCGCTCCAGCTGCGCCAGATGCAGGGGGCCGCGGCCACAGCGCAGACGGCGCTGCCGAACCCGGGTGCCGGATGGACGCTGCGCGGCGCCGGCGACCTCGACGGCGACGGCAGGTCCGACCTGGTCTGGCAGAATGCCGGCGGCGACGTCGTGGCGTGGCGGATGAACGGCGCCTCGGTCGCGGCGATGGCGTCGCTCGGCAATCCGGGCGCCGGGTGGAGCTTCGCCGCCATGGGCGACCTCGACGGCGACGGCAAGGCGGATCTCGTCTGGCAGAAGTCGGACGGCTCGGTCTTCGCGTGGCTGATCGACGGCACGAGCGTCGTGGGCATGGGCGGGGCCAGCGCCGGCGCGGGCTGGAGCGTCGCCGCGGCGGCCGACTTCACCGGCGACGGCAAGGCGGACCTCATGTTCCGCCACACCGACGGCTGGCTCTACCTGTGGGAGATGAACGGCACCGCCATCGCCGCGCAGCGCGCCATGCCCTCCGTCAGCGGCGACTGGTCGCTGCTGGCGCCGGGCGACGTGAACGCCGACGGCAAGGCCGACCTGATCTGGCGCAACACGGCCGATGGCCGCGTCTTCGTCTGGGGAATGGACGGCGCGATGATCGCCGACATGGGTGGGGTCGGCACCGTGGCGAGCGGCTGGTCCGCATCCCGCGTCGCCGATTTCACCGGCGACGGTCGCGACGACATCCTGTGGCGCGACGCGGCGGGGAACCTGACGCTCTGGGCGCTCAACGGCGTCGGCGCGGCGCAGGCGAGCGCCGCCGGAAGCCTGGCCGCGGGCTGGTCCATCCTGGGCTGAGGCGCGGCCGCCGCCCTTCGGCGTCGGCCAGGCCCAAGCTTCCGCCTGCCGGATTCCGGGACGACCGGAATCGCGCTAAGCTGCACCCGGGCGCGGGGGATGCGCGTCCGGGGGAGTTCACATGCAGCGTTCTGATGTCGTGCGCCGCGGGCGCGGGGCCTTGGCGATGGCGTCCTCCGCGGAGCGCGCGCCATGACCGTGAACCCGGCCTTCACGCCGCTCGTCACGAACGGCAACCAGATCGAGGACGCGTTCGGTAACTCGGTCCGCATCACCGCGGTCAACTGGTTCGGGATGGAGACGGGGGCCTACGTGCCCCACGGCCTCTGGTCCCGCGGCTACCGCGAGATGCTGGATCAGATCCGGGACAGCGGCTTCAACGCCGTGCGCCTGCCCTTCAGCGACGAGGCGATCGGCGCGGCGGCGGTGGGCAGCTACATCGACCCCGCGCGCAACGCCGACCTGATCGGCCTCTCGCCCCTCCAGGTGCTCGACCGCATCGTGGACTACGCGGGCAGCATCGGGCTGCGCATCATCCTCTCCCACCAGCGCAACGAGGCGGGGGCCGACAACGGCCTCTGGTACAGCGCGGCGGTGCCCGAAGCCGCGATGGTCGCCAACTGGCAGGCGCTGGCCGCGCGCTACGGCGCCAACCCGACCGTCATCGCGGCGGAGCTGCACCAGAAGCCCTTCGCGGCGAGCTGGGGCGATGGCGGCGCCAATGACTGGGAGAAGGCGGCCGAGCGCATCGGCAACGCGGTGCTTTCCGTCGCGCCCAACTGGCTGATCATCGTCTCCGGCGTCGCGCAGGTGGAGG
The DNA here is from genome assembly GCA_019750475.1 of Acetobacteraceae bacterium. Classification (GTDB taxonomy): domain Bacteria; phylum Pseudomonadota; class Alphaproteobacteria; order Acetobacterales; family Acetobacteraceae; genus Roseococcus. The sequence goes on along the minus strand of JAIEOO010000113.1, from coordinate 9,353 downwards.
GCTCGGGCTTCACCGACCCGCGCGACCGCTTCACGATCGACCCGTACTACTGGTGGGGCGGCAACCTCTACGGGGTGCGGACCGCGCCCGTGGACCTGGCGGTGCCGAACCGCCTCGTCTACGGGGCGGCGGACTTCCCGGCGTCCATCTACCCGCAGTCCTGGTTCGAGGATCCGGGCTTCGCGGCCCGGCTGCCGGCCATCTTCGACCACTTCTGGGGCTTCGTGCACCGGGAGCGCATCGCCCCCGTGCTCGTCACCGAGATGGGCAGCGCGCTGGCCGACGGGAAGGACGTCGCGTGGCTCTCGGCCCTCGGTGACTACATGGCGGGGGATTTCGACGGCGACGGCACGTCGGAGGGCAGCCCCGGCTTCCTGGGCGTGAACTGGGTCTGGTCGAGCTGGAACGCCAATGCGGGCCCGGTCGGCGGGCTTCTCGGCACCGACTGGACGACCGTGGACGCGGCGAAGCTGGCTCTCGTGCGGCGCTTCACTTCCGGCCCGCTGCTGACGCCGCCGACCGGCAGCGCGGGCACCGACACGCTGACCGGCACCGACGCGCGGGACGTGCTGGGCGGCCAGGCGTTTGGCGACAGCCTCTCCGGGCTCGGCGGGAACGACACCCTCATCGGCGGCGATTCCCGCGACTGGCTGAGCGGCGGGCCGGGCGACGACTGGCTCGACGGTGGCCAGGGCAATGATTTCGCCGATTACGCGACCGCCACCGCCGGGGTCACGGTCTCGCTGCGCCTGCTGGGTCTGCCGCAGGACACGCGCGGCGCCGGCACGGACGCGCTGTGGAACATCGAGCACCTGTCCGGATCGCGCTTCGATGACGTGCTGATCGGCGATCGCCAGCAGAACTGGCTGTTCGGCCTGGAGGGGGACGACATCCTCGTCGGCGGCGGGGGGGGGCAGGTCGGCTTCGGGGGCGACGACTACTTCGGCGGTGCCGGCCGTGACACGGCCGTCTTCGAGGCCGGCTGGCGCGGCTGGACGTCGAAACACGTCGGCCTCGAGCGCGTGGGCCTGACCGGCAGCCAGGGCAGCATCACGCTCGACAGCATCGAGATCGCCCGGTTCGCCGACGGGCGCCTCGTCTTCGATGCCGCCGATCCGGCGGCGCAGGTGGTGCGGCTGTACCAGGCCATCCTCAACCGCCAGCCCGACCAGGGCGGGCTCAATGGCTGGATCGGCGCGCTGCAGGCCGGCCAGCCACTGGGCGCCCTGGCCGACGCCTTCCTCGCCGGCGCCGAGTTCGCCGCCCGCTTCGGCGGCAACCTCACCAACGCGCAGCTCGTCACGCAGATGTACCGCTTCGCCCTCGGGCGGGAGCCCGACGCCGGCGGCCTCTCCGCCTGGGTCAGCGGGCTCGAGACCGGGCAGATCAGCCGGCGGGACCTGCTCATCGGCTTCTCCGAGAGCGTCGAGAGCCAGCAGCGCACCGCGCCGCTGGTCCAGGCCGGCATCTGGGACCTCGACGAGCGAGCGGCGCTCGTCGCGCGGATGTACGACACGGTGCTGCAACGCAAGCCCGAGGTCGCCGGCCTCATCGGCTGGAAGGCGGCGCTGGAAGCCGGCCTCGCGCCGCGGGACATGGCCGCGCAGTTCATGGCGAGCCCCGAGTTCCAGGGGCGCTTCGGCGACCTCGCGAACGACGCCTTCGTGACCCTGATGTACCAGTCGGCCCTGCGCCGGAACCCCGACCCGGGGGGGCTTTCCAACTGGGTCGCGGCGCTGAATGCCGGGCTCGACCGGCGCGACCTGCTGCTGGGCTTCAGCGAGAGCGCCGAGCACCAGGCGCTCACCAAGCCCTGGATCATGAGCGAGAGGCCGGCGGAATTCGGCATCCTGTTCGCCTGAGCGGCCAGCCCCGCGCCGGCCGGGGCCTGACATGGCGGGCCGGCCCGTTCTATGACGGACGCGACACGTCATTCCCCGGGGATCGCCAGAGTGAACAAACCCCTCCAGCCGAACAGCTTCCGCGGCGGGCCGGACAGCACCGGCAAGTTCGGCGGCTTCGGCGGCCGCTACGTCGCCGAGACGCTGATGCCCCTCATCCTCGAGGTCGAGGAAGCCTACGCCGCGGCCAAGGCGGACCCCGCCTTCGACGCCGAGTGGCGGCGCCTGCTGACGCATTACGTCGGCCGCCCGAGCCCGCTCTGGTATGCCGAGCGGCTGACGGAGCATCTGCGCGCCCAGGCCGCCCCCGGGAAGGGCGCCAAGATCTACTTCAAGCGCGACGAGCTGAACCACACCGGCGCGCACAAGATCAACGCCGTGCTCGGCCAGATCCTGCTGGCGAAGCGGATGGGCAAGAAGCGCATCATCGCCGAGACCGGCGCGGGCCAGCATGGCGTCGCCACCGCCACCGCCTGCGCCCTGTTCGACCTGCCCTGCACCGTGTTCATGGGGGCGACCGACGTCGCGCGCCAGCAGCCCAACGTCTTCCGCATGAAGCTGCTGGGCGCCGAGGTCGTGGCGGTGCAGTCGGGTGCGGCGACGCTCAAGGACGCGATGAACGAGGCGCTCCGCCACTGGGTCGCCCATGTCGAGGACACCTACTACTGCATCGGGACCGTGGCCGGCCCGCACCCCTATCCGATGATGGTCCGCGACTTCCAGTCCATCATCGGCGAGGAGCTGCGCGGCCAGATGATGGCCGCCGAAGGGCGCCTGCCGGACATCCTGGTCGCGGCCATCGGCGGCGGCTCCAACGCCATGGGGCTGTTCTTCCCCTTCCTGGACGATCCGGACGTGCGGATGTTCGGCGTCGAGGCCGGCGGGCACGGCGTGCACACCGTGACGGGCCATGCGGCCTCGCTCACCGGCGGGCGGCCGGGCGTGCTGCACGGCAACCGCACCTACCTGCTGCAGGACGCCGAGGGGCAGATCCTCGAAGGCCACAGCATCTCCGCCGGCCTCGACTATCCGGGCGTGGGTCCGGAGCACGCCTGGCTGCACGAACTGGGCCGCGTCGAATACGTCAACGCCACGGATGACGAGGCGCTGGCCGCCTTCCAGCTCTGCTCGCGGATGGAGGGGATCATCCCGGCCCTCGAGCCGGCGCACGCCCTCGCCCACGTCATCAAGGCGGCGCCCGAGCTGCCGGCGGAGACGCTGATGGTGATGAACATGTGCGGCCGCGGCGACAAGGACATCTTCACGGTGGCCGGCCACCTCGGGGTGAAGCTGTGAGCGCGGTGATGACCAGGTCACGGATTTCGGAGCGCTTCGCCAAGCTGAAGGCGGAGGGCCGGGGCGCGCTGATCCCCTTCCTCGAGGCCTACGACCCCGATCCGGCGACGAGCATGGCCATCCTGCGCGGCATGCCGGGCGCGGGCGCCGACCTGATCGAGATCGGCTGCCCCTTCACCGATCCGATGGCCGATGGGCCCACGGTCCAGGCCGCGGGGCAGCGCGGGCTGAAGGCCGGCGCGACCCTGGCCGGGACGCTCGCCATGGTGCGCGACTTCCGCGCCGAGGACGACGCGACGCCCGTGATCCTCATGGGCTACCTCAACCCCATCCTGTCCTACGGGGCCGAGCGCTTCTGCGTGGACGCCGCGTCCTCGGGCGTGGATGGCCTCATCGTCGTGGACATGCCGCCCGAGGAGGCGGAGGTGCTGGCGCCCCACGCGCAGGCGCAGGGTCTCGACATCATCCGCCTCGTCGCCCCCACGACGCATGAGGCCCGGCTGCCGCTGGTGCTCCAGGCGTCCTCGGGCTTCGTCTACTACGTGGCGATCACCGGCATCACGGGCACGCGCAGCGCCGACCCGGCGGCGCTGGAAGCCGCGATCCCCAAGGTGAAGGCGCACACCGACCTGCCGGTCTGCATCGGCTTCGGCGTGCGCACGCCGGAGCAGGCCGCCCACGCCGCGCGCGTCGCCGACGGCGCCGTGGTGGCGAGCGCGCTGCTCGACACGCTGGCGAAATCCCTCGACGAGCAGGGGCGCGCCCGGCCGGACAGCGTGCGCCGCGTGCTCGACCAGGTGCGGGAGCTCGCGGCCGCGGTGCGCGGCGGCTGAGGGACGGCGCGACGCCGGGGGTGCGATGACCATCGCCATCGAGATGGGGCGGACGCCGCAGGGCGTCGCGGCGACGCTCGACCTAAAGGAGCTGCTCTCCACCCGCCTGCTCGTCCAGGGCAACAGCGGCTCGGGCAAGTCCCACCTGCTGCGCCGCCTGCTGGAGCAGAGCGCGAAGTGGGTCCAGCAGGTGGTGGTGGACCCGGAAGGCGACTTCGTCACCCTCGCCGACGCCTTCGGCCACCTCGTCGTGGATGCGGGGGACCATTCGGAGGCGGTGCTGGCCCGCATCGCCGACCGGGTGCGGCGGCACCGCGTCTCGGTCGTGCTCAATCTCGAAAGCGTGGAGGTGGAGCAGCAGCTGCGCTGCGCCGCCGCCTTCCTCGGCGGCCTGTTCGACGCCGACCGCGACGCCTGGACGCCGGCGATGGTCGTGGTGGACGAGGCGCAGCTCTTCGCCCCGGCCATGGCGGGCGAGGCCTCGGACGAGGCGCGGCGCGCGGCGCTCGCGGCCATGACCAACCTCATGTGCCGGGGGCGCAAGCGCGGCCTCGCCGGCGTGATCGCGACGCAGCGCCTCGCCAAGCTGGCGAAGAACGTGGCGGCCGAGGCCTCGAACTTCATGATGGGGCGCACCTTCCTCGACATCGACATGGCGCGCGCCGCCGACCTGCTGGGCATGGAGCGCCGCCAGGCGGAGATGTTCCGCGACCTGGAGCGCGGGCACTTCGTCGCCCTCGGCCCCGCCGTGTCGCGCCGGCCGCTGCCCATCCGGGTGGGCGGCGTCGAGACGGCGACGCGCAGCGCCGGGCCGGAGCTGCTGCCGCCGACGGCGCTGCCGAGCGCCGAGGAAGCGCGCGAGCTGATCCTGAACGTGCCCGAGCCGGAGCCGGTGAAGGCGCCGCCCCGCCGCGCGCCGCGTCCGCCCGCGCCCGACATTCTCCAGCAGCTCGCGCAGTATCAGCCGCCCGTGCCGGACACGGCGGAGGCCACGCCCCTCACGCCCGAGCAGGAGGAGGCGCGCCGCGGGAAGATCGAGGCCGCGCTGCGCGCGGTGGCCGATGCCGGCGGCTTCGCCCCCGTCTCCGAACTGTACCAGGACTTCGTCATCCGCCTCCGCATCCAGGAGATCGAAATGGCGCCCGATCTGCCGGAGTTCCGGCGGATGCTGGCGACGGCGCGGGCCGGCGTCGCGCCGGGCGACGCCGATGAGGAGTGGTCGCAGGGCGTGGCCCGCGCCGCGACGCTGCCCGAGGACGCGCAGGGCGTGTTCCTGCTGCTCGCGCGCGCCGCGCGTGACGGCGTGGCCTGCCCGCCCGACGGCGCCATCGCGCGGGCCTACGGGACGCATTCCGCCGGCCGCGCGCGCCGGCTGCTCGCCTGGCTGGAGGAGCGCAAGGCCATCGTCTGCCGGACCGAGCGCGGCGGCGGGCGCGTGATCGCCATCGTGGGCCTCGGCTGGGAGACGGCGCCGGGCGATCCGGCGGCGGACGCCGAGGCGGCCTGAGGCGCGGGACGGGGCCTTCGCCTCGACGCCCCATCCGGCGGGACGGCGGCTCGTGCGTCGCCGGCCTCGCGCCCGAACGCGTCGGCCCGAAGGCCGGTGCCGCGTGCGCGCCCGCGCCGCCGCGTCAGGCGTGGAGGCCCGGCGCCTCCTGGCCGGTCCGCGCCACGTATTCGGTGTAGCCGCCGCCATACTGGTGCACGCCATCGGGCGTGAGTTCCAGCACGCGGTTGGACAGCGCCGCCAGGAAGTGCCGGTCGTGCGAGACGAAGAGCATCGTGCCCTCGTACTGCGCGAGGGCCGCGACCAGCATCTCCTTCGTCGCCATGTCCAGGTGGTTCGTCGGCTCGTCCAGCACGAGGAAATTGGGCGGGTCGTAGAGCATCTTCGCCATGACCAGCCGCGCCTTCTCCCCGCCGGACAGCACGCGGCAGCGCTTCTCCACCTCGTCGCCCGAGAAGCCGAAGCATCCGGCCAGCGTCCGCAGCGAACCCTGGTTCGCCAGCGGGAAGGCGTCCTCCAGCGCCTGGAAGACGGTCCGTTCGCCGTCCAGCAGCTCCATCGCGTGCTGCGCGAAGTAGCCCATTCGCACGCTGCCGCCGACCGACACCGTTCCCGCATCCGGCTGCGTCGTCCCGGCCACGAGCTTCAGCAGCGTGGATTTCCCGGCGCCGTTGACGCCGAGGACGCACCAGCGCTCCCGCCGGCGCACCATGAAGTCCAACCCCTCGTAGATCGTGCGGCTGCCATAGCGCTTGTGCACCTGGCGCAGGGTCGCGACGTCGTCGCCGGAGCGCGGCGCCTGGGGGAAGTCGAAGGAGACACTCTGCCGCCGCTTCGGGGGCTCGACCCGTTCGATCTTCTCCAGCTTCTTGACGCGGCTCTGGACCTGCGCCGCGTGGGAGGCGCGGGCCTTGAAGCGCTCGATGAAGCTGATCTCCTTCGCCAGCATGGCCTGCTGCCGCTCGAACTGGGCCTGTTGCTGCTTCTCGTTCAGGGCCCGCTGCTGTTCGTAGAAGGCATAGTCGCCCGAGTAGGTGGTGAGGGCGCCGGCGTCGATCTCGATGATCTTGCGCACCACGCGGTTCATGAATTCGCGATCGTGCGAGGTCATGAGCAGCGCCCCATCATAGCCCGCCAGGAACTGCTCCAGCCAGATGAGGCTTTCGAGATCGAGGTGGTTGCTCGGCTCGTCGAGCAGCATGACATCGGGCCGCATGAGCAGGATGCGGGCCAGCGCCACGCGCATCTTCCAGCCGCCCGAGAGGGCGCCCACGTCGCCCTCCATCATCTCCTGGCTGAAGCCGAGGCCGGCCAGCACCTCCCGCGCGCGCCCCTCCAGCGCGTAGCCGCCCAGCTCCTCGAAGCGGGACTGCACCTCGCCGAAGCGCTCGATGATGGCATCCAGCTCGTCGGCCCGGTCCGGATCGGCCATGGCCGCTTCCAGCGCCGCCAGTTCGGCGGCCACCTCGCTGACGGGACCCGCGCCGTCCATCACCTCGGCGAGGGCCGTGCGCCCGGCCATCTCGCCCACATCCTGGCTGAAGAAGCCGATGGTGACGCCCCGATCCACGAGAACCTGGCCCTCGTCCGGGGCCTCCTGCCCGGTGACGAGGCGGAAGAGCGTCGTCTTGCCGGCGCCGTTCGGACCGACGAGGCCGATCTTCTCCCCCTTCTGGAGCGCCGCCGAGGCCTCCACGAAGAGGAGCTGTCGTCCGTTCTGCTTGCTGACATTGTCGAGGCGGATCATGGGGGCGTGGAGGCTTCGGTCACGTGGCGGCGGCCTTATGGCATGCGGATCGCGCCAGGGGAGGTGCAGCGCGACGGCTGGCGGACGCGGCGGCCATGCGGGCGCGCCTCCGGACACGTCCGTGCCGGCGCGGAAGCGGGGCGCCGCCCACGCGCGGGTGGGCCCGCTTGACGGGTCGCCGCCGCTGGCGTCTGCCTCGCCGCGACGCCTGAGGGAAACGCGCCATGGCCCTGCCCATCCTCCCGACCACCGTCGTCGGCTCCTACCCGCAGCCCGAATGGCTGGTGGATCGCCAGAAGCTGCGCTCCCAGCGCGTGCCGCGGGTGCGCGTGCCCGAGATCTGGCGCGTGCCGGCCGAGCGGCTGGAGGAGGCGCAGGACGACGCGACCGTGCTGGCGATCCGCGACATGGAGCGCGCCGGCATCGACATCATCACCGATGGCGAGATCCGGCGCGAGAGCTACTCCAACCACTTCGCCAACGCCCTCGGCGGCATCGACCTCGAGCGGCCGGGCGAGGTGATCGGCCGCACCGGCGCGCCGACGCTGGTGCCGCGCGTCGCCGGCCGCATCCGGCGCGAGCGGCCGGTCGAGGTGCGGGACGTCGCCTTCCTCCGCGCCAACACCGACCGCGTGACGAAGATCACGCTGCCCGGCCCCTTCACCATGACGCGCCAGGCCCAGAACGACTTCTACGCCGACGACGCCGAGCTCGCGATGGATTTCGCCGCCGCGCTGAACGAGGAGATCCGGGACCTCAAGGCCGCCGGCGCCGACGTCATCCAGCTCGACGAGCCGTGGATGCAGGCCTTCCCGGAGGAGGCGCGGCGCTACGCCATCCCCGCGATCAACCGCGCGCTCGAGGGCATCGGGGGCACGACGGTCATCCACATGTGCTTCGGCTACGCGGCGACGGTCGGGAACGACAAGCCCTCGGGCTATTCCTTCCTGCCGGAGCTCGCCGAGGTGTCGGCGCAGCAGATCTCCATCGAGGTGGCGCAGCCCAGGCTCGACCTCGGGATGCTGCGCGAGCTGGGCGACAAGACGGTGATGGTGGGCGTGCTCGACCTGCACGCGGAGGCGATCGAGACGCCCGAGGTGGTGGCGGAGCGCATCCGCGCCGCGATCGCCGTGCTGCCGGCCGAGCGCGTGATCCCGGCACCCGATTGCGGGATGAAGTACCTCCCGCGCGGGCGGGCCTTCGGGAAGCTCAAGGCGCTGGCCGAAGGCGCGGCCATCGTGCGCCGGGAACTCGGCGCCGGCTGACGCCGGCCGGAGCATGATCCGCGAAGGCGGAAACGCCGAAGCATCTCTCAGCAACGGCGGAAGCGCGATCCCGAGTTACGGGATCGCGCTGTGGGCGGGGCGGCCGAGCCGGCGCACGGCCGCCAGGCCCGCTAGGGTGACGAGGGCGAGGTGCCCGAAGGCCAGCGCCCAGCCGGCGGGCCCGGGCCCGGCGAGGTCCAGCGCCCAGCCGACGCCGACCGGGCCCAGGAAGCCGCCGGCATAGCCGCACATGCTGTGCAGGCCCATCGTCGCGCCCCGCCGCTCGCGCGCGGCCGCCTGCACGGTGCCGGCGGTCAGCGCCGAGCTGTCGAGATAGATCGCCGCGTTCCAGGCCAGGACGCAGAGCGCCGCCAGCGGCGCCGAAACCGCCAGCGACCAGCCCGCCAGCAGCGACAGCGCGGCCCCCGCACCCATCGCCGCGGCGACCACGCGCGCCCGGCCGAAGCGCTGCGCGATCTCGTTGCCGGTGACGGAGACGGCGATGCCGGCGAGGCCCGCGGCGGTGAACAGCAGGCTCGCGCCCGGCAGCCAGGCGGGGGCGCCATGCGCGGCGATGGCGGCGGCGAGGAAGGTGACGCCCCAGGCCCGCAGCGCCGCGAGTTCCCAGGTGTGCGCCGTGTAGCCGGCGATCCAGGCCATGGCGGCGCGGTTGCGCAGCACGGGCCGGAAGTCGAGCAGCGCGGCCGGATCGGTCGCGGCGCGCGGCTTCGTGCCGGGCAGGACGGCCGCGCCGATCAGCACCGCGACGGCCGCGCAGCCGGCCCCGAACCCGAAGGCAGCGGC
>JAIEOO010000303.1 GCA_019750475.1 Acetobacteraceae bacterium | reverse complement strand
GCCCCCGAGGCACCCGCCGACAGGAGCGCGAGGGCGGGCGCCGCCAGCGCGGCATCGCCCGGCAGGAAGGACGCGCCGGCGGCGGCCACGGCCGCCGCCGCGGAAAGGGCGGCCAGCCCGATGGCCTCAGAGAGAGAAGGCGAACGCATCGTAACTGACCTTCCGTTCGGCGAGCATCGCCTCGAACATGCGTGTCCCGGCCTGAAGGCCCGCGCGGCGGTCGTCGTGACGCCGCTCCTCCTCGATCAGGCGGCGATAGATCGGCTCGATGCGCGCGACCTGCGCGGGATCGGGCTTGCGGCGGCTGGAGTGGAAGCCGGTGACCCGCCCCGCGGCGTCGCGGCTCGGCGTCACATGGGCGAAGACCCAGTAGTGGTCGCCATTGGTCGCCAGGTTGACCACGTAGCCGAAGAATTCGCCGCCGGCGCCGATGGTGTCCCACATCAGCTTGAACACGCTGCGCGGCATGTCGGGGTGGCGAATGAGGCTGTGCGGCTGGCCGAGCGCCTCCGCGAGGTGCAGGTCGGAGACCCGAAGGAAGACGTCGTTGGCATAGGCGATGCGGCCCTGCGGATCGGTCTTGGTGACGATGAGTTCCTCGTCGCCGAGCGGGCTCTCACGACCCGTCGGATTGGGGCGCGCCCTGGCCGCCATGGCAATGCACTTCTCCAGATGTGCGGCGAAGCTTCTTCACCGCGGTGAAGTCCATCAGGCGCCACGGATGTGGCAGATCAGTGAATGCGTCCGAGATCCGCCCTTGGAGCGCGCCCAAGCGTGGCGGGGCGGTCCGCATGGCCTTGAACGGCCGCGGCCCGGGCCGAGGCGGCAGGCTGCGCGATGCATCGCGGCCACCGGACGGCCGGCGCCAGCTTCGACTGGCTTGAGCCGGATCGTTGCTTGACCGAGACCGATGATCCGCGCGGTTGTCACGTCGCGGCACCTCGGAGGCTTCAAGCCACCGCGATCTCCAACCAGCCCCGCCCATCCATGCGCGCCACATCCCCCGGCCGCAGCAGCACCGTCGTCGTCGCGCTCTCCGCGATGGCCGGGCCCGCCACCTCCGCCCCGTCGGGCAGGCCGGAAAAGTCGTGCACCGGCGCCTCCACCCATCCATCCGCCAGCAGGATGCGGCGCGGCGGCAGGGGTGCGGCCGTGTCCACGGGGAGCGAGGCCACGGCACCGGCCGGCAGCGCCGCGCGGGCGGCGGCGCGGGCGCCCACCAGCACCACCTCCTCCCCCGGCAGGTCGTAGGTGAACAGGGCGCGGTGCCGCGCGGCGAAGGCGGCGCGCAGGCCGTCGCGCGTCGGTTCCACCCCGTCCAGCGGCACGGCGATCTCGAAGACCTGCTCGCCATAGCGCATCTCGGCGCCGCGGCTCGTCGCGATGTCGCCCTCGACCCAACCAGAGAGGCGGGCGCGCGCCTCGGCCTCCAGCCCGGCGAAGAGCGCGGCGATCGCGTGGTCCTCCGGCATCGCCTCCGTGCCCAGCACGCTGCGCGTCACCTGCGCGCGCAGCTCGGTCCGCAGCATTCCCCAGGCCGAGAGCCCCGCCGCCAGCAGCGGCACCGCGACGCGCGCCATGCCGAGATCCCGCGCCACCTCCGTCGCGTGCAGCCCGGCCGCGCCGCCGAAGGCGAGCAGCACGGAGCCGCGCGGGTCCACGCCCCGGCGCACCGTCGCCACGCGCACCCCATCCGCCATGCGCGCATTGACCAGCGCATGGATGCCGAGCGCCGCTTGCTCCGCATCTATGCCAAACTGTGCGCCCAGCCGCGCCACCGCCTCCCGCGCCGCGTCGCGGTCCAGCTTGCGGGCGCCGCCCAGGAACCGCCCGGGGTCGAGATAGCCGAGGACGAGGTTGGCGTCGGTCACCGCCGGCTCGGTGCCGCCCGCGCCATAGGCCGCCGGCCCCGGCACGGCGCCGGCGCTGCGCGGCCCAACCTGCAGCGTGCCGCCCGCGCCCTTGTGCGCGAGGGAGCCGCCGCCGGCGCCGAGCGTGACGATGTCGAGGCTCTCGAGCGCGATGCGCTCGCCCCCGACCTCTCGCCCGCGGCCGAGGGCGGCCGCGCCCTCCTGCACCAGGGCGATGTCGGTCGAGGTGCCGCCCATGTCGAAGGTGACGAGTTCCGTCCCCAGCCCGCGCCGTGCCAGCTCCACCGCCGCCGCGACGCCGCCGGCCGGGCCGGAGAGGGCGGTCGCCGCCGCGAGCCGCACGGCCTCGCTGATCGGTGCCACGCCGCCATGGGAGAGGATGACGAAGACCGGCCCGCCGAACCCCGCCTCGCGCAGCCGCGCCTCCAGCCGCGTGAGGTAGCGCGCGACGACGGGGCCGACATAGGCGTTCACCGCCGCCGTCGAGAAGCGCTCGAACTCCTTGATCTCGGGGAGCACCTCGGCCGAGCAGGTGACGAAGGCGTGCGGCAGGAAGGCGCGCACCGCCTCCGCCGCCAGCTTCTCGTGCCGGTCGTCGCGCCAGGAATGGAGGAAGCAGATGGCGACGGAATCCACCTCCGCCTCGCGCAGGGTGCGAATGGCGGCGGCGAGGCTTCCGGCGTCGAGCGGGGTCTCGACGCGCCCGTCGGGCCGCAGGCGCTCCCGCACCGGCAGGCGCAGCGCGCGGGGAATGAGCGGGATGGGCGCGGGCAGCCGCAGATCGTACCGCGCCGGCTTCAGCCCTTCGCGCATGGCGATGACGTCGCGGTGTCCCTCCGTCGTCAGCATCGCGGTGCGGGCGCCGCGGCGCTCCAGCAGGGCGTTGGTCGCGACGGTGGTGCCGTGGACGATGCGCGCCGTGGCCCCCAGCAGTTCGCCGAGCGTCAGCCCGGCGGCGACGGCCAGGTTGGCGAGGCCGTGCAGCACGCCCTCGCTCTGATCCCCCGGGGTGCTCGGTGCCTTGGCGAGCCATTCGCGCCCATCGGGCGCGATGCCGACGACGTCGGTGAAGGTGCCGCCGACATCCACGCCGATGACCCAGCTCATGCGGGCGCCCTCATGGATGGACCGATTGTCAGCGGAGAGGCCGCCCGCATGATCCATTGTTGGCGCGCAGCCGTCACACCAACCCTGCGCGCTCGATACGAACGGCTCCGGCAGCCTGAAGGCTGCCTCATTGGGGCCGTTCGCATCATGCCAGCCCCTCCACCTGGTCGAGGGCGATCAGCACGGGGGCGCGCCGGTCGGGCGGGCCCCAGCCGCCCCCGCCGGCGGAGCGGACATGCAGCATGTCCCCCGGTTCCAGGCGGATGCCCGTCTCCTTCGTGCGCAGCACGCGCCGCGTGCCGTCGGGCCGCACCAGCTCGTAGCGATGGGGCGGGCTGTCCTCCCCGCCGCAGATGCCGGCCGAGCCGTGGCGCGCGCCATCGCCCGCCGTGTTGCCGAAGGCGGGGCCGGCGCTCTCGATCATCAGATGCAGCTCCGCCCCCACCCCGCCGCGATGCGTGCCGCGCCCGGCCGAGCCCGCGAGGAATTCGTGGCGGCGGAAATGCAGCGGGAAGCGGGCCTCGGCCATCTCGACGCTGCCGAATTTCAGCCCGCCGGCGCTGTGCCACTCGCCGGCGGTGTTCCACCCATCGCCCAGGGCGTGGCCGCCGGCGCCCGGGCGCGCGTGGAAGAGATGCCACACGAAGCGTCGCCCCGACCGGCGCGCATCCTCGCCCGTGATGGCGATGCGGAAGCGCCGTCCCCAGCCGCCCATGGCGCGGTCCGGCACGCAGTGCTGCATCGCACGGATGATCGCTTCCACGATCTCGTTGCTGCAATGGCTGGTGCAGAGCGTGACGGCCGCCCCTTCGCGCGCCCAGACCACGCTGCCCTCCCGCGCGATGACCTTCAGCGCGCGGAAGGCACCATCGTTCTTCGCGACCTCCGGGTCGAGCAGGTAGGCGAAGGCCATGCAGACGGCCGAATGCATGTTCGGCCGGGAGGAGTTCACGAAGCCCGGCACCTGGTCGTCGCTCGCCGAGAGGTCCACGGTGAGCGTGTCGCCCGCCTTGGTGCAGGTCGCGCGGATCGTCACGTCCTGGTGGCCGTGCCCGTCGTCGTCGAGCACGGCCTCGCCGCTCCACGTGCCGTCGGGCCAGGCGGCGAGGATGCGCCGCGCATGGGCCTCCGACAGGTCGAGCACCTGCGCGACGCCGGCCATCACCGCCCCGGCGCCGTGCTTCTCCGCGAGCGCGGCGAGACGCTGCGCCCCGATGCGCGCCGCGCCGAGCATCGCCATGAGGTCGCCGGTGAAATCCCGCCCGATGCGGGTGTTGAGCGCCAGCATGGCGAGCAGGTCGGGGCGGATCGTCCCGTCCTCGCCCAGGCGGATCGGCGGGATGCGCAGCCCTTCCTGCCAGATCTCGGTGGCGCCGGGGTTGTAGCCGCCATGGGTGGCGCCGCCGATGTCGCTCTGATGCGCGCGGACGACGCAGAGAAACAGGGCACGCCCCTCCGCGAAGACGGGCAGCACCAGCGTGAGGTCTGGCAGGTGGGAGCCGCCATGCCAGGGATCGTTCAGCAGGAAGATGTCGCCGGGCTGCATCGCCGGCCCGAAGGCGTCGAGCACGGCGCGGGCGGCGAAGGGCATCGCGCCCACATGCACTGGAATGTGGTCCGCCTGGGCGACCAGCCGCGCCTCGGCATCGGTCACGGCGATGGAGAAGTCACGCGAGGAGTTGAGGATCTGGCTGTAGGCGGTGCGCAGCAGCGCCTCCCCCATCTCCGCCACGATGGCCGACAGGCGCGCTTCCAGCACCGCGAGGGCGACGGCATCCATGGCTTGGGCTTCCCCACCTGTTCCGACGCGCGAGGGTGGCGCATCCTCCCGTCGAGGCAAGGGAGGGGTGCGCCATGAAGGTGCTGGCGGAAGGTCTGCGGTTCCCGGAAGGGCCGGTCTGGCTGCCGGATGGCTCGGTCGCGATCGTCGAGATCGCGGCGGGGCGCATCACGCGCGTCGCCCCGGACGGCACGAAGAGCACCCTCGCCGAGCCGGGCGGCGGCCCGAACGGCATGGCGCCGGGCCCGGATGGCACCCTCGTCCTCTGCAACAATGGCGGCTTCGCCTGGCATGACGAGCCGGGGATGCTGCGCCCCATCGGCCAGGCGGCCGACTACGTGACCGGCCGGATCGAGGTGGTGGAGATCGCCACCGGCCGCGTCCGCACCCTCTACACCGAATGCGACGGGCGGCCCTTGCGCGGGCCGAACGACGTGGTGTGCGACGGCAAGGAGGGCTTCTGGTTCACCGACCTCGGCAAGGTCCGCGCGCGGGACCGCGACCATGGCGGCGTCTACTGGGCCGCGCTCGACGGCAGCCGGATCGTGGAGGCGGCCTATCCGGTGCCGGGCGGGGCGAACGGCATCGCCCTCTCCCCCGACGGCGAGAAGCTCTACGTGGCCGAGACGGAGACGGGGCGTCTCTGGGCCTTCGACGTGATGGGGCCGGGCCGGCTGCGCAAATCGCCCTGGCCCAGCCCCCATGGCGGGGAGCTGGTCGTGACGCTCCCGGGCTTCCGCCGCTGCGACAGCATCAAGTGCACCGCCGCCGGCAACATCGTCATCGCGACCCTGGTGAGCGGGGAACTCACGACCGTGTCCCCCGCCGGGGAGGTCCTGGACGTGGTGAAGATGCCCGAGCGCATGCCGACGAATATCTGTTTCGGCGGGCCCAACTGGTCCACCGCCTGGGTGACGCTGTCGCTCACCGGCCAACTCGTCGAGCTGCCCTGGCGGGAGGCGGGGCTGCGGCTGGCGTATCAGTGACCGTCCACTCGGAGTGGCGTGGAGCCCGGGGCGGCATCCAGCCCAAGCCCGGCCTGGGCCAACGCATTGAGATCGTCGCCTGCCGGTTCCATGAATGACGGCAACCCGCCGTGTCCGGGCCGCGTTCGCCCCGCCTGACCCGGAGGGACGATCCATGAGCGACAGCAACGAGGCCGATGACGGCCAGCCCGCCAACCCCGAGGCCGGCAAGGTCCGCGCCGACGCGCCGCGCGACAGCCGCAACGCGACCGAACACAGCCTGCCGCGCCTCCGCGAGAACCGCGGCGATGATCCGGCGGCCGGCACCATCGCCAGCCCGGTCGCCCCCGGCGAGGCCCAGGCGGGCGACTGGGTCGAGCAGGCGCAGAATCTCGGCGGACCGGTGGACGTGTTTCCCCTGCGCGGCCGGCAGCGCCGGGAACGTCCGGACGGCTGACGCCATGACGGAAGCGAGTCGTTGCGGGGCTGCCCCCTCGCCACCCCGCCCCCGGCACTCCCATATGGCGGGGTGGGAGGTGCCGGTGACATGCGGCTCGCGGATTCGATCCAACAAGGACGCGGCGAGGCGCCGACGGACCTCGTCCTCAAGGGCGGGCGGATCTTCGACCTCGTCACCGGCGCGCTGACCGAGAGCGACCTCGCCATCTGCGGCGACCGCATCGTCGGCACCCATGCGACCTATCGCGGCCGGCGGGAGCTGGACGTATCGGGCCTCGTCCTCGTGCCCGGCTTCATCGACACGCATCTCCATGTCGAGAGCTCCTGCGTCACGCCCTTCGAGTTCGAGCGCTGCGTCGCCCCGCGCGGCGTGACCACCGCGATCTGCGACCCGCACGAGATCGCCAATGTCGCCGGCGTCGCGGGCGTGCGCTGGATGCTCGACGCCGCGGCGCGCATGGTGATGGATCTGCGCGTGCAATTGCCGAGCTGCGTGCCGGCCACCGCGATGGAGACGAGCGGCGCGCGCCTGGAAGCGCCGGATCTGCTGCCCCTGCTCTCCCATCCCAAGGCGCTCGGCCTCGCCGAGTTGATGAACTACCCGGGCGTGCTGGCCCGCGATCCCGGGCTGCTCGCCAAGCTCGAAGGGTTCGCCGCGCGCCACAAGGACGGCCACGCGCCGCTGCTGCGCGGGCGCGACCTCAACGGCTACCTCGCCGCCGGCATCCGCACCGACCACGAAACGACCTCGGCCGAGGAAGCGCGGGAGAAGCTGTCCAAGGGCATGGCGATCCTGATCCGCGAGGGCTCGGTCTCGAAGGATCTGCACGCGCTGCTGCCGCTGCTGACCGAGCGCCTCTCGCCCTTCCTGGCCTTCTGCACCGACGACCGGAACCCGCTCGACATCGGGGAGCACGGGCATCTCGACCACATGATCCGCACCGCCATCGCCGGGGGCGCCGATCCGCTCGTTGTCTACCGCGTGGCGAGCCTCTCGGCCGCGCGCATCTTCGGCCTGACCGACCGCGGGCTGCTGGCGCCGGGCTGGCGGGCCGATGTGGTCGCGCTCGATTCATTGGAGAGCTGCCGCGCGCGGCTCGTCATCGCCGGCGGCCGCGTGGTGGACGAGGCCGCCTTCGCCGCGCGCGGCGCGCTGGAGCCGGCCGCCCGGCACAGCGTCCGCGCGCCGCGCCTCGACGCGGCGGACTTCGCGGCCGATGCCGGGCGCGCCCAGCCGGTGATCGGCGTGATCCCGGGCAAGATCATCACCGACCACCTGACCGCGGCGCCGGCCGGCGATCCATCCATCTGCAAGGTCGCGGTGATCGAGCGGCACGGGCGGAACGGCAACCGGGCGGTGGGCTTCGTGCGCGGCTTCGGCCTGGTGCGCGGAGCCATCGCTTCCACCGTCTGCCACGATCACCACAACATCGCCGTCGTCGGCGCCGATGACGGGGACATGGCGCTGGCCGCGAACCGCCTCGGCGAGATCGAGGGCGGCTTCGTCGTCGCCGCCGGCGGGCAGGTCCTGGCGGAGCTGCCGCTGCCGGTCGCGGGTCTGATGAGCCTCGAACCCTTCGAGGCGGTGCGCCACGGCATGGAGGGGCTGCGGGCGGCCGCGTGCTCCCTCGGCGTGACGCTGGAGGAGCCCTTCCTCCAGCTCGCCTTCCTCTGCCTGCCGGTGATCCCGCACCTCAAGATCACGGATCGCGGGATGGTGGATGTGGACCGCTTCGAGCTGATCGGCTGAGCGTCAGCGTCCGGCTTCGGCCGGCACGCGCACTTCGCCATTCACGATCTCGGCCTCCACCGCCTCCAGCACGTCGCCGAGGCAGGGGCCGGAGACGCATTCGCCGTCCTCGACGCGGAATCGCGCGCCATGGGCGGCACAGACGATCATCTCCTTCTTGCGGTCGAGGAAGCGGTTCGGCACCGGCTCCAGCGGCAGGCCGAGATGCGGGCAGGAATTCACGTAGACCCACACGCGCTCGCCGCGCCGGATGGCGAACAGTCCGGTGATGCCGCCGGGCGGTGCCTCGAAGCCGCGGGCCTCGCCATCGGGGATGTCCTCCACCCGGCAAAGGATGCGCCTGGCCGACCGGGCCACCTGGTCCATCGAGAGCAGATCCTTTCAGCGCGCGCGGCGCTTCACGTGCCAGACGATGGCGGCATGCAGCGCCAGGATCAACGCGGCCGCGCCGAGATGCGAGCCCCAGCCCACGCCGGGTTGGGCCGCGACCAGCGCCAGGCCCCACGCCCCCGCCGGCAGGAACAGGAGCACGCCTGTGACGAGGCCCGGGTTGAAGGCCCGCAGGGCCACGGCGGCGGCGAGATGCGTCACCCCGTTGATGAGCGTGAGATAGACCGCGACCAGCCCCCAGCCCGGATGGATCAGCGCCGCGAGCAACAGGGACGCCGCGTTCACCGCCCAGACGCCGCCCACATTGATCACGACGACGGCGAGGGGCGTCAGCGCCTCCCGCCCGCCGGCCAGGTGCTCGTTGACGAAGCGGCGGAAGCGGTCGCCCAGATGCTCCTCCGCCTGGTGCAGCATGTAGACGGGCTGCTGGAGGAACACCGCGAGCAGCCAGAGCGGCAGGACGCCCCACAGCACCGGCGCGAGCGCGAGGAGGAGCGGTGCCCCCACCAGCGCGCCCATCAGCCAGTGCTGGCGGAGCGTCACAGCCCGGCCATCCGCGACAGGATTTTCCAGTGCGCGTCCGAAATGGGCATCACCGACAGCCGCGACTGCCGCACCAGGGCGATTCCCTCGAGCTCCGGTTCGGCCTTGATGGCGGCGAGGCCCACGGGCTTCGGCACGGGTTTCACGGCCTTCATGTCCACGCAGACCCAGCGGCCGGTCTCGTCGGTGGGGTCGGGATAGGCGGTGCGCACCACCTCGATCACGCCCACGATCTCCTTGCCGATATTGGAGTGGTAGAAGAAGGCCCGGTCGCCCACGGCCATCGCCTTCAGGAAACTGGCCGCCTGCGCGTTGCGGACGCCGGTCCAGGGCTCGACGCCGTTCGCCACCTGCTGGTCCCAGGAAAAGGCGTCGGGCTCGGACTTCACCAGCCAATAGGCCATGCGTCCCCCATCGCCTCATCTCGGCTATGCATCGAAATCCCCTTCTCTCCCGCGGCGGGCGTCACCGGCCCTGATGTTCTGCGAGCGTGCGGATGCTTCAACCGGAAGGCAAGCGGCCCTACACTGTGGATGTGGAAACCGCCCCGAACATGGCCAAGCTGCCCCCCGCCCCGTCGAGGGAGGCCGGCGGCAGCCTGCATCGCTTCGCCAATCCCGGCCGCTTCCTGCGGCTGACCGACAACTGGCTGCCCTGGCTGTCCGGCGCGGCGCTGCTCGTCCTCGGCATCGGCGCCGTGTGGGGGCTGGCCGTGGCGCCGCCCGACTGGCAGCAAGGCGAGACGGTGCGGATCATGTTCGTCCACGTGCCGATGGCCTGGCTCGCCATGGGCGGGTACATGGGCCTCGCCATCCTCTCCGTCATGTCGCTCATCTGGCGCCACCCGCTGGCGGACCTCACCGCGCGGGAGCTTTCGCCCATCGGCGCCGCGGTGACGGCGCTCTGCCTGCTGACCGGCAGCCTGTGGGGCCGGCCGATGTGGGGCACCTGGTGGGTGTGGGACGCGCGGCTCACCTCGGTGCTGGTGTTGTTCTTCCTCTGGCTCGGCCATGCGGCGCTGGTCCGCGCCTTCGACGACGCGGAGCGCGGCGCGCGCATGGGTGCCATCCTGGCCCTGGTCGGCGTGGTGAACGTCCCCATCGTGAAGTTCAGCGTGGACTGGTGGAACACGCTGCATCAGCCGGCCAGCGTGACGCGGATCAATGCGCCGGGGATGCACGTGGATATCCTGTACCCGCTGCTGGTCTGCGCCCTCGGCTTCACCCTGGCCTTCGCGGCCATCGTGCTGGCGGCGACGCGGGCGGCGGTGATGGAACGGCGGGTCCGCGCGCTGCAGATGGCCGCGGCGCGCCGCGCCGACGCGGCCGAGGCTTAGGAGATGAAGGTGACGAACACGGAAGGCGGCCTACGAGAATCCGCGCGCGAGGCGCGCGGCGCCGCCCAACCGACCGCGGGTTCGGCGCAACCGCGGCGCGGCGAAGCCAAGCCGGCGGATGCCGGCGCCCGGCGTCTGAGGGCGGAATGATGTCCTGGCATTGGTGGCACGTGACGCTGAGCTGGGCCGCGACGCTGGGCGTCTTCGCCGTGCTGGCCGCCGCGGCGGTGGCGCGCAGCCGCGCCGCGAAGCGTGACCTCGCGCGGCTCGAAACCCGGACTCGCCGCGGATGACCCGCAAGCGCCGCCGCATCTGGATCCTCGTCCTCTGCGCCATCGGCCTCGGCAGCGCGACCGCGCTGACGCTGACGGCCTTCCAGGACAACCTCGTCTTCTTCCGCTCGCCGACCGACGTGCTGACGACCGAGATCCCCCCGGGCCGCGCCTTCCGGCTGGGCGGCCTGGTCGAGGAAGGCTCGGTCCAGCGCCAGGGCGAATACGAGGGCCGGCCCGCCATCCGCTTCCGCGTGACCGACGGCGCCAATGCCATCCCCGTGGTGTTCACCGGCGTCCTGCCCGACCTGTTCCGGGAAGGCCAGGGCGTGGTCACCCAGGGCGTGATGGGCCAGGACGGCACCTTCCGCGCCCGCGAGGTGCTGGCCCGCCACGACGAGACCTACATGCCGCCCGAGGTCGCGGACGCGCTGAAGCGCGCCGGCCACTGGAACCCGGCCCAGGGCGCCGCGCCACCGCCGGCGCAGTGGAACACGCTCGAACCCGGGCGCGCGGACGCCCCGAGAAGGACCGGCTCTTGATTCCCGAACTCGGCCATTTCGCGCTGGTGCTCGCGGCGGTCCTCGCCGTCGCGCAGTCCTCGGTGCCGCTCATCGGCGCGCAGCGCGCCGACGCGCGGCTGATGACGCTGGGCGCGCCCCTGGCGCTCGCGGGCTTCATCGCCTGCGCCATCGCCTTCTTCGCCCTGATGTGGAGCTACGCCGTCAACGACACGACGGTGGTGAACGTGGTGCAGAACAGCCATTCGGCGAAGCCGATGCTGTTCAAGATCACCGGCACCTGGGGCAACCACGAGGGCTCGATGGTGCTGTGGGTCATGGTGCTGGGCATCTGCTCCGCGGCGGTCGCGGCCTTCGGGCGGGACCTGCCTTCGGCGCTCCAGGCCCGGGTGCTGTCGGTCATGGGCATGATCTCGGTGGGCTTCCTGGCCTTCATCCTGATCACGTCCAACCCGTTCGAGCGCGTCTGGCCGCCGCCGCCGGACGGGCAGGGGCTGAACCCGCTGCTGCAGGACATCGGCCTCGCGATCCATCCGCCGCTGCTCTACCTCGGCTATGTCGGCTACGCCGTCACCTTCGCCTTCGCCGTCGCGGCGCTGATCGAAGGCCGGGTGGACGCCGCCTGGGGACGCTGGGTGCGGCCCTGGTCGCTCGCGGCGTGGTCCTTCCTGACGATGGGCATCTCCATCGGCTCCTGGTGGGCCTATTACGAGCTCGGCTGGGGCGGCTACTGGTTCTGGGATCCGGTCGAGAACGCCTCCCTCCTGCCCTGGCTCGCGGGCGCGGCGCTGCTGCACTCCGCCATTGTCGTCGAGAAGCGGGAGGCGCTGAAGATCTGGACGGTGCTGCTGGCGCTGCTCGCCTTCGCGCTGTCGCTGCTCGGCACCTTCCTCGTCCGCTCGGGCGTGCTGAACTCGGTCCACGCCTTCGCCTCCGACCCGGCGCGCGGCGTGTTCATCCTGGCGCTGCTCGGGATCTACGTCGCCGGCTCGCTCGCGCTCTTCGCCTGGCGCGCGCCGGCCATGGCGCCGCAGGGGCATTTCGCGCCGATCTCGCGCGAAGGGGCGCTGGTGCTGAACAACCTGCTGCTCTGCTCGATCTGCGCGGTCGTGCTGGTGGGGACGCTCTACCCGCTCTTCCTCGACCTGCTGACCGGCCAGATGATCTCGGTGGGGCCGCCCTTCTTCAACAGCGCCACCTTCCCGCTGGCGATCCCGCTGATCATCGCCATGGCGGCCGGGCCGCTGATGCCCTGGAAGCGCGCGCAGCTCTTTCCCGTGCTGCAGCGGCTGTGGTGGGCGATGGCGATCACGCTCGCCGTGTTCCTGCTCGCGCTGTTCCTCTCGGGCTGGGCGGTGCTGCCGGCGCTGGGCTTCGCGGCCGGCATCTGGCTGATCGCCGGCGCCGCGGCCGACATCGGGGACCGCGTGGGGGTCGGCCGCACGCGGCTGGCCAATGCCTGGAACCGCGCGAAGGGCCTGCCGCGCGCGGCCTGGGGCGCGGCCATCGCCCATGCCGGCATGGGCATCACCATCCTGGGCGTCGCGGGCATGGGGCTGGCCACGGAGAAGCTGGTCGCGCTGCCGCCCGGCGGCTCGACGCAATTCGCCGGCTATGAATGGCGCCTCGACGGCGTGCGCGACTTCATGGGGCCGAACTACACGGCCCGGAAGGCGACGATCACCGTGCTCGACAACGGGCGCGTGGTGCATGTGATGGAGCCGTCGAAGCGCTTCTTCCCCACCGGCCGCACGACGACGACCGAGACGGCGATCCGCACCAACCTCATCCGCGACCTCTACGCCGTCATCGGCGAGGAGCGCGACGGAGAGGCGGTGCTGCGCCTGCACGACAACTTCCTGGCGCCCTGGCTCTGGATCGGCTCGCTGATCATGGCGCTGGGCGGCGCGATCTCCCTCTCCGATCGCCGGATCCGCGTCGCGGCACCCGCGCGCCGCCGGATGGAGAACGAGGCGGGAGCCCGGGCATGAGCGACGCCGCCGCCCCCGTGCCCCCTTCGCGGCGCAAGCTGCTGATCTATGCCCCGCTCGCGGCCGCGACCGCTGCGGGCGTCGGCTTCTGGTACATGCTGCGCGGCCTGCAGGATGGCAGCTTCAACCCGCGCGGCGTGCCCTCCGCCCTGGTGGGCCGCCCACCGCCCGACTTCACGCTGCCGGGCATCGAGAGCACGGGCCTGCCCGCGCTGGCGAGCGCCGATCTGCGCGGCCTCAACCGCCCCGTCGTCGTGAATTTCTGGGCGAGCTGGTGCGTGCCCTGCATCATCGAGCACCCGCAGCTCATGGCGCTGCACCGGCAGGGCGTGCCGGTCTTCGGCGTGAACTACAAGGACCGCCCCGGCGACGCGCAGGCCTTCCTGACGCGCCACGGCAACCCGTTCCAGCGCCTCGGCGCGGATGAGCCCGGCCGCGTCTCGATCGACTGGGGCGTCTATGGCGTGCCCGAAACCTACGTCCTCGATCGCCAGGGCATCGTCCGCTACCGCTGGGCCGGCCCCATCACGCCCGAGATCATGCGGAGCGACGTCGAACCCCTCCTCCGGAGCCTGGGCGCCGGATGAGGACTTTTTCCCGTGCCCTCGAGCGCCGGGCGCGCGCCTGGCGGGCGCGCCTCGGACAGGGCGCGCCCGGCGGCGTTGTCGGCCGCGGCGCGGCGCCCGCGTCGCGCCGAAAGCCTGCCTCCGGCGTGACGCGGGCGCAGCCGTCGCCGTCGGCGCTGCTTCTCGCGCTGGTGGTCGCCCTGCCCGCCCTCGCCCAGGTCGGCGATACCTCCTACCGGCTGCGCGATCCCGCGCAGGAGGAGCGCGCGCGGGAGATCGGGCGCGAACTCCGCTGCCTCGTCTGCCAGAACCAGTCCATCGAGGACAGCGACGCATCGCTGGCGCGGGATCTGCGCAAGATCGTGCGCGAGCAGATCGAGCAGGGACGCAGCAACGAGGAGGTGATGCGCTTCGTGCACGATCGCTACGGCGACTTCGTGCTGCTGCGCCCGCCCTTCCGCTGGAGCACCTTCCTCCTCTGGGCGACGCCCGCCCTCGCCATCACGGGCGGGCTGCTCGCCATCTTCGTGACGCTGCGCCGGCGGACCGCCGCCCCCGCCGGCCTGCCCGAACTGACCGAGGCGGAGCGCCAGCGCCTCGCCGCCATCGCGAACAAAGGCCCGAACCCAAGCCGATGATGTGGCTCGCTCTCGCGGTGGTGGCCGCCCTGGTGCTGTCGCCCCTCGCGCATGTCCTGCTGCGCCCCGCCGCGGCCCGTGGCCGCGCCGAGGCCGATGTCGCGCTCTACCAGGCGCAGCTCGCCGAGCTCGACGCCCAGCGCGACGAAGGCCGGCTGACCGAGCAGGCGCACCGCGCCGCGACGCTCGAGGTGCAGCGCCGCCTGCTCGCCGCGCCGCCGCCGACCACGGCGAAGCCGGCCACCCCGCTCACCAAGGCGATCATCGCCGCGACGCTGCTGCTGGTGCCGGCGGGCGCCGTCAGCCTCTACCTCACGCTCGGCTTCCCCGAGATGCCCTCCGCCGGCTTCACCGAGCGGCGCGAGGCGCAGGCGCGCGACGACGAACTCATCACCACGCTGCGCGAACGGCTGAGCCGCGCCGACCCGACCACCGAAGTGGGCCGCCAGGGCTTCATCCTGCTGGGCAACGCCGAACGCTCGCGCGGGCGCTGGGCCGAGGCCGCCGAGGCCTGGACGCGCGCCCTCAACGGCCGCTTCGACGCCGGCCTCGCCGCCGACCTCGCGGAGATCGAGATCGAGCGCGGCGAGACCGACAGCGCGCGCAACTGGCTGACCCGCGCCCTCGAAGCGCAGCCGGGCGATCCGCGGCTGCGCTTCCTCACCGGCCTCGCCGAGGCGCGCGCCGGCCGCAACGAGATCGCCCGCAGCACCTGGCGCGCCCTGCTGGCCGACGCGCCGCGCGACGCCCCCTGGCGCGAACTGGTCGAGGATCGCCTGCGCCGGCTGCCGTGAGGCGGCGGCACTGTCCGGCAGGGGACGCGCGGTCTGAGGAGGTCGGCGGGGGGCGCTGCCCCCCGCACCCCCCGCCAGGAACCTCAGGTTCCTGGACCTCCGGTTCCATGGTGGAGATTGGGGAGGGGGCGTCGCGAGAGCGATCTTGATCGAGGGCACGCCATGCCCCCTCCCCAATCCCCACAACGAATCGCAGGGGTCCGGGGAGCCCGTGGCTCCCCGGCGGGGGTACGGGGGCAGAGCCCCCGATGGCCCTCTCTCAGGCCACCGCGACCCGGCCGGCCAGCGTCGCCTGCCGGTTGTCGAGGGCGTAGGCCCCGGCGCCGAAACCCGCCTGCACCAGCAGGGCGAGGGTCAGGAAGGCCGGGAATTCCCAGCCGCCGCCCGGGGCGGTGAAGAGCCAGCCCTGGCCGACATGCTGCCAGGTGGCGCCGAGCAGGATGGGCAGCGACAGCAGGGAAGCGAGGCGCACCTGCCAGCCGGCGATCAGGGCGAGGCCGGCGGCCGTCTCGGCGATGGCGACGACGGCGCCGAGGACCGGCGGGTAACCGATCGAGCCGAAATAGCCCATGGTGCCGGCCAGGCCGAAGGTCATCACCTTTAGCAGGAAGCCGTGCGCCAGCAGGATGGCGCCGAGGCCGAGGCGCAGGCCGAGGGCGGCGTAGGGGGCGGTGCGGGTGGTGTCGTGCATGGTGGAAGCTCCGTGTTCGGGGTTGGATCCAATGTGCGGAAGCTGCCGTGCCGCCCTTCGCGCTTCCAACGCGGGTCGCTGACGGCCATCATCACCGCCGCCAATGACGGAGCGGGAGCGCATGACCGAGCTGGGTCAGCTCGATCTGAACTTGCTGCGGGTGTTCGACGCCGTCGCGCGGGAGCGGCACGTGACGCGCGCGGCCCAGCGGCTGAACCTGTCGCAGCCTGCCGTGTCGAATGCCCTGGCCCGGCTGCGCGCCGTGCTGGGCGACGAGTTGTTCCTGCGCCGTCCGGGCGGGGTGGAGCCGACGGCGCTCGCGTTGTCGCTCGCCGGGCCGGTGGCCGAGGCGTTGGATCGCATCGCCGAGACGCTGTCGGTTCGCGCGCCCTTCGATCCGGCGACGGCGCGGCGCGTCTTCCCGGTCGCCTTCTCCGAATATGCCGAGGCGGTGCTGGCCCCGCCCCTGCTGGAGAGGCTGGGGCGGGAGGCGCCGGGATGCCTGCTCGCCATCAGCCATGCCGACCGCACCAATGCCGAGGCGCTGCTGGAGCGCGGGGAGGCGCAGCTCGCGGTCGCGGTCCTGCCGGAGCCGCCGGCGCTCTACACGCGGCTGCGCCTGCTGCCCGAGGCCTTCCTGACGCTGATGCGCCCGGACCACCCGCTGGCGGCGGGCGAGCTGACGGCGGAGCGCTTCGTCTCGGTGCCGCATCTGCTCCATTCGCCCAACGGGTCGCGCGACGGCGCGCTCGACTCCGTGCTGGCGGAGGCCGGGCATCCGCGGCGGCTGGGGGCCGTGGTCGCCCATCTGTCGGCCGTGCCGGCGATCCTGAAGCGGACCGACATGATCATCACGCTCTCCGCGCGGCTGGCCGACCAGCTCTGTGCCGCGCACGGGCTGGCCTGCCGCGAGCCGCCGGTGGATGTGCGGCACACGCGGCTGTCGCTCGTGTTCCATCGGCGCTTCGAGGCCGATGCCGGCCATGCCTGGCTGCGGCGCCTCGTGCTCGAGGTCGCGCGCGCCGAGAAGGGGTGACCGGCCTCAGCCGAGGCCGAGCACGTCGTTCATCGAGTAGAGGCCCGGCGTCCTGCCGTGCAGCCATTGCGCGGCCCGCACGGCGCCGGTGGCGTAGGCGCGGCGGTCGAAGCTGCGATGGGTGAGCGCGATATGCTCGGACCCCGCGGCGAAGAGCAGCGTATGCTCCCCCACCACCTGGCCGCCGCGCAGCGCCGCGAAGCCGATGGTCCCGGTCTTGCGCGGGCCGGTGTGGCCGTCGCGCCCGCTCTCCTGCCCCGCCTGCTCGAGCGTCGTGCCGCGGCCGCGGGCGACGGCGCGGCCGATGGCGACGGCCGTGCCCGAGGGCGCGTCCACCTTCTGGCGGTGATGCATCTCGACGATCTCGGCGTCGTAGCGCTCGGCCGGCAGGGCGGCGGCCAGCTTCTCGGCCATGGCGATGACGATGCAGACGCCGGCCGCGAAGTTCGCGGCGTAGACGATCGGGGCCTGCTTCGCGGCCTCGGCCACCGCCGCCTCGTCCTCGGCCGAGAGGCCCGAGGTGCCGAGGACGAGGCCCTTGCCGCTGCGCGCCGCGGCCTCGGCGTGGGCGCGGGCCGAATGGGCATGGGTGAAGTCGATCACCACGTCGGAGGCGGCGAACAGCGCCGCCGCGTCGGGCAGGATGGTCGCGCCCACGGTCGGCGCCGTGCCGCGCACCGTGCCGCCGGAGAGGGTCTCGCCGGCCGCGGCCACTTCCTCCGTCAGCAGGCGCCCCATGCGCCCGGCGATGCCCGCGATGCCGATCCGGATGGCCATGCCTCTCTCCCCTGATTGCGAAGGCCGCGCAAACTCGCGGGGCGGGGGGCAACTGTCCAGGGTGGCCGGCGTTCGCGCGGCATGGACCCCACCCCCCTGCCCACCAACGATGACCTCACCCAGGACCCGCGCGGCGAGCTGATCGCCGCCGCGCGGGTGCAGGGCAGCAGCGTCTATGGCCAGGACCAGCAGCATATCGGCGTGATCGAGGACGTGATGATCGACAAGCGTTCGGGGCACGTCGCCTACGCCGTGCTGTCGTTCGGCGGCTTCCTCGGCCTCGGCTCGAAGCATTTCCCGCTGCCGTGGCGGCTGCTGAAGTACGAGCCGCTGCTGCCCGGCTACGTCGTGGAGCTGACGCGGGAGCGGCTGGACCGCGCCCCCACCCGGGACGCCAGCGGCACCGCGGACTGGGCGAGCGTGGACCAGTACTGGGCCGCCTGAGCGGCGGCCCGCGCCGTCACACCGCCGCGTCGGCCGCGGCGGCCGGCGCGGCCACCGGCGTCGTGCCGGTCAGCTGCGTGCGCACCAGCTCGGCGAAGCGGCCGCCGGCGTTCACCAGCCCCGTGAAGCCGCCGCGCTCGACGATGCGGCCCTGGTCGAAGACCAGGATCTCGTCGGCGTCGCGCACGGTGGAGAGGCGGTGCGCGATGATGAAGGTGGTCCGCCCCTCCATCAGCGCCTTGAGCGCCTTCTGCACCTTGGCCTCCGTCGCCGCGTCGAGGGCGCTCGTCGCCTCGTCGAGGATGAGGACGGGCGGGTCCTTCAGCAGGGCGCGGGCGATGGAGAGCCGCTGGCGCTGCCCGCCCGAGAGGGTGGCGCCGCGCTCACCGACCATGGTGTCGTAGCCCTTGGGCTGGCGCGTGATGAAGTCATGCGCCTCGGCCATGCGGCAGGCGCGCTCGATGTCGGCCTCCGTCGCGTCCGGACGGCCGACCAGCAGGTTGTCCCGGATGGTGCGGTTGAACAGCATGCTCTCCTGGAAGACGACGCCGATGTTGCGGCGCAGGCTTTCCAGCGTGAGGTCCCGCAGGTCCTCGCCATCGAGGAGGATCCGGCCCTCGGTCGGGTCCCACAGCCGCTGGAGGAGGGACATCGCGGTGGTCTTGCCGGCCCCCGTCCCGCCGACGAGGGCGATGGTCCGCCCGGGCGTCGCCTCGAAGGAGACGCCGTGCAGGATCTTGCCGCTGGTCGGGTAGGCGAAGCCCACATCCTCGAACACGACGTGCCCGGCGGTGCGGCCATGGTCGCGGGCGCCGGGACGCTCCGGCACGGTGCTGACCGTGTCGAGAACCTGGAAGAACTGCGCCAGGGCCGGGGCCTGGAACACCATGTGGGAGACGAACCCCACCGCGCTCTCCATGCGCGCGATCAGCAGCGTGGCGAAGCCCATGAAGCTGACGATCTCGCCCACCGTCGCCTTGCCGCCGAGGTGCAGCAGCGTGCCGATCAGGAAGATCGAGAGGACGGTGAGCGTGGAGGAGGCGCGGGTGATCACGCTCGCCACCGCCCACCAGTTCAGCACCGGGAACTGCCGGTCGAGCACCTGGCGCACGATGTCGCCGAACAGCTTCGCCTCGGAATTCAGCCGGGTGAAGGCCTGCACCACCAGCACGTTCGCCAGCGCGTCCTGGGCGTTGCCGGCGAGCTGGGTGTGGAACTGCTCCACCTCCATCTGGGCGGCCTGGGTCTTGCGGATGATGAGCGCGGTCAGCGCCGTGAACACGACGACCAGCACGATCAGCAGCAGGCCGAGGCGCCAGTTGAGCGCCATGGTCAGGGGCAGCAGCACGGCGGCCGCCATCAGCGTCGTCAGATGCTCGCGGAAGAAGGAGAGCCAGAGGCCGAACAGGTTGTCGGTCCCCATCAGCATCACCTTCATCAGCCGGCCCGACTGCACCTCTCCGTGGAAGGCGAGCGGCAGGGCGAGGACGTGCTGGAAGTAGCGCGACATCATCGTCAGGCGGTTGCGGTGCGCCATGCGGTCCGCCAGCAGGGAGACGGCGACGTTCGCCCCGATGGCCGAGAGCCCGACGGCCGCCCACACGGCGAGCAGCACGGAGGCCTGGGACCAGACCTCGGCATTGGTCATGCTGTGCGAGCGCGAGAGCAGATCGATGACCTTGCCGAACAGCACCGGCTCCAGGAACTGAAGCCCCGCCAGCGCCACGGCCCCGAGCGCGAGGCCGAGCGCCACCCAGCGGTCGGGGCGGAGCAGCGTGAGCACGCGAATGTAGATCTTGACGAAGTGCATGCGGATCCGTCCGGGCAGGCAGCGCCCCGTTCCCTTCGCGGATCGTGCCCCCAGGCGCAAGCCGTTTGGGAACATGGCGCAAGCCGGGCCAGGACGCGGCGCTTGAACCCCAACGCCGGGCAGGCCAGCTTGTTGGGCAAAACCGAGCCAGGAGAGCGCCCGCCATGAAGACGCCACAATTGCCGCCGGAGCCGATCGCGCATGGCCGGGATCAGCCATCGCGTGCATCGGCTCGGAAGCCCGCGGCCGGGGCCGCCTCCACGCCTGCGGAACCGGCCCTGGCCAGCCGCCGCGCGCTGCTTCTGGGTGCCGCCGCCGCGCCGCTCGCGGTGCCGGCCCTCGCCCAGGCACCGTGGGCTCCGTCGCGCCCGGTTCGCCTGGTCGTCGGCTTCACGCCCGCCGGCACGACCGACATCGCGGCCCGCATCCTGGCCGAGCGCCTGTCGCCGCGCCTCGGCCAGCCGGTGACGGTGGAGAACCGGCCGGGCGCGGGCGGCAATGTCGGCGCCGACGTCGTGGCGAAGGCGGACCCCGACGGCCACACGCTGCTGATGCAGACCATCTCCTCGGGCGCCATCAACTACCAGCTCTACGGCAACCGGATGCCTTACCGGCCCGAGGATCTCGCGGGCGTGTCGCTCGTCATCCGCGTGCCCAACGCGATCTTCGTCACGCCCGGCCTGCCGGTCCGCACCCTGCAGGAACTCGTCGCGCTGGCGCGGCAGCGCCCGGGGCAGCTCAACATCGGCTCCTCCGGCATCGGCACCTCGCTCCACATGACCGGGGAGCTGCTGAAGCTCGCGACGGGGATCAACCTGCTCCACGTGCCCTTCCGCGGCGCCGGCCCCATGATGCAGGAGATCATCGCCGGCCGGATCGAGGTGGGCGTGGACAACCTGCCCTCCGTGATCGGGCACCTGCGGGAGGGGCGGCTGCGGCCGCTCGCGGTCACGACGGCGACGCGCACTCCGGCCCTGCCCGACGTGCCCACGACGGCCGAGGCCGGGCTTCCGCAGGTGGAGGCGACGGCCTGGTTCGGCGTTCAGGCGCCCGCCCGCACGCCGCGCAACATCGTCGAGCGCCTCAACCGCGAGATCGAGGCCGTGCTGGCCGATGCCGAGAACTGGCGCCGCTTCGAGGAGCTGGGCGGCATGCGCGCGGACCTCGCGCCCGGTGGCGGCTCGACGCCCGAGACCTTCGACGCCTTCGTCCGGCGCGAGATCGAGAAGTGGAGCGACGTCGTCCGCCGCTCCGGCGCTTCGGTCGAGGGGTAGAGGCCGTGCTGCGCCGGACGCTGCTCGCCGCGCCGCTGCTCGCGGCGCCGGCGCTGGCCTCCACGCCCATGCCGTGGGCGCCCGCGCGGCCCATGCGCCTCGTCATCCCCTTCCCGCCCGGCGGCACGACGGACCTGGTGGGCCGGATGGTGGCCGAGCGCCTGGCCGCGCGCCTCGGACAGCCCGTCATCGTCGAGAACCGGGCCGGCGCCGGCGGCAACATCGGCGGCGAGGCCGTGGTCCGCGCCGAGCCCGACGGGCACGCGCTGCTCTTCAGCTCGATCGGGACCGGGGCGATCAACCACGCGGTCTACGGCGCGCGCATGCCCTGGCGGGCGGAAGAGATGATCGGGGTCGGCCTCGTCACCCGCATGCCCAACGTCATCATGGTGTCGAACCGCATGCCGGTGCGGACGCTGGCCGACTATCTCGCCCTGGCCCGGGACCGGCGCGGGGACCTCAACTACGGCACGGCGGGCGTCGGCACCTCGCCCCATGTCTGCATGGAGGCGGTCGCGCAGCTCGCCTCGGTGCGGCTGACGCATGTGCCCTTCCGCGGCAGCGGCCCGATGCTGACCGAGCTGGTGGCCGAGCGGCTGGAATCCGGGATGGACAACATCCCCTCCGCGCTCCCCTTCATCCGGGAGGGCCGCATCCGCGCCATCGCCATGACGGGCGCGGCCCGCAGCCCCGTGCTGCCGGAGGTGCCCGTGGCGGCGGAGACGCTGCCGGGCTTCGAGGCGACGGCCTGGTTCGGCGTTACCACCTCCGCCCGCGTGCCGGCCCCGGCCATCGAGCGCATCGGGGCGGAGCTCGACGCCATCGCGCGCGAGGCCGACTTCCTGGCCCGGCTGCGGGAGTTCGGCGCGGAGGGGCCCGGGCTGACGCCGCAGGGCGGCACCACGCCCCGCGCCTTCCAGGCCTTCATCGCGGCCGAGATCTCGCGCTGGGCCGAGGTGGTGCGGCGCGCCGAGGTCCGGGTGGAGTAGCCGGGGGCGGACCGGCGCGATCACCACCGGGCCGGAGCGTCGCGCCCGTGCGGTCCCGCCGCAGCCCGCGCCGCTTCCGCGGCCGCGTCGTCGGTGCCCGGGGCG
>JAIEOO010000192.1 GCA_019750475.1 Acetobacteraceae bacterium | reverse complement strand
CGCGGGCGCCTGGCCTTCCAGCGCGGCAGCGGCCCGCGCCGCCAGGACCGGGCCCGCGCCCACGCCGAAGAAGACGGGCCGCGCCGACGCGATCCGCGCCTCGGCCATGTCGAGCGAGAGGGCCAGGCCGCACATGGCGTAGTCGCCCGAGCGCCGCGCGACTTCGAGGATGGCGCCGCGACTCGCCGGCCGCGCGGCCGGAACCTCGATGGCCAGGATCAACTCGCCGGGCTCCAGCGCCGTCTGGAACAGGCCGGTGAAGAAGTCCCGCGCGGCGACGCGGCGTTCGCCGCGGGCGGAGGCCACCACCACCGTCGCGTCGAGCGCGACGGCGCAGGCCGGCAACTCGGCCGCCGGGTCGGCGTAGGCGAGGCTGCCGCCGATGGTGCCGCGGTTGCGGATGGCGGGGTGCGCGATGTGCGGCACGGCGTCGTGCAGCAACGGCGCGTGGCGGCGCACCATCTCATCCCGCCCGAGCTCCGCGTGCCGGGTCAGCGCTCCGATGCGCAGCGTGCCACCCTGGAGCGCGATCCCGCGCAGCTCGGGCACACGGGTGATATCGAGGAGGAGCTTCGGCTCGGACAGGCGAAAGGCGAGGGTGGCGAGCAAGGTCTGCCCGCCCGCCAGGAGCTGCGCATCCGGCCCATGCTCGTCGAAGGCGCGCCAGACGTCGCCGAGGCTCGACGCGCGCAGGTATCCCGTCGCGGGCCACTTCATGGACGATCTCCCCGCGGGCGATCGCGCCGCCCGCTTCTTGTTGATCAAATGAACACCAAGGGGCAGATTGCTGTCAAGCAAGGGAGGCGGTGGTGGAGGCTTCGGTGGCGCGGCGGCGCCTGGACCCGGCAACGCGGCGCGAGAAGATCCTGGACGCGGCCGTCGCCTATTTCGCCGAGGTCGGGTTCGACGGACCGACGCGGGACCTCGCGGCGCGCGCGGGGGTCACGCAGGCGCTGCTGTACCGCTACTTCCCGAGCAAGCAGGCGCTGGTCGAGGCGGTGTTCGAGCGGGTCTATCTCGGGCGGCTCGATCCGCGCTGGCTGGTGGAGGTCCGCGACCGGTCGCTGCCCATCGAGACGCGGCTGTCGCGCTTCTACGGCGCCTACACGCGGGCGATCTTCACCTACGAGTGGATGCGCATCTTCATGTGGGCGGGGCTGTCGGGCGACGCGCTGAACCGGCGCTACCTCGAGCATGTGGGAGACAGCCTGCTCGCGCCGCTGGCCGAGGAGATCGGCGCCGCGGACGGTCGCCGGCGGCCGGGGCCGGAGGACATGTGGAACCTCCACGGCAGCATCGTCTATCTCGGCATCCGGCGCTTCATCTACCGGCTGCCGACGCCGGACGATGTCGGCCCGGTGATCGAGGGCGCGATCGGGCGGTTCCTCGCGGGGTTCCGCCACGGGGCCTGACCCCGGTCGGTCTCCTCCCCGGGGCGCAGCATCCCAGAGGCGGGACCGATCTGGGAGGGAGGGCGGAGAGGCGTGCCCGGGCGGCATCCGGCCCCGGGCCCGCGGCGCGCGTCCCGAATGGCCGGGTCGGCGAACGACCGCGCCCGCCGCGGGGGCGCGACGTGCAGCCTGCCGCGCCGGCGGCGGCCGCGCGACCTCCGACGCGAAGCCCGACCTCTTCCGGACGGCGCCGTGCCGCGCCGTTCCGCCTCGGAGGTCGCGCGACCGAGGCAACACGGCGGAGCGCCGCCTCGCGCCCGGAGCGAGATTCCGTTTGACCGTCCCTCACCCGATCCGATACGCCTTGTTGAATATCTGAACGCATCGTTCGTATTTGAACAATTATGGCCAGGCCGCACCAACCGGCCGGTCGCAGCGTGGAGGGAGACATGGAGGCAGGCCGCCGTCCCGCGCGGCATGCGGGCAGGGTTCCCGGCGGACGCGGCGCGCCGCACCCGCGCCCATCGTCGGCGGGCCGGGGCTGATGCGCGCCAGCGCCCACGGGTTGATCGCCACCACCATCGCCACGGCGCCCCGCGCCGAGCTGCGCCGCGCGGCCTCCGTGCCCGAGGCGCTCGACCTGCTGGCGCTGCCGGGCGCCGTCGCCGTCGCCGGCGGCACCGATCTCTGCGCGCAGTACAACGAGGGCGCCCAGCCCGCGCGCCTCGTCGCCCTCGACGCGGTCGAGGAGTTGCGCGGCATCACCGTGGCCGCGGACGAGATCCGCATCGGCGCGCTGACCACCCACGCGGCCGGCAGCACGAGCGCCCCGCTCCGCGCCGCCCTGCCCGGCTTCCCCGAAGCCTGGGCGATGCTCGCCAATCCGCGGGTGCGCTTCCGCGCGACGATCGGCGGCAACCTCATGGCGCGCCGCACGCGCTACGAGATGTCGCTGCTGCTGACGGCGCTGGGGGCGGAGCTGCGCTTCGCGGCGCCCGGCGGCGGCGTCGTCGCGGCCAGCGCCCACGACCTGTGGGAGGGGCGCATCCCGCAGCCGGCGCTGCTGCACCACATCGCCATCCCGCGGCGCCGCGGCGCGCGCTTCACCTATCAACGCGCGCTGCGGCCGCAGCTCACCCTCGCGCTGCACCTGCACGACGCGGGCGGGCTCGCCGCCATCGGGACGGAGTGGCTGCGGCCCGTCGCGCTGCCGCCGGACGACGACACGCTCTCCGCCCTGCCCGGGAGCTTCGCCGACCCCGTCATCTCCCACTGGTACGCCCGCCGCGCGGGCGCCACGCTGCTGCGCCGCGCGCGGGAGGCGCTCGATGCCCGCTGAGACCATCCGCTTCACCCTCGACGGGCGCGAGGTCGCCGTCACGGCGGAGCCCGCCGAGCCACTGGCCAACCTGCTGCGCGAGGCCTGCGGCATCCAGGGGGTGCGCGTCGCCTGCTCGCGCGCCGTCTGCGGCGCCTGCACCATCCTGGTGGATGGCGAACCCGCCGCGTCCTGCGCCATGTTCGCCTATCAGGCGGAGGGACGCGCGGTGGAGACGGTCGCCGGGTTGTCGCAGCCCGGCCAAGCCCTGCACCCCTTGCAGGAGGCCTTCGCCCGCCACGCCGCCTTCCAGTGCGGCACCTGCACGGCGGGGTTCCTCATGCTGGCCAAGGCGCTGCTGGCCCGCCACCCCGAACCCGACCGCGCCACCATCGCCGAATGGCTGTCGAGCAACATCTGCCGCTGCACCGGCTACGGCGCGATCATCGCCGCGGTGGAGGAAGCGGCCGCGATGATGCGCGCGGAGAAGATGGCATGATCGCCGCCGATTCACGCCTCCGGGCTGACGCCCCCCGGCGATCGGAGGCGGGATGATGGATGGCTTGCAGGTCGTCGGGCGATCCGTCCGCCGCACCGACGCGGCGGAGAAGCTGACCGGCCGCGCCACCTTCACCACCGACATCGCGCTGCCCGGCATGCTGCACGCCAAGCTGCTGCGCAGCCCGCACGCCCACGCGCTGATCCGCCGCGTGGATGCGAGCCGCGCCCGCGCCGCGCCGGGCGTCCACGCCGTGCTGACGCGGGACGAGGTGCCGCCGGGCCTGATGGCGGTCTATGGCTACTTCATCAAGGACCAGCCCATCGTCGCGACGGACCGGGTGCGCCATGTGGGCGACGTCGTCGCCGCCGTCGCGGCCGAGACCGAGGCGCAGGCCGTCCACGCCCTCTCCCTCATCGCGGTCGAATACGAGTCGCTGCCCGTCGCCGCCAGCATCGAGGCCGCGCTGGCGGCGGACGCGCCGGAGCTCTTCCCCGAGGCACCCGTCGGCGTCGTGCCCGCCTATGGCGAGGGGGCGCGCGGCGCGCTGCGGCCGGCGAGGAACGTGTGCTTCGAATTCGGCTACCGCATGGGGGACCACAGCGCCTTCGCCGGCTGCGACCACGTCTTCGCGGACGAGTTCCGCTTCTCCCGCATGTGGCACTTCCACCTCGAGCCCTTCGTCTCGGTGGCGCATGCGCGGCCCGACGGGATCGAGATCTGGTCCTCCAACCAGAACCCCTTCCCGCTGCGGAAGGAGATCGCGCGCATCTTCCGTGTGCCCGAGAACGCCATCACCATCCGCGTTCCCTTCGTGGGCGGCGGCTTCGGGTCCAAGAACAACTGCAAGACCGAGCCGGCGGCCGTGCTGCTCTCCATGCTGTCGGGCCGGCCGGTGCGGCTGGCGCTGACGATGGAGGAGGGGTTCCTCACCAACACGCAGCACGCCGCGATCCTGCGGCTGCGGACGGGCGTCATGGCCGATGGCCGCCTGGTCGCCCGGCAGAGCGAGGTGCTGCTCGACGCCGGGGCCTATTCCGACGCCTCGCCCCTGGTCGCGGAGAAGGCGGGGTATCGCGTCGCCGGGCCCTATCGCTGGCAGCATGTGGACAGCCTCTGCCGCTGCGTGATGACCAACACCGCCCCGGCCGGGCCCTTCCGCGGCTTCGGCGGCACCCAGGCGAACTGGGCGAGCGAGAGCCAAGTGGACATGATCGCCCGCCGCCTCGGCCTCGATCCGTTCGAGATGCGGCGGCGCAACCTCATCGCCCTGCACGAGCCCTTCATGCCCGGCGA
Organism: Acetobacteraceae bacterium; assembly: GCA_019750475.1. Taxonomy (GTDB): domain Bacteria; phylum Pseudomonadota; class Alphaproteobacteria; order Acetobacterales; family Acetobacteraceae; genus Roseococcus. Next base: position 17,491 of record JAIEOO010000192.1, on the reverse strand, counting down.
GAGCGGCGTGGATTCCGACCTGCTCGAAGGGCTCGAGGTCGTGGTGCGCGAACTCCATCGCCCGGCGCGGGAGGACGGGCGCCGCCGCGGCGTCGGCTTCGCGGTGGGGTTCAAGGATGGCGGCGGGGTCAACAAGCCGGCCCAGGCGCGGGTGAAGGTCTCGACCTCGGGCGACATCTATCTCGGCTGCGGCACCATCGAGATCGGGCAGGGCGCGCGCACCGCCCTGCCGCAGGTGGTCGCCGAGATCCTCGGCGCCCCGGCGCACCGCGTGCGCGCGCTGCCGGTGGACACCGACCACACGCCCTTCGACCAGGGCACCAACGCCTCCTCCGGCATCGCGGTGATGGGCCAGGCGGTGCAGCGCGCCGCGACGGCCGTGCGCGATCAGGTGCTCGCCTTCGCGGCCGGGCAGCTCGGCTGCGACGCGGCGGAGCTGCGCCTCGAGGACTGGCACATCCTGCGCGGCAACGAGCGCCTGCCGCTCGCGCCCATGGTGATGCGCCATTTCGGCGGGACGGGCTTCGAGTTCACCGCCGACGGGTTCTTCAAGCCCGAGGCCGATCACCACGCGCCGCTGGAAGCCCGCTGCGTCTATTGGGAGATCGGCTGGGCCGCGGCGCAGGTCGCGGTGGACGAGGGCACCGGCCAGGTGACGGTGGAGCAGCTCGTCGTCGCCGGCGATGCCGGGCGCGCCATCAACCCGCTGCTCTGCAAGGGGCAGGACGAGGGTTCGGCCGTCATGGGCTTCGGCCAGGCCATGTTCGAGACGATGCGCTTCGACGCGCAGGGGAACCTGCTCAACGGGGAGCCGCTGCTCTACCGCGTGCCGCTCGCCGAGGACCTGCCCGGGCGTCTGGTCGCGATCACGCTGGAGCAGGGGCACGGGCCCGGCCCCTTCGGTGCCAAGGGCTTGGGCGAAGGGGCGATGCTGCCCGTGGCGCCGGCCATCGCCAACGCGGTGCAGGACGCGACCGGGGCCCGCGTCACCGAGCTTCCCATCAGCCCGGAGCGCGTGCTGCGCGCGCTCGACGCGGCCAAGACCACGCCAGGACACGACGCGATCCAGCCTGAAAGGACACCCGCATGACCGCCCTTCGTCGCCGCCCCCTTCTGGCGGGTGCGGCCGCTTCCCTTGCCTTGCCGGGCATCGCCCGGGCCCAGGCCCGGCCCGTGACCATCGTCGTCGCCTATCCGGCGGGCGGCGACACGGACGCCATCGCCCGGATCTACGCCGAGCGCCTGGCGCCGCGGCTCGGCCGGCCGGTGGTGGTGGAGAACCGCTCGGGCGCCTCGGGCGCGGTCGGATCCATCTGGGTTGCGCGCCAGGCGCCCGATGGCGACACGCTGATGCTCGCGCCCTCGACTTTCCCCATCGTGCCGCATGTGCTGCGCGCCGCGGCCTATGACCCCGTGCGGGACTTCTCGCCCATCATCCTCACCGGCACCTCGCCCATGCTGCTCGTCGCCTCGCGGCAGAGCGGCATCCGGACGCTCGCCGACATCCTGGCCCAGGCCCAGGCCGGGCGGCTGCAGGAATATGGCTCGCCCGGCTCCGGCTCTCCCATGCACATGCTGGGGGAGATGCTGAACCGCGCGACCGGGATGCGCCTGAACGAGGTCGCGTATCGCGGCGTCGCGCCCGTGATCAACGACATCCTGGGCGGGCAGATCGCCATCGGCTACGTGACGCCGGGCGCCGTGATGCAGCATCTGCGCGCCAACACCATGACGCCGGTGGCGACGAGCGAAGCGGCCCGCACGCCGCTGCTGCCCGAGGTGCCGACCTTCGCCGAGGCCGGCTACCGCGACATGGACGTGACGGCCTGGTGGGGCCTCTACGGCCCGCCGGGCATGCAGCCGGCGGTGGTGCAGACGCTGAACCGCCACATGAACGAGGTGATCCGCCTGCCCGAGGTGGAGGACCGCATCCGGGCGCTCGCCATTGTCACGGGCGGCGGCACGCCGGAGCGCCTGACCGAGGTGACGCGCACCGACTACGAGCGCTTCGGCCGCCTCGTGCGGGAGATGAACGTCCGCGTCGAGTAGCCGCCGCGGTTCCGGGCCGGCGTGTCAGCGGCGGCGCGTCAGAGGACGCGCCCGCTCTCCGGGTCGAGCAGGTGCATGTTCGCGAGATCCGCCGTCAGGCGGATGGGCGCGCCGGGATCGGCCGGAACCGTGGGGTCCAGCCGGGCGCAGAGGTCGCGCGTGCCTTCCAGGTGGAAATGCACCAGCGTCTCCATCCCCATCGGCTCGATGACTTCGGGCGTGATGTCGAGGTCGGCGTAGGTGGCTCGGCCCTGGCGCTGTTCGGTCAGGTGTTCGGGGCGGATGCCGAACAGGACCTGCCGCCCGGCGTGGCCGGTGTAGCGCGGGCTGCGCTCGGCCGGCACGGGCAGGACGATGTCGCCCGGCAGGCGCAGGTTCAGGGCACCGCTCGCCTGTTCCAGCACGGCGGGGATGAAGTTCATGGCCGGGCTGCCGATGAAGCCCGCCACGAAGCGCGTCGCCGGCCGGTGGTAGAGTTCCTGGGGCGGGCCCACCTGCTCGATGATGCCGTTGTTCATCACGACCACACGGTCGGCCAGCGTCATGGCCTCGACCTGGTCGTGGGTGACGTAGACCGTCGTGGTCTTCACGATCTGGTGAACCTTCTTGATCTCCGTCCGCATCTGGACGCGCAGCTTGGCGTCGAGGTTCGAGAGCGGCTCGTCGAAGAGGAACACCTTGGGGTCGCGCACGATGGCGCGGCCCATCGCCACGCGCTGCCGCTGCCCGCCGGAGAGGGCCTTGGGCTTGCGGTCGAGGAGCTGCCCGATGTCGAGGATGGCGGCGGCCTTCTCGACCCGGCGGCGGATCTCGTCGCGGGAGAACTTCCGCAGCGTCAGCGGGAAGGCCATGTTGTCGAACACGGTCATGTGCGGATAGAGTGCGTAGTTCTGGAACACCATCGCGATGTCCCGGTCGCGCGGCGGGATGTCGTTGACGACGGTGCCGCCGATGCTGATCTCCCCGCCCGAGATGTCCTCGAGCCCGGCGATCATCCGCAGCGTCGTGGACTTTCCGCAGCCCGAAGGACCCACGAGCACGACGAACTCGTGATCCTGGATCTCGAGGTCGATGCCCTTCACCGCCTGGACGCCGCCCTCGTACTCCTTGACGAGCCGGCGGATGGAGACCTGCGCCATATCCGATCAACCTTTCGTCGCGCCGGCCGTGAGTCCGGCGACGTAGTAGTCCATGAGGAAGGCGTACACGACGACCGGCGGCAGCGCCGCGAGCAGCGCGCCCGCCATGAGCTGCCCCCAGGCGAAGGTGTCGCCGCGGATGAGCTGGGAGACGACGCCGATCGTCAGCGGCATCTGGTCGGGCTGGGTGATGAACGCCGCGGGATAGACGAAGGCCGCCCAGGAGACGGTGAAGGCGAAGATCGTCGCCGCGATGATCCCGGGAAGTGCGACGGGGATGAAGATCTTCCACAGCATCTGCAGCCAGCCCGCGCCGTCGATCAGCGCGGCCTCGTCCAGCTCCTTCGGGATGGAGGCGAAGTAGCCGATCATGATCCAGGTGCAGAAGGGCACCGACAGCGTCGGATAGACGAGGATGAGCCCCCAGGTGGAGTTCAGCAGCCCCAACCCGTTCACGATCTGGTAGAGCGGGATGAACAGCAGCGTGTCCGGCACCAGATACGTCAGGAACACGCCCGTCGCGAGCCAGTGCGAGCCCCAGAACCGCATGCGGGACAGGGCGAAGGCCGCCGGCACGGCGATCAGCATGGTGAGCACGACCACGCAGACCGTGACCTTCATGCTGTTCCAGAAGAAGACGATGAAGGTGGGGTTGCCCAGGATCTCCCGGAAGTTGTCGAGCGTCGGGTTCCGGACGATCCAGGGGCTGCCCGTCAGGTCGGCGATCTCGGACGACGGCTTGAGCGCCGTGATCAGCATGTAGAAGGGCGGCGCCAGCATCACGATCGCCGCGACGATCAGGGAGACGTAGGCGGTCCACAGCGCCCAGCGCCGTTCGGAGCGGAGCGAGCCGACCTTGCCGTAGAAGGACTTGGCGGCGCCGGCGGCGGTGGTGCTGCTCATCCGATTCGGGCCTCCGGTGCTCGGCCGCTGCGCGCCCCGCGCCCCGCGGCCGTCGGATGGGGATTGGCGCTCATGCCCCGATCTCCTTGCTGCGCTGGTTGATGCCCTTCAGGACGAAGAAGGCGATCACCGCGAGGATCGGGAACATGAAGAGCGACACGGCCGCGCCGCGCGGGATGTTCCCCGACAGGATGCCCACCTGGAAGGCGTAGGTCGCGAAGAGGTGCGTCATGTCCCGCGGTCCGCCATTCGTCAGCACGCGGACGATGTCGTAGTTCGCGAAGGTGACGATGAGCGAGAACAGCGTCGTGATGGCGATGATGTTCCGCATCATCGGCAGCGTGACGTAGCGCAGGCGCTGCCAAGCCGTCGCGCCGTCGATGTTCGCGGCCTCGTAGAGCTGCTCCGGCACGGATTTCAGCGCGGCGAGGTACATGATCATGAAGAAGGGCGCGCCGTACCAGACATTGACGATGATGACCGAGATGCGGGCCCACCAGGGCTCTCCGAGCCAGGGGACGGAGGGGACGCCGAAGGCGTTCAGCAGCCAGTTCAGGCTGCTGTAGGTGGGCTCGTACATCCACCACCAGCCGAGCGTGGAGAGCACGGGCGGGATGACCCACGGCACCAGCAGCATGCCGCGCCAGACGCGCTGCCCCTTGGTCGGCAGGTGGTGAAGCATGTGCGCCAGCCAGAAGCCGATCAGCGCCTTGAGGATCACGGCGGTGACGGCGAAGAACACCGACTGCCAGATCACCATCCGGAAGGTGTCGTTCTCCAGCAGGATGGCGTAGTTCTCGAGGCCGATGAACGCCGTCATCCGGCGGTTCAGCGTCGAGAGATAGAGGGCGTAGGCGGCGGGCCAGGCGACCAGCCCGCCGATCACCGCGATCAGCGGCAGGGCCAGCAGGAAGGCCACGGTGGATTTGCGCTGGGCCACGCGCTGCAGGCCGGTTCGCCGTGGGGCAGACGCCCGAACGGCGCCCCCGATGGCGGCTTCGCTCATCCGTGTTCCTTCCCTGGCGCGGCGGGGCCACCGGGCCCCGCCGTTGATCGAGACGCGTTCAGCCGCGCCGCATGTTGTTGATCTCGCGCTCGAGCCAGGCGAGCGCCTGCTCGATGTTCTCGCCGCCCTGGGCGACGCGCGCGATGACCTTGGTGTTCAGCGCCTGGATGTACATCTGCGTCGCCAGCTCCGGCGGGGCCGGCGCGAAGGCGAGCGACGGGCGCGCGTCGTGGTGCGGCTTCACCGGATAGTTGAAGACCGTGCCCACCGGCGGGCCTTCCGTCTCCCACACGCGGAAGTCGCTCATGCTCGCGAAGGGCGGGATGTCGTAGCCCTGGCTGGTGTTCGTGGTCAGCTCCGCGCTCTCGCGCTCGGTGATGAACTCCAGGAAGCTCTTCGCCTGGGCCTTGTTGCGGCCGAAGGCCCAGATGGCGCTGTTCCACGGCAGGTAGGCGGCGAAGCGGCCGCGCGGGCCGGACGGCATCGGCACGGTCCAGCACTGCGCCGCCACCTGCGGGTTGTCGCGCTTCGCCACCGCCCAGGCGGAGGGCGGGTTGAAGATCAGCGCCGAACGGCCGGAGATGAGTGCGCGGTTGTTCGACGCGTCGTCCCAGGCCCACACGTCGTTCGGCAGGAAGCGGGACAGGCGCACGGCGTAGTCGATGACCTGCCGCAGTTCCTGGTTGCCGCGGATCGTGGGGTTGCCGCGCTCATCGGTGACGCGCGCGCCGTAGGAGGCGAAGAGCGCGCCCACCCAGTCCACCGCATCCGTGAACTGGCCCATCGGCAGGCCGAAGGGCACGCCGGCGCGATGGCAGGCTTCCGCGGCGCGCAGGAAGGTGTCCCAGGTCCAGTTGTCGGCGCCCGGGCCCTTGCGGTTCTCGGCCGGCCACATCTCGCGGATGTTGATGCCGGCGTGCTGCTGCAGCAGGTCGAAGCGGACGCAGGCCGGCTTGTTCTGCGTGCCCGAGGTGGCGGGCACCGCGCGCCAGGACCCGCGCTGCTTGCCGAGATACTCGGCGACGGGGTTGATCGGCCCGTACTTCGCGATCAGCCGGTTGATGACGTCGTCCACGGGCTCGAGCTGGTCGGCATAGGTGCCGACGTCCCAGGGCGCGAGCGAAATGATGTCGTGGCCCGAACGGCTCTGCGATTGGGCGGCGGCGGTCAGCTGCAGCTGGTTGCCCGTGGTGTTGATGAAGTCGAGCGAGACGTTGACCCGGTTGCGCTCGCCCCAGCGGGCGCCGAGCTGGCGCAGCGCCTCGTTGCCGCCGGGGACCCAGTGGTCCCAGAAGGCGCAGCGGAGCTGCGGCATGTTCTGGCCGAAAACGGCAGGCGCGCTGAGCGTGCCCGCCGCGACGACACCGACGCCAGCGCCCAGAGCGCCGCGACGGGTGATCCCGTTGCTTGCCATTCGGACCTCCTCCTGTGTTCTCCGGCGGGCTTTTGGGCGCCCGCTCGCCCAGAAGGTTAGGCATCGCCCCGAAGCCGATGCAAGGCGGCATTGCATGTCTTGCATTCCATGTGATCGGCCGAGACGAAGGCGCGGCACATGGCCGCGCCTGACGCCGCGGGCACGCGACGGGCGCTCGTCCGCGCGTCCCACCACGTTGCGCCCGCGCGCGTCCCGCGCGACCTTCGCCGCATGGAGACTTCCCAATCCGACGTGATCGTCATCGGCGCCGGCATGGCGGGCGCGACGACGGCTGCCCACCTCGCGCCCACCCACAAGGTCGCCCTGCTGGAAGCGGAGGAAAGCGCCGGCTACCACGCGACCGGCCGTTCCGCCGCCATCTGGATCCTGAACTATGGCGGCGCGGACGCGCGCATCCTGACGGGGGCGTCCCGCCGCTTCTTCGAGGCGCCGCCCGAGGGCTTCGGCGAGCTGGCGCATCAGCGGGCGGTGCTGTTCATCGCCCCGCCCGAGCAGGCTGGGCATCTGGAGGCGATGATCGCGGCCGGCGAGGGGCTGGTGCCGATCCCGCTCGCCGAGGTGCGGGACATGGTGCCGGCGCTGCGCGAGGGCTACGCCGTCTCCGCCGCGATCGAGCGCGATGCCTTCGACATCGACGTGGCGAGCCTGCACCAGGGCTTCCTGCGGCAGGTGAAGCAGGGCGGCGGCGTGCTGGCGCTGCGGCACCGCGCCGGGCGCATCTGGTTCGCGAACGGGCGTTGGCACGCCGAGAGCAGCGGCGGCACCGTCCATTCCGCGCCCGCGCTGGTGAACGCGGCCGGCGCCTGGGGCGACGAGGTGGCCCGCATCGCCGGCGTGCGGCCGATCGGGCTGCAGCCCAAGCGCCGCACCGCCTGCATCGTGGATCCCGGCCCCTATGACAGCAAGGACTGGCCGCTGATCGGCGATGCCGACCACTCCTGGTACGTGCGGCCCGAGGCGCGGCGGAAGCTGATGGTCTCGCCCGCCGACGAGACCGACAGCGAGCCCACCGACGCCCAGCCGGACGAATACGACGTCGCCGTCGCGGTGGACCGGATGCAGCAGGCGCTGTCCATCGAGGTGACGCGCATCGAGCACCGCTGGGCCGGGCTGCGCAGCTTCACGCCGGACCGCGGCCTCGCCATCGGGCCCTGCGAGGCGCCGGGCTTCTTCTGGATGTGCGGCCAGGGCGGTTACGGCATCCAGACCGCGCCCGCCGCCGGGCGGCTGCTCGCCTCGCTGGTGCGCGGCGCCACGCCCGACGAGGATGTGGCGCGCGCCATTCCCCTCACCGATCCCCGAAGGTTCCACGCCTGATGCAGCTGCCCTCCTTCGCCGATGTCCAGGACGCGGCCGCGCGCCTCAAGGGCCGGATCCGCCGCACGCCGATGCTGCGCCACCCCGTGCTCGACGCCGCCGCGGGCGGCGTGGTGCTGGTCAAGCCCGAGCCCTTGCAGATCACGGGCTCCTTCAAGCTGCGGGGCGCGACCAACGCGCTGCTGCGGATGGAGGAGGCGGCGCGCCGGCGCGGCGTCGTCACCCATTCCTCGGGCAACCACGGCCAGGCCGTGGCCTGCGCCGCGGCGGGGCTCGGCATGCCGGCGCTGATCGCCATGCCGGCCGACGCGCCGCGGGTGAAGGTGGACGCGACGCGCCGCTGGGGCGCGGAGATCCACCCCTTCGACCGGCACGGCGTGGACCGCGAGGCGCTGGCCGTCCAGCTGGCGGAGGAGCGCGGTGCCACCGTCATCCCGCCCTTCGATCACCCGGATGTGATCGTCGGCCAGGGCACCGCCTTCCTCGAACTGCTGGAGGACGCGGCGGCCCAGGGCTTCAAGCCCGACCTGCTCTGCGTCTGCACGGGCGGCGGCGGCTTGCTCGCGGGCTCCGCCCTCTCGGCCAAGGCGCTGGCGCCGCAGGCCGCGCTCTACGCCGCCGAACCCGAGGGGTGGGACGATTACGGGCGGTCCCTGCGGGAAGGGAAGCGCGTCGCCAACGACGGCAGCGGCGAGAATCTCTGCGACGCCCTGCTGTCGAAGCAGCCGGGCGTGCTGACCTTCGCCATCAACCAGCCGCGCGTCGCGGCTGGCGTGGTGGTGACGCGGGCGGAGGTCTTCGCGGCGATGCGCTTCGCCTTCACCCACCTGAAGTTGGTGGTGGAGCCGGGCGGCGCGGTCGCGCTGGCCGCGCTGCTCGCCGGCAAGCTGCCGTCGCGCGACGCGGTGACGGGCATCATCCTGTCGGGCGGCAACGTGGACGGCGCCGTTTTCTCGGAAGCGCTGGCGGCGGCGTGAAACCCGGCGCGCGCCCCGGCGCTGACGGGGCATGCGCGCATGGCTCACCCACAGCTTCGCGCCCCGCTCGGCCGCCTTCGGCGGCGGGGTGGGGGCGCTCACCTGGCTCATCGGCGTGGACCCGATGCAGGCGGCGCTGCTCGGCTGGTGCGCGCATGTGCTGGCCTACATGGCGCTGCTGTACCGCCGGCTGTGGTGCGCCGAGCCCGAGGTGATGCGCCGCCGCGCCCTGGCGCTCGCCGACGGGCGACGCGTCGTGCTGCTGCTCTCCATCGCGGGCGCCGCGATCTCCCTGATGGCCGTGGTGTGGGAACTGGCCCTGCGCGCGGGCGACTGGCCGGAGATGACGCTCGCGGTCATCACCGTCATCCTCTCCTGGGCCTATGTGCACGCGCTCTTCGTGCAGGACTACGCCCATCACTACTGGCGGGCCGAGGAAGGGGTGGAGTTCCCGGGCGGTGACGGCACGCCGGAGTTCAGCGAGTTCGTCTACCTGGCGCTCAACGTCGGCATCGCCTTCCAGGTGGCGGACACGACGACGCGCAGCACCTCGGTGCGGCGGCTCGTCTCCCTCCACATGGTCGTCGCCTTCTTCTTCAACGCCATCATCGTCGCCTCGACGGTGAACGTCGTCGCGGGCCTCGGCGAGAGGTAGCGGGGCGCCCGGCGGCGCCCCGCCCGCTCAGTGCGACGGGCGGCCGCGATCGCCGCAGGCCCAGTTGTGCGAATGGACGAGGCCGTCGTCGTAGCTCTGCTGCGCGGGGTGCGCGCCCATGGCGGCGCGGATCTCGGCGCCCTGGGCGCGGCGCTGCGCGTCGCGGACCGCGTCGCGCTCATGGGTCAGGGGGTTGGTGGTCTCGCGTGGGGACATGGTCGTTGCTCCGTGATGATGGCTGCGGGGAAGGGGGCGCCCACCGTCTGGGAAACGGCGGGCGCCCGGTGGCGGCGAGGGTGTCTGGAAGGGAGCCCGCCGCCACGTCCGGTTGAAGGCCGCGTCAGGCGTGCTGGAACTGCGCCGTCTCGGTGCTGTCCTTCATCGCCGTGGTGGAGGAGTGGCCGCCGGCGGCCGCGGTGGCGACCGCATCGAACCAGCCGACGCCGACCTCCCGCTGGTGGCGCACGGCGGTGAAGCCCTGCGCCTCGGCGGCGAATTCGGCCTGTTGCAGCTCGCTGTACGCGCCCATGCCGCGCTCCGCGTAGCCGCGGGCGAGCTGGAACATGGAGTGGTTCAGCGAGTGGAAGCCGGCCAGCGTGACGAACTGGAACTTGTAGCCCATGGCGCCGAGCTCCCGCTGGAACCGGGCGGCGGCCTCGACGCCCATCTTGCGCTGCCAGTTGAAGGACGGGCTGCAATTGTAGGCCAGCATCTTGCCCGGGAACGCGCGGTGGATCGCCTCGGCGAAGTCGCGCGCATCCTGCAGGTCGGGCGTGCTGGTCTCCCACCACAGCAGGTCGGCATAGGGGGCGTAGGCCAGGCTGCGCGCGATGGCGTAGTCCTTGCCGCAGCCGGGGCGGATGCGGTGGAAGCCCTCCGGCGTGCGCTCCCCGCTGATGAAGGGCCGGTCGCGCTCGTCCACGTCGGACGTCAGAAGCTGCGCGCTCTCGGCATCGGTGCGGCAGAGCAGGATGGTCGAGGTGCCCTCGACGTCGGCGGCCAGGCGCGCGGCGTTCAGCGTGCGGATGTGCTGGGCGATCGGCACCAGCACCTTGCCGCCGAGATGTCCGCACTTCTTCTCGCTCGCCAGCTGGTCCTCGAAATGGACGCCTGCGGCGCCCGCCTCGATCATGGCGCGCATCAGCTCGAAGGCGTTGAGCGCGCCGCCGAAGCCGGCCTCCGCGTCGGCGATGATGGGCGCCATGTAGTGCGTCGCGTCCTCGGCCTTGCCCTCGGCGCGTTCGAGCGTCGCGATCTGGTCGGCGCGGCGCAGCGCGTTGTTGATCCGGCGGATCACCGTCGGCACCGAATCCACGGGGTAGAGCGACTGGTCGGGGTACATCGTGGCGGCGGTGTTGGCGTCAGCCGCGACCTGCCAGCCGGAGAGGTAGATGGCCTTCAGCCCGGCCTTGACCTGCTGCAGCGCCTGCATGCCCGTCAGCGCGCCGAGGGTGGCGACGAAAGGCTCGGTCTTCAGCAGGTGCCAGAGGCGGCGCGCGCCCATCTCGGCGAGGCTGTGCTGGATGCGGAAGCTGCCGGAGAGGCGGGCGACATCCTCGGGCGTGTAGTCGCGGCGGATGCCGTCGAAGCGGCCGGGCTCACGCGGGAAACCGCCGGCGGTGCCGTCCGGGGAATGGGCCGGGGCTGGGGTGGGACGCATCTGTCTTTCATCTCCTCGGCGGCCAACATCCCGGCCGCGGAGTGAAGAATTGACATTTCCCCTTGGAAGTTCAGCGCCAAATCGGTCAAGCTGGCGGCAAGCCGGTGCGGTTTCACACCGGACAGGCTGTGAATTCGTAAAGTGTGTAAATCGCGAAGGCTACAATTCGCCAGGGAGGCGGAATGGCGCGCCCGCTCATCGGCCGCACGGTGCGGCGGCTGCGGTCCGAACGCGGCTTCACCCAGCAGGCGCTGGCCGCGCGGCTCGGCATTTCCGCGAGCTACCTGAACCTGATCGAGCACGACCAGCGCGCCGTCACCGCTTCCGTCCTCATCAAGCTGACCGAGGCGCTGGGCGTGGACCTCGCCGCGCTGTCGGGCCACTCCGAACGCCAGCTCGAGACGGCGCTGCGCGAGGTGCTGGCCGATCCCCTCCTCGGTCTCGAGGAGGTGCCGGAGGCGGAGGTGCAGGCCATGGCCGCCTCCGCCCCCAACGCGGCGCGCGGGATGCTCGCGCTCTATCGCGCCTGGCGCGTCGCGCGGGAGGATTCCTCCGGCATCGCGCTGCCCTCCGGCCGGCGCATCCTGCTGCCGAACGAGGAGGCGCGCGACTTCTTCCACGAGCGCGCCAACCACTTCGCCGAGCTGGAGGCCGCCGCCGAGGCCATCGCGCGCGAGATGGACGCGGCGCCGTCGGAGGTGAACCACGCCATCGCCGAACGCCTGCGCACGAAGCACGCGGTGCGCGTGACGGTGGGCCCGATGACCGACGCCGTGCGGCGCTACGACCCGGCGACGCGGCAGCTCTGGCTCTCGGAAGCGATCCCCCGCGAATCGCGCGGCTTCCGCATGGCCTTCCAGCTCATGCTGCTCGAAGCGCGGGAGGCCGTCGACGCCGCGATGGCGAGCCACGCGCCCAGCACGCCGGAGGCCGCGTCCCTGATCCGGATCGGGCTGCTGAACTACGGGGCCGCCGCGCTGCTGATGCCCTACGCGCTGTTCCTGGCCGCGGCGCGGGCGCTGCGCCACGACGTGGAGGCGCTGGCGGCGCGCTTCGGCACCTCCTTCGAGCAGGCGGCGCACCGCCTGTCCACCCTGCAGCGCGAGGGGGCGCGGGGCGTGCCCTTCTTCTTCCTGCGCGCCGATCCCGCGGGCAATGTGGACAAGCGCTTCTCGGCCGCCGGCTTCCCCTTCGCCCGCTTCGGCGGGAGCTGCCCGAAATGGGTGGTGCACCAGGCCTTCGCCACGCCGGCCCAGGTGCAGGTGCAATGCGCCGAGCTGCCGGACGGCGCGACCTTCCTCTGCTTCGCCCGCGCCGTGCGCGGCCCGGCGCCGCGCTGGGGCGAGCCCGCGCCGGTGCATGTGGTGGCGATGGGCTGCGACATCGCCCGCGCCCCGGAGGTGGTCTATGCCGACGGGCTCGACCTGCCGGCGGCGCGGGTGGGCATCGGCCTGTCCTGCCGCCTGTGCGACCGCGCCGATTGCCGCAGCCGCGCCTTCCCGCCGCTCGAGCATCGCCTTCGCCTCGACCCCAACGAGGATGGGGCGGCGCCCTGGCGCTTCGAATCGCGGTGAGGCCGCCTGCGCCCCGCGGTCAGTCCTTCCGGCTGGGCAGGGTGAGGCGGACCTCGGTGCCTTCGCCCGGCCGGCTCCGCAAGCTGAGCTTGCCCCCGGCCGCGCGGGCGACGCCATGGGCGATGGCGAGGCCCAGCCCCACCCCCGTGCCGCCCGGCTTGCGGCTCGCGAAGGGTTCGAGGCAGCGGGCCAGTTCCTCGGCATCCATGCCCCGGCCCGTGTCCTGCACGCGCAGCGTCACCTGGCCGCTCGGCTCCTCCTCGGCGCTGATCCGCAGCGTGCCGCCATCGGGCATCGCCTCGATGGCGTTGCGCAGCAGGGCGTTCACGGCCTCGGCCAGCGCGTTCGGCGCCAGGGCCAGCGGCGGAAGCGACGGGGGCAGATCCAGCTGCAGGCTGACGCCGGGTGGAAGCTCCAGCGCACGCGCTTCATCGAGCACGCGGCCGAGATCGGCGCGTCCGCCGTTCCAGCCCCGGCGACGCGAGAACAGCAGCACGCGCCGGTTCACCTCCGCCGCGCGCTCGGCCGCCTCGACGATGAGGCGCACGGCGTCCAGGAGGTCGGGGCGGTCGGCCAGGGCATCGAGCAGATACTCGGCGTTGCCCAGCATGACCGTGAGGGTGTTGTTGACGTCGTGGGCCAGCTTGCCCACGGCCAGCGCAGCGGCATCGAGTCGTTCGGCTTGGACGCTCGCGGGGTCGGGTGTCATGGGCTTGGCGCCAAGCCGCAACTCCGCCGAATGCGTTCCGTTGCCTGGACCAGTCTGGCCCGGGCTCGGTTCGCCGGCGTTGGCAAGAGGCTCAGTCGAGGGAGGGCGCCCACGCTGCACCCTCCCGCTCCTCAGTCGTGGAGGCTTGCGCACCATGTCCTGTCTCATGCTGGGCCGACAATAGAGCCGAGCGCGGCCTGAACAGCGTCACGAATTGTGCACGTTTCGCAGCTCATGAATTGGAATGTTAAGCCGCTTGCGCACCGGTCAATCAGGGCGGGGCGTTGGCCAGGGCGTCGCGAATCCGCTCCGCGGCGCGGCCGTCGCCATAGGGGTTGTGGGCGCGGCGCATCGCCGCATGGGCCGCCGGGTCGTCGAGGAGGCGCGTCGCCTCCGCCAGGATCCGCTCGGTCTGCGAGCCCACCAGCCGGGATGTCCCCGCCTCCACCGCCTCGGGCCGCTCGGTCACGTCCCGCATCACGAGCACCGGCTTGCCGAAGGACGGGGCTTCCTCCTGCACGCCGCCGCTGTCGGTCAGCACGAAGTCGCAGCGGTCGAGCGCGGCGATGAAGGGCAGGTAGTCGAGGGGCGGCAGCAGGGCGATGGACGGATGGTCTCCGAGCATCGCCTCCATCGGGCCGCGAACACGGGGATTGGGATGCACGGGGAAGGCGACGAAGGTGTCGCCCCGGTCGGCCAGGGTCCGGAGGGCGGCCGCGATGCGCTCCATCCCGCCGTCGAGATTCTCCCGCCGGTGGGCGGTGACGAGGATGACGCGGCGGGAATCGCCGGCGGCGGGCAGGGCGGCGCGAAGGGCCGCGGTCTCGGCCGCGTGAGCCCCGAGCTGCGCCCGCGTGGCCAGCAACGCGTCCACCACCGTGTTGCCGGTGACGACGACCCGCTGCGGCGCGACGTTCTCGGCCAGCAGCGCGGCCCGGGCGCGCTCGGTCGGCGCGAAGTGCAGGCTCGCCAGCACGCCGACCAGGCGGCGATTGGCTTCCTCCGGGAAGGGAGCGTGCATGTTCCCGGTGCGCAGCCCGGCCTCGACATGGGCGACCGGGACCTTGCGGTAGAAGGCGGCGAGCGCCCCAGCCATGGCCGTGGTGGTGTCGCCCTGGACGACCACCCAGTCCGGATGCTCCGCCTCCAGCACGGGGCCGAACGTCTCGAGCACGCCAGTGGTGATCGAGGTGAGGGTCTGGCCGGGCCGCATCAGGTCCAGGTCCCGGTCCGGCGCGACCGCGGCGAGGCGCAGGACCTGATCCAGCATCTCCCGGTGCTGGGCGGTGGCGCAGACCCGGCATTCGAAGCGGGGATCGGCCTTCAGGGCCAGGATGACGGGGAAGAGCTTGATGGCTTCCGGGCGCGTCCCCACGCAGACCAGCACCCGCTTGCGCTCCGTCATGCCTTCACCCTTGCGGCAGCTTTGGCGGGTGGTGGCGTCCGCCGGCCCTTAGGTCAAGGGACGGAGCCGTGACGGGAGGCAACCGCGGGCGTCGCCTCGAATTGGGCAAGGGAGCGCCGCGGGGCAGTTCCCCGGCCAACGCGTTCCGGGTTACGGAGAGGGTTCCCGCGGTGGCGGGCTGGAAGGGAGAGGCCACGCCATGCGGGTGCTGGTGACGGGAAGCGCCGGCTTCATCGGCTTCCATCTCGCGCGGCGCCTGCTGGCGGCTGGGCACGAGGTCGCGGGCCTCGACAACATGAACGCGTATTACGACGTGGCGCTGAAGCGGGCGCGGCACGCGGAGCTGGCGCGGCATCCAGGCTTCGCGCCGCATGTCATGGACCTGGCGGACCGGGACAGGCTGGCGCGGCTGGTGGACGGGGTCCGGCCGGAACTCGTCTTCCACCTGGCGGCGCAGGCCGGCGTGCGCCACGCCCTGAAGGCGCCGGAGGACTACGTCGCGTCCAACATCGTGGGTTCCTTCCACCTGCTCGAGGCATGCCGGGCGCATCCGCCGCGGCACCTGCTGATGGCCTCGACCAGCAGCGTCTACGGCGCGAGCACCGCCTTGCCCTTCCGCGAGACCGAGCCCGCCGACACGGCGCTCAACATCTACGCCGCCAGCAAGCGCAGCATGGAGGTGATGGCGCACGGGCACGCCCACCTGACGCGCCTGCCGATCACCGCCTTCCGCTTCTTCACGGTGTACGGCCCCTGGGGGCGGCCGGACATGGCGCTGTTCTCCTTCACGGAGGCGATCCTGGCCGGACGCCCGATCCGGCTGCACAACCACGGCGACATGGAGCGCGACTTCACCTTCGTGGACGATCTGGTGGAGGCGATCCTGCGCCTCGCCGATCATATGCCGGAGGCCGGGCGGCCGGTTTCCGCCGCCGACAGCGTGACGGCGGCCGCGCCCTATCGCGTGGTCAATATCGGCGCCGGCGCCCCGGTGCCGCTGCCGGCCTTCGTGGCCGCCATCGAGAGCGCCACCGGACGGCGCGCCATCCGGGAGCTGGTGCCGATGCAGCCCGGGGAGCTGCACCGCACCTGGGCGGACAACACGCTGCTGCGCGACCTGACCGGCTTCAGCCCGCCGACGCGGGTCGAGGACGGGGTGGCGCGCTTCGTCGAGTGGTATCTGGACTGGCGCCGCGCCGCGGCCTGACGCGCCCTCAGCCGCGCCGGGCGAGCCAGACGGTGCGGCCGCCGCAATCCGGATCCTCCGCCCGGTGCGCCAGCACGGCGAAGCCCTCCGCCGCCAGGAGGCGGTGATACGCCTCCGGCGCGAGGCTGGCGTGGAACAGCGCCTCGCCTTCGAAGCAACCGATCGCCTCGCCCTCCTCCGGGCCGCTCGTGAACATGAGGGGCGCCGAGGGCGCCGCGTGACGCGCGAAGACGGCGAACATCGCGCGCTGATCCGCCCGCGCCAGATGGAAGAAGCTGTCCCAGGCCAGGATGCCGCCGAAGCGCCGCCCGAGATCGAGGCCGCGCATGTCGGCCTCGATCCAGGTCGCGCGCGGCATTCGCCGCCGCGCGAGGTTCAGCAAGGGCGCCGAGACATCCACGCCGGTCACGCGGAAGCCCTGCCCGACCAGATGCCGCGCGATGGGCTCCCCCATGCCGCAGCCGAGATCGAGCACCTCCGCGCCCGAAGCCAGATGCGCCGCGAAACGGTCGAGCCAGGGCCGCTCGATGAGGGAACGCCCCCGCTGCGCATCGAAGGCCGCGGCGTGGCGGCGATAGATGTCGGGGATCGCGTCTTCCCTCATGGCGCCCAGGCTGCGCGCGTGGGTTTGGTTCCGCAACCGGCCCGGATGACGCATTCGCCACTGTGCCGGCGGTTGCGCGAAGTTGGCTTCCTGGCATGAGATGCCCGCGAGGGAGGGCAGGACATTGCGCAAGAACATCGCGGGCGCGGATCTGGGCGCCGGGCTGGCCGTGCTGGCCCTCGGCCTCATCGCCTTCTGGCAAGCGAGCGTCATTCCCGTCACGCCGCTCTACGCCCAGGTCGGACCGAAGGTGATCCCCTACCTCGTGGCCTCGGGCCTCACGGCCCTGGGCACGCTGCTAGTCGCGGCAGCCCTGCGCGGCGGCTGGTCGGCACAGCTCTCCGACGTCGTGGAAGCAGGCCCCCCCAATCGGCGCGCACTCGGGCTGCTCGGCGCCGGGCTGCTCGCGAACCTGCTGCTCATCGGACCGCTCGGCTTCTCCCTCGCGGCGAGCGCGCAATTCGTCCTCGTCTCCGCCGCCTTCGGCAGCCGCGCGTGGGGGCGGAACCTGCTCATTGCCCTGCCCCTCTGCCTCGGCGTCTGGTTCCTCTTCGTCGAAGCCCTCGGCGTGAACATCGGCGCCGGCGTGCTGGAAGGCCTGGTGCTGCAAGCCCTGGGGCAGGAGGTGCCGTGACGGGGGTGGCAGCGTTGGGAGGGGCGCTGCCCCTCCCAAACCCTCCCCGCCAGGGGGCACGGCCCCCTGGACCCACGGATCGTTTGTTGGGGATTGGGGAGGGGGCGGCGTGCTCCCTGGATCGAGGTCGCTCCTGTGATGCCCCCTCCCCAATCCCCAAAGGATTCGCAGGGGTCCGGGGAGCCCGTGGCTCCCCGGCGGGAGGGGTCTGGGGAGG
>JAIEOO010000077.1 GCA_019750475.1 Acetobacteraceae bacterium | reverse complement strand
GCAGGGTGGGCGGCGTGACCTCCGGCGCGGGTGGCGCCGCGGCGGCGAGCGCGGCCCAGTCGATGCCGGGGGCTTCGACACCGGGGGCTTCCATGCCGGGGGCCTCGGGCTCCGGTTCGGGCGCGGTCGCCGGCGCCTCGTTCTGGCCGGCGAAGGGGAGGTCTTCCTCGATCGGCTCTTCGGCCGGCGCCGGGGCGGCAGCGGCCGCCGGGGGCTCCGGCGAATCGGCCGGCGGCGCCATCGGCTCGGCGGAGACCGCGGCCTGCGGCATCGCGTCGCTCAGCAGGGGAAAGCTGGTGCTCTCGGCGGGCAGGGCCGCCGGCGGACGCGGCAAGTCGTTGCCGAAGCTACGATATCGCAGCCCCGGCGTATTGATAGCAGCGGTCATGCGCGCAACGTCCGCTTCGCGCGACATCCTGTCTCACCCTCTCTCCACGGCCAACATGCCTGCTTCCGCGGTGCACTGCAAACAGGGGTCGGGCCCGTCGCGCATCCGCCGGTCACAGTGTTACATGGAAGCCATGCCCGTTTCTCGCGTCGCGAGCGCAGCGAGCAGCGTCAACCCTGCTGAGTAGTAGTCCGGCATGGGAGAGGGTCCGCGCGGCTGTGCCGAGGACAAGGGCATCCCCACCCGGTGCGCCGTCGCGAGGCGCGCGACCCCCGCGATTCCGGGCGAGGCGGCGTAGGGCGAGATGGTGTTGCTGGTCAGGTCGGCCCAGGCCGGCAGATGCGCGTGGCCGGGGTCGTTCCAGAAATCGGCCGGGCCGGTGACCGCGGGCTCGCGCCCCAGGCCGACCCAGGCGGCGAAGAGCGGCACCCGCACCGCGTCGTAGGAGAAGCGGGGCGGCCACGCATCCGGCAGCGACAGCCGCCCGTCGGCGCGCGACACCATCAGCCAGTCGGGCGGCAGGCCCCAGCGGCCGAAGCGGGCGCCGCGCAGCAGCGCCACCCCGTCGCTCGCCGCGCGGACCCAGAGCGGGTCGGGCACGGCCGTCGCCAGGGCGCGGATCGCCGGGAAGGCATAGTAGGACGGGTTGACGACCACGGTCTCGCGCCGGTCGAAGCCGCGGGCGCCCGGCAGCATGACCAGGTAGGGCCCGGCCGGGGCGATGAGCAGCCGCAGCACGTCGCGGGCGATCGCCTGGCCGAGGGCGGTGTGGTCGGCGACGCCCCAGCGCGCCCCGGCCTCCAGCAGCGCCCAGGCGATGAAGAGATCGCCGTCGGTGGCGTTGTTGAGGTCGTCCACCGGGTTGGAGGCGCGGGGCCGGAAGCGCCAGGCATGCAGATGGTCCCGCGGACGCTTCAGCGTCCGCCGGGTCCAGCCGAGCATCAGCTCGAAGGAGGCGCGGTCATCGGAGCGGACGGCCGCGAGCATGGCCCAGCCCTGCCCCTCGGAGTGGGAGATGTTGCGGTTGCCGGTGTCCACGACGCGGCCTTCGGGCGCCAGGAAGCGCTGACGGAAGGCGGTCCATTCGAGGCGCAGCCCGTCCATCGCCGCGCCGGACAAGGCCTGCGCGGCGACAGGGGACGGCGCGAGCCACGGCGCGGCCGCGGCAGCCAGCCCGGCGCCGCCGACCCCCAACAGCTGCCGACGCGATGCGAAGCGAGACATCACCTGACGACCCGTATCATGCGCTGGCCCGGACCACCGGCAGGATACCGCCAAGCGCCCTCCGGCCCGCAGGCCGCGTGCTGGGCCTGTCCGGTCATGGTGCGCTTCGGCGGGCTGCGCCTGTCTTGATCCCGGGCACCCTCGATGATTGCATTCGATAGCGAATCACGCGGCCGGATTCAATCGCATACCGTGAGGCATTTGACTTATTTTTGAGACGAAGCGGTGCCGGCCCACAACCTCTGGGAGAGTCCAAACGTGCCCCTCAAGCTCGTCACCTTCGCCGATTCCGTCGGCGCGCGCCCCGGCGCCCTGGCCGAGGACGGCCGCATCCTCGATTTCCAGGCCGCCGGCCTCGCCTTCCCGACCATGCTCGACGTCGTGAAGGCCGGCGCCGCCGGGCTTGCCACCATCCGCGCCGCGCTCGGCGCCGCGCCCGCCCGCGCCTGGGTTTCGGGCGCCACGCTGCTCGCCCCGATCCCCCGCCCCGCCCGCAACGTCTTCTGCGTCGGGCGCAACTACATGGACCACGTCGCCGAGGGCGACCGCACCCGCGGCATCCAGAACAGCGAGCTGCCGAAGTTCCCGCAATTCTTCACCAAGGCCCCGGAATGCGTGATCGGGCCCGACGCCACCATCCCCGACCACACCGCCACCGAGGTCACGAAGTGGCTCGACTACGAGGCGGAGCTGACGCTCGTCATCGGCACGGCCGGCGTGAACATCGCCAAGGACAAGGCGCTCGACCACGTCTTCGGCTGGACCATCGGCAACGACGTCACGGGCCGTGACCTGCAGCGCCGCTTCGGCCAGTGGTTCAAGGGCAAGTCGCTCGACCGCTCCTGCCCGATGGGGCCCTGGATCGTCCCGGCCGACGAGCTCGACGCCTCCGACCTCGCGATCAGGCTGTGGGTGAACGGGGAGCAGCGGCAGTCCTCGCGCACCTCCAAGATGATCTTCGACGTGAAGGAGATCATCTCCCAGCTCTCGATCGGCTTCACCCTGGTGCCGGGCGACGTGATCCTGACCGGCACGCCGGAAGGCGTCGGCTACGCCATGCAGCCGCCCCAGGTGCTCAAGACGGGCGATGTGGTCGAGATCGAGATCGAGGGCATCGGCCGCCTGCGCAACCCGGTCGGCTGACCGCCGGGCCGCCCCGGCCTACCGCGCCGGCACCCCCTGAACCCGGGTGCCGGCCGCCACGTCGCGCGTCACGGCCGCCCCGGCGGCGATGACCGCGTCGTCGCCCACGGTGACGCCCGGGACGATCACCGCCCCGGCGCCGATCACCGCCCGCGCCCCCACCCGCACGCCGCCGCAGAGCAGCGCGCCGATGGCGATGTGCGCGCCCTCCCCGACCTCGCAATCGTGCTCGACGACGCAGGCCGTGTTGAGCAGCGCGAACGCCCCGACGCGGGCGGCCGCGCCCACCGCCACCCGGGCCATGACCACCGCGCCCCCCGCCAGGGCGGCGCTGCGCGCCACCACCGCGCTCGGATGGACCAGGGCCGGCAACGCCACCCCGCGCGCCGCGAGCCGTGCCGCCGCGGCGAGACGCAGGACCGGATCGCCGATGGCGACGAGGGCCGCGCCCGACACCGCCTCTTCCCCGCCCAGCACCGGCAGGCCCAGCACCGGGGGGTTGGGCGCCCGCGCATCGGCGAAGCCCGCCACCTCCCACCCGGCGTCGCGCGCCGCTTCCAGCACCGCCCGCCCGTGGCCGCCGGCGCCCAGGATGACCACGCCCTTCATCCCGCCGCTGTTCCGTGTAGGTTGGTTCCGGCTGGGAGAATATCGAGAATGCGCGACCTGGACCTGCTGCGGCTGGAGCGGCGTGTCGGACTCATGCTGGCCCCGTTGGCCGAAGGGCCCGGCGCAGCGGTGGGCGTGGCGCGCGACGGCGCGCTGCTGCTGCGGCGCGCCGCCGGCCTCGCCTCGATCGAACTCGGTGTCCCCATCGGGCCGGCCACCACCTTCCGCATCGCGTCCGTCTCCAAGCACTTCACCTGCGCGGCGATCCTGCTGCTGGCGCAGGAGGGGCGCGTCTCCCCGCAGGACCCGTTCGGGCGCCACCTGCCGGGGCTGCCGCCCGCGCTCGCCAGCATCACGCTCGACCAGGCGATGCGCAACGCGTCCGGCATCCGGGACATGTTCCAGCTCCTCGCGCTCGGCGGCACCGACCTGTCCCAGCCCGTCACCGAGGCGGAGCTCGACGCGGCGATCCGCCGCTCGGGCGAGCTGAATTTCGCGTCGGGCACGCGGTTCCTCTACAGCAATGCCGGGTTCCGGCTGCTGGGGCAGGTGGTCGAGGCGGTGTCGGGCCAGGCGTTCGACACCTTCCTGCAGCGGCGCCTCTTCTCGCCGCTCGGGATGACGCGCACGCGCCACACGCCCGACCTGACGACCCCGGTGCCGGGCCTCGCCACCGGCTACCTGCCAGACGGCCAGGGCGGCTTCCGCCGGGCGCCGCACGGCTTCCCCCTGGGCGGCGAAGGCGGCCTCGTCTCCGGCGTCGAGGATCTGGCGCTGTGGGCGCGGAACCTCTCGCTCGGCCTCCTCGGGAACGGGCTGGAGGACCAGCTGGAGCGGACGGCGCCGTTCGCCAACGGCGTGACGAACCGCTACGCCCTCGGCCTCGAGGTCGAGGCGTGGCGCGGGGTGCGCACCGTCAGCCATGGCGGGCTCTGGCCCGGCTACAAGACGGCCTTCCTGCGCATCCCCGAGCGGCGGATCACCGTCATCGTCATCGCCAACAATGGCGGCCTCGACCCGCACCACATGGCGCTCCAGGTGATGGAGGCCGCGCTGGAGGGCGAGTTGGCCCCGCCCCCCCCGGCGGTCGAGGCCGCGCCGCTCGCCGGCAGCTGGATCGAGGCGTCGCAGGGCCTCAGCCTCGATATCCGGCTGGATGACGCGGGGCAGGCCACGGGCGTGATGCACGGCGTGCCCTTCGCCCTGATCCCCGCGCCGGATGGCTGGCTCACCGCGCGCCGCAACGCCTTCCCGCTGCGCGTCGCGGCGAGCGGCGACGCGCTCCGGGTCGAGCAGGACGCCGGCGTCATCTCGACCTGGCATCGCGCGGCGCCCGGGCCGCTGCCCGCCGGCCTCGACGGCACTTGGCGCTGCGAGGCGCTCGGCACGACCTGGCGCATCGCCGACGGGCAGGTGGAGGTGGAGGGTCCGATCCGCCGCGCCGGACCCTGGGCGGTCGAGGCGGTCGCGCCGCGGCAGCTCCGCGTCCACATCCCGTCCACGCTCTGGAACGGCTGGGCGGATGCGGTGCTGGAGGGCGACACGCTCACCGTCAACGCGGCGCGGGCGCGGGGCCTCGTGTTCCGGCGGTAGGTCCGGGGGCCTACTTGCCGCCCCAGTGGACCAGCCGCTTCTCGGCCACGAGGAACAGGAGGTTCAGCAGGTAGCCGAGCGCGCCGGCGAGGAAGATCACGCCGTACATCAGGCCGCTCTCGAACAGGGATTGCGCGACGATGACGCGCTGGCCGAGCCCGTCGGTGCTGCCGATGAACATCTCCGCCACCACGACGATCACGAGCGCGAGGGAGATGCCCGCGCGCATGCCGACGAGGATCTGCGGCAGCGCCTCCCACAGCAGCACGTCCCAGAGGATGCGCGCCTCGCCCGCGCCCATGACGCGCGCGGCCAGCACGCGGGTGCGGCGGGCGTTGATGACGCCGTAGGCGGCGTTGAACAGGATGACGAGGGCGGCGCCGAAGGCCGCGACCGCGACCTTCGTGCCCTCCCCCACGCCGAACAGGATGAGGAAGAGCGGGAACAGCGCGGAGGCCGGCGTGGAGCGGAAGAAGTCCACCACGAACTCCACCGCGCGGTACGCACGCTCCCGCGCGCCGAGCGCGAGGCCGAGCGGCACGCCGATCGCCGAGGCGATGACGAAGGCCTGCACGGTGCGCCACACCGTCTTCCACAGATCGTGCCAGAGCGGACCGTCCTGCAACGCCCGCGCGGTGTCCCGCCAGGTCTCGGCCGGCGAGGGCAGCAGCACCGGGTCGGCGACGCGCAGCCAGGTGGCGAGCCACCAGAGGGCGACGAAGCCCGCCGCGCCGGCGAGCGGCGTCAGCAGCGCCCTCACGCGCGGCCCGCGACGGCGGCCTCGAACACCGCGAGGCAGCGGCGCTTGAGCGTGACGAACCCCTCCTCCGACAGGGTGGCGGAGGTGCGGGGCCAGGGCAGTTCCACCGCCACGTCGTCGGCGACCGTGGTGGGGCGCCGCGTCAGCATCAGCAGGCGGTCCGCCAGCGCGATGCTCTCCTCGAGGTCGTGGGAGACGAGGAGGGTCGTGACGCCGAGGCGCTTCAGCACGTCCTGCAGCAGCGTCCGCAGGTCGAGCGTCGTCTCGTAGTCGAGGGCGGAGAACGGCTCGTCGAGGAACAGCACCTCGGGCTCGACCGCGAGCGCCCGCATGACGGAGACGAGCTGCTGCTGGCCGCCCGAGAGCTCATAGGGATAGCGTTGCAGGTCGAAGCGGACGCGGAAACCGGCCTTCAGCCGCTCCAGCCGCCGCTCGATCTCGAGGCGCGGCAGGCCGAGGCGCTTCAGCGGGTAGCGGATGTTGTCGGCGGCGCGCAGCCAGGGGAACAGCGCCTCGCGGTAGTTCTGGAAGACGTAGCCGATGCGGACGTCCCGCACCTCCCGCCCGTGGTAGAGGATGGTGCCGCCATCCGCCGGCAGCAGCCCGGCCGCCATGTTGATGAAGGTGGACTTGCCGCAGCCATTGGGCCCGAAGATGGCGAGGATGTCGCCCCGCCGCACGTCGAGGTCGAAGCCGGAATAGACGGGCTGGCCGCCGAAGGCCTTGCGCAGCCCCCGCACGGTGATCGCCGCGTCCCGCGGGGCGATCGCCGCCCCCTGTCCTTGCCGCATCGGCCCCATCCCCGATCCCGTTTGATGAGGTTAAAACGCGGCTTTTCCGCCGGGCAAGCGCGCGGGCCGGGAAGCCGCGTCCGGCGCGTCGCGGCGCTTGCGGGCGGCGAAGCGCGCGTGCTTGACTTCGTTTGAGTGGCACTCAAGCCCCGGAGGTTCCCACGATGCGTCGCCGCCACCTCCTCGCCGCCGCGGCGGGCACCCTCGCCGCGCCGCGCCTCGCCCGCGCCCAGGCGGCGGACCGCGTCCGCGTCGGCATCTTCAACGTCACGACGACGCTGCCCTTCCACGTCGCGCAGGAGCGCGGGATCTTCGCCCGCCACGGCATCGAGGCGCAGGCGATCATGCTGCAGGCGCCGCCGCTGATCGTGCAGGCCATGGTGTCCGGCGACGCCGACGCGACCTCGAACCTCGTCACCATCGAGGGGGCGAACATCAATGCCCGCCGGGCGGGGACCGCGCTGTTCTTCTCGCTCAACGGGCAGAACGCCGACCACCGGATGGAGCAGTTCCTGGTCCGCCCGAACTCCACCGCGCGGGCGGTGCGGGATCTGCGCGGGGGCGCGCGCATCCTCACCGCGCCGGGGCCGGCCAACATCAACGCCGCCCGCTTCGTGCTGCGCAGCCAGGGGCTCGAGGAGGGGCGGGACTTCACCCTGACCGAGCAGCCCATGGGCGTGCATGTCGGCGCCTTGCAGGCGGGCAGCTTCGACGCCGCCTACACGATCGAGCCGGTGGCGAGCATCGCGGTGCGCCAGGGCGCGGCGCGCATCCTGGAGGCGGGGGTGATCTCGACGCATCTGCTGGGCCGGCGGGAGGCCTTCACCTGGGCCTCCGGCCCGGCGGTGACGGAGGCGTTCCTGCAACGCCGGCCGGAGGTGGCGCGGCGCTACGTCGCCGCCTGGAAGGACGCGGTGGAGCTGATCAAGCGGGACCCGGCCAGCGTCCGGCCGCTCTTCGCCAGCCACATGAACACGCCGGCCGATCTGGCGGACGCGATCCCCATGCTGGATTTCCGCATGGCGGCGGACCTGACGCCGACCGACGTGCAGGATTTCCAACGCTTCATCGACATCGCCGTGCAGCAGGGCGTGGTGCGGGAGCGCGTGGACGTGCGGAGCATGATCCGCAGCGTGTGAGCGTCGGCGGCGGGGCGCGAAGGCCCCGCCGGCCACAGGTCAGCCCTTCTTGTAAGCCTCGAAGAAGGGGGTGGGCCGCGTGATGCGGTTCTGCATGCTGATCAGCACGCCCGCCTCGGCCACGGCGCGGAGGTAGTCGCCCCAGGCGGGGTCGGCGGCCATGGCGTTGCGGCGCTTCTCGCGGTCGCCCTGGTCCTCGTAGCCCCAGAGGTGGACGACCGTGTTCAGCTCGCCCTCGATGGTGGTGTACCAGCCGAGGCAGTTGCCCAGGTACTTCTGCTGCAGCGGCCAGGCCTTCTCCTCGTAGATCTTCACGAAGGCGGGCAGCTTGTTGGGCAGGCAGGTGTAGATGCGGACATCGACGATCATGCGCGGGTTCCCTCCCATGGGTTCGGCCCGCGCATGATCGCGCGAAACTACTGGATGTCCACCGTCACCAGATCCTGGAACCAGCTTTGAGCCGCCCGGAAGCCGGTCACGCGGCGGTGCATGGCCCGCGGGTTTAGGTCATGCACGATGAACAGCCAGGGCGGGTTGTCCACCACGCGCTCATGCGCGCGGGCATAGGCGGCCGTGAACTCGCTCTCGTTCGTCGCGCGCTCGAGGGCGGCGAAGGCCTGCTCGAATTGCGGATCGTTGAATTGCGGCCAGTTGAACCCGTTGGGCGGCACGAAGGCCTGCAGGAAATAGCGCGCCATCACCGACGGATCGCTCGACGGCGAGGACGGGTTGAGGGCGAGGCTGCCCGCCAGCACCGGCGCCCCCGGCGAGGAGCGCGTGGCCTGGAGCAGAGTGTTCCACTCCGTCACCTCGAAGGTGACGTTCACGCCGCAGGCCTGGCGCAGGTTCTGCTGCAGGAACTCGTTCATCGGCAGCGGCAGCATCTGGCCCGAACTCGAGGTCGAGATCATGACCTTGAAGGACAGCGGCCGCTGCGCGTTGAACCCGGCCTCGGCCAGCAGGGCGCGGCCGCGGGCGGGATCGAAGCTGTAGCGGTTCTGCGGGTTGCCGAAGGCCGGGTCGGAGGGCTTGAGCCAGCCGACCGACGGTTCCGCCGTGCCGTTGAGAAGCTGCACGAGGCCGGCGCGATCCACGCAGTAGTTCAGCCCCTGGCGCACGCGCACGTCGCGGAAGGGCGTCTCCCCACCCATCTGGAAGAACCACGGCCAGACATGCGGGTAGGAGCCGGTGCTGATCGTGAAGCCCGCCTGCCGCAGCGAGGGGATGGCATCGGGGGGCGGCACCTCGATCCAGTCCACCTGGCCGGAGCGAAGGGCGGCGAGGCGCGTCGTCGCCTCCGGCATCGGCAGCAGCACCACGCGGTCGAGGCGGGGGATGCGGTTGCGGTCCCAGTACTGATCGTTCTTCGAGAGCTCCGCCGACTGGCGGGGCACGAAGCGCGAGAGGCGGAACGGCCCCGTGCCCGCCGGCGGCAGCGCCGCGACGCGCGCCCAGTCCCGGCCGCCCTGCTCGAAGCTCTGCGGGCTCGTGAACAGGATGTAGACCGCCATGTAGGGGAAGTAGGAGGCGACGCGGGTGGTGCGGAACGCGATCGTGCGCTCATCCACCTTGCGGTAGCTCTCCAGGATGGGGATGCGGGCGCGGGTGATACCGGAGCCCTGCGCCTCGAACTGGGGCGACTGGTTGTTGAAGTAGCGCTCCAGGTTCCAGATCACCGCATCGGCGTTGAAGGGCGTGCCGTCATGGAAGCGGACGCCTTCGCGCAGGGTGAAGAGCCAGGTCTGCGGATCGTTGGGATCCTGCCGCCAGGATTCCGCGAGGCCCGGGCGCAGCCCGGCGGGGCGGTCGGTGGCCGAGAGATCCCACAGCACCAGCCCCTCGAAGACGGGGTAGCCGAGGAAGCGCATGCCCTCGAAGCCGTTGTTCGGCATGCCGGTCGTGGTCGGCACGTCGGACGCCGTCATGGCGATGCGCAGCACGCGTTCGCGGGGGGCCTGGGCGAAGGCCGGCAGCGCCGCAAGGGCGGCGGCCAGCCCGAGGGCCAGAGCTCGTTTCATGGTCGTTGCCTCTCCTGTCCGGAAGCGGAAGGATGCGACCAAGCCACGGCCCGGCATGCAAGGCCCCCTTCACCGCTTCGCAGGGTCCGGGACGCGGCATCTGCCGCAAACCGCGCCGCCCTGCCTGCCGCGCGGGCGGCGCCGGGGCGACAAGGAACCACGGCGGGCCCTAAGCTTCCCCGCATGGATCGCCTGCAGACGATGGAGGTGTTCGTCGCCGTGGCCGAGGCCGGCGGCTTCGCCAAGGCCGCGGCGCGGCTGCGCCTCTCGCCGCCCGCGGTGACACGGGCGGTCGTGGCGCTGGAGGAACGCCTGGGCGTGCGGCTGCTGAACCGCACGACGCGCTCCGTCGTGCCCACCGAGGCGGGGCTGCGCTTCCTGGAGAGCGCGCGGCAGCTGCTCGCGCAGCTGGAGCTCGCGGAGCGGGAAGCCGCGGGCGAGATGGCGGAGCCGAGCGGCACGCTGACGGTCAGCGCCTCCGTCACCTTCGCGCGCCACGCGGTTTCGCCCGTCATCCGTGAGTACCTCCACGCCCATCCGCGCGTTGCCGTCTCGCTGATGGCGAGCGACCGGCTGGTGCAGCTGGTGGAGGAGGGCGTGGACGTCGCCGTGCGCATCGGGGAGCTGCCGGATTCCGCGCTGGTCGCGCGCCAGGTGGGAACGGTGCGGCGGATGCTGGTCGCGAGCCCTGGCTACCTCGCGCGTGCCGGCCGGCCGCAGGCGCCAGCCGATCTCGCGGGCCATGCGCTGATCGACTTCAACGGCGCGTTGCCGGGGCGGGACCAGCGCGGCGTTCCAGCCCGCGCCAGCGCGCGCTACCACGTCAACGACGCCGCCTCCGCCATCCAGGCGGCCGAGGAAGGGGAGGGGATCACGCTGGCGCTGTCCTACGCCGTCGCCGCGTCCCTGCGCGACGGGCGGCTCGAGGAGGTGCTGCCGGCGCATGCGCCGCCGCCGGTGCCGGTGCGGCTGGTCTACCCGCCGGCGCGGCTCGTCGCGCCGAAGCTGCGCGCCTTCCTCGCCCTGGCTTCGGTGCGGCTCGCGGAGCGGCTGTCCGGTGATCTTGCGGTCGGATCCTTCCAGCCGGCGCAAGAGTGACTTTCGCCTGGCGCGCGTTCCGCCTCGGCGGCGGCGCGCGCATGTTCCGCCGGACCGCGACGGCAGGGACCGTCGCCCGAAAGGGACGCACCATGGCCCACGCATTCGCCGAGATCGTCTTCACCCCGCGGGTGAAGGCCCTGCAGGCCGAGGACGGCAGCCGCGCCTCCTACGCCCGCTTCGAGGGCGGCCCTGCGCATCACGACCGCCTCGGCGCGCGGGAGGCGCGCTTCATCGAGGAGCGTGACAGCTTCTACCTGGCGACTGTCGGGGAGACAGGCTGGCCCTACATCCAGCACCGCGGCGGCCCGGCAGGCTTCATCCGCGCGCTCGACGAGGAGACCTTCGGCTTCGCGGATTTCCGCGGCAACCGGCAGCACGTCTCGGAGGGAAACCTGGCCGGCGACGGCCGCGCCGCCTTCTTCTTCATGGACTATGCCAACCAGACGCGGCTGAAGCTGCTCGGCCGCGTCGAGGTGACGACGGACCCCGCGGTGCTGGAGCGCCTCTCCGTGCCTGGCTATCCGGCGAAGGTGGAGCGCGCGTTCCTGGTGCGCGTCGCCGGCTTCGACTGGAACTGCCCGCAGCACATCACGCCGCGCTTCACGCTGGAGGAGGTGCAGCAGGCCACCGCGCCGCTGCGCGCCCGCGTGGCGGAGCTGGAGGCGCGGCTCGCCGCGCGGCCGGGCGGGGCGTGATGCCGCGTCACGCGGCCGCGGGGGACGCCGCGATCCTGCGAGACAGGACCGAGCCCCGGGCCAGCAGGAAGGCCCTCAGCCGTTCGGGATAGTCCGGCGCCACCGCCCCGGCGACGGAGGGACGGGCCGCCAACGCCGCGCGCCACGCCGCGACCTTCGGCAAGCCATCGGCGAGCGAAAGCCCGGCGAGCGTCTCGAAGGCATCGAGGTAGCGGAAGACCGGACCGAAGGCCGCGTCCACCAGCCCGAAGCCGGCGCCGGCGAACCAGGGCCCCGCGCAAGCGCGCTCGGCCTGCCGGAAGCGCGCGGCAAGCGCCTCGCGCTTCGCGTCGAACATGGCCTGGTCCGGCGCGGCGTAGAGACCTGCGATGTCCGAAAGCGTTGCGGAGGCGAACTCCACCCAGGCGCGCGTCCGGGCGCGGGCGATCGGGTCGGCGGGCATCAGCGAAGGGCCCGGGCCGGTCTCGTCGAGAGACTCGGCGATGGCGGCGCTCTCGAACAGGACATGCTCCCGCCCTGCCGCATCCGTCACCTGAAGCAGCGGCACCTTGCCCGTGGGCGACACCGCCAGGAACCAATCGGGCTTGGCGGCGAGATCCACGAGGCGCCGTTCGAGCGCGATGCCCTTCTCCGCCGCGACGATCGCCACGCGCTGGACGTAAGGGCAGAGGTGGTGGCTGACGAGCCGGTCCATGCTTGGTCTCCCGCCGCCGACACGCGGCTTTTCGATGCAACTGCATCGAGAATGATGCCGTTGCGTTCCCGCGTCAAGGATGATGTAAATGCATCGAAATGCCGAAGCCCGCCGACGCCACGATCCTTGCCTGGGCGCGTCTTGTCCGCGCCCACGCCGCGGCCATGGGACATGTGCAGGCGGCGCTGAAGGCCGCCGGTTTGCCGCCACTCGAATGGTACGACGTGCTGCTGGAGCTGGAGCGGGAAGGCCCGCTGCGCCCGCGGGACCTGCAGGCGCGGCTGCTCCTCGCGCAGTACAACCTCTCCCGGCTGCTCGACCGCATGGCGGAGGCGGGGCTGGTGACGCGCGGGCCCTGCGAGGAGGACGGGCGCGGGCAGGTCGTCGCAATCAGCGAGGAGGGCCGGGCGCTTCGTCGCCGCGCCTGGCCTGTCTATTCGCGGGCGATCCAGGATGCCGTCGGGGCGAAGCTGAGCGAGGCGCAGGCAGCGCACCTGGCCGAGCTTCTCGGGCGCCTCACCCGGTAGAGGGGCTCACCCCTCCAGCGAGAAATCCTTCCACTCCCGCTTCAGCTCCGCCTTCCACAGCTTGCCCGTCGCCGTCATCGGCAGGCTTTCGACGAACTCCACCCGGTCGGGCATCCACCACTTCGCCACCTTGCCCTCGAGAACGGCCAGGATGCTGTCGGCCCTGGGGGGCGTGCGGGGCTTCGCAAAGAAGCCGCGGGGTAGGGTTTGGCAAGATTGCGCTTGCTCGACGGTCAATGCCGTGGTCGGCACATAAGGCAGCCATACAAGGTGCAGCGTCGGCATTATTCCGGTCGGGCAAACGTAGGATTATCTTCTTGACTGCGGAGGGCAGATATGCGACAAAGAAGGCCGCCTCGGGGAGAACCGCGCCCAACGAGCGATCGACGACAGCCCAAGCAATGGCCGATCTTGAGTCTGGCTGCCGGAACGGTCGCCGGGGCCTGCCTTGCGACCGTCGCGCAGGGCATCTTCCAACGGGATGTCTCCGTTCTCGCGATCCTGTCGGATACGCCGATCCTCAGCGTGGAGGTTGAGCATGATGGCCGGCGCGTGGATCCCTGGCAGGACATCCTGCGACGCGAACCTCGAACGCTCGCATTTGCCAATCTTCCGGCTCGCGGCGCGCCGGTCACGTTGCGCGTGCGTTGGCGAACCCACGGCGGAGAAGGAGACGTCAGCGAGCGCGTGGGTTTCGACTCAGAGCCTCGCTGCCTCTTCACCCTCCGCCTAGACGCCCACGGTGCGCCTGTAAGTACCGAGGCCGGCCGAATGCTCGGCGTCACCTGTGCAGGGTTCTGAACGCGACACATCGCGAGAGGAGATCGACATGAGGAATGCAGGCTTTTGGGGATCGGTCACGCGCGCCGCCGAGGACGAGGCATGGGCTTCGCCCCTGCCCGGCTGGGGCGATGGTCCCGCCGACGCCTATCGCCACCTCGTGCTTGCGGCCGAGCTCCGGCGACGCTTCGGCTGGACGATTGCTTTATGGCCTTCTGATCGGCAACGAGATCGTCGGGACCGTGTCCGGGAACTCGTTGCAATCGACGGTCATGGATGACAGCAACAACCAGTTGGGGCTCGACCTCGGCGCCAGGGCGAAGAGCTTTGACGATGTGGTCACGCTGGCGCGGGCAGCGGTGAGGGCCGGCCTGCGTGAGGGCGGAACGGGAACCAACAACTCTCCTGTTTAGCTGTCGCCCACAGGAATCGACTCGGACGACCGCCGGCGAGACGTCTTCAGCACATCGTCGATTTGGCCAGCCGGCGTTTCCCCCACGGTGTCGTACTCGTTTGGAGGCGAAATCTTCGCGGCCGACCGGGCCCTGCAAGCGGGAACCCCGCGCCAGCGCGAGGCCGCCCTTCTCGAACGCCTCGCCGCGACGCCGGTACAGGAATGGTCGGAAGAAGACGTGCGTGCCGTCATTCGCTCGACGCCCTACACGAACCCGCGGGTTGCCGGCCACGCCGATTGGCAGTCCCGCGTGCGCGCCTATTTCGAACAGCGCGCCGGCGCGGAACAGGGCGCCATCGAGGATGAGGACTGCATCGGCGTCGCGCGCGTCCGCGCCCACACTCGCCGGGGCGAGAAGGGACCGATCCACGTCGCCGCCCACGACCGCGCCGTGCCCTGCGGCTGATCCGCCCTCACCCCTCCAGCGAGAAATCCTTCCACTCCCGCTTCAGCTCCGCCTTCCACAGCTTGCCCGTCGCCGTCATCGGCAGGCTTTCGACGAACTCCACCCGGTCGGGCATCCACCACTTCGCCACCTTGCCCTCGAGAACGGCCAGGACGCTGTCCGGCGTGGGGTTGGTGCCGGGCTTCGGCACCACCAGCAGCAACGGGCGCTCGTCCCATTTCGGATGCCGCACCGGAATCGCGGCGGCAAGCTGCACGTCGGGATGCGCGAGCGCCAGATTCTCCAGCGTGATGGAGCTGATCCACTCGCCCCCCGATTTGATCACGTCCTTGGCGCGGTCCACGATCTCGATCGCACCCGTGGCGTCCATCGTCACCACGTCGCCGGTGCGGAACCAGCCGTCCTCCGTGAAGGCGGGGTCGCCCGGCGCGTTGAAGTAGCCGCCGGCCACCCAGGGCCCGCGCACCTCCAGCTCGCCGAAGGCCTTTTCGTCCTGGGCGATGGGCTGGCCATCGGCGCCGAGGACGCGGAAATCCACACCGTATTGCGGCCGCCCCTGCTTGCGCGAATAGGCGAGCCACCGGTCCGCGTCCCAGTCCTTCGTCTCGAACATGCGGGAGCAGGTGGAGCCGAGCGGCGACAGCTCCGTCATGCCCCAGGCATGCAGGATGTCCACGCCGTATTCCTTGAGGAATCCCTCGGTGATGGCGACGGGCAAGGCCGTGCCGCCGACCACGAGGCGCGGCGGCCTCGTGAACCGGCGCGACGCATCCGCCCGCAGCCAGGCGAGCAGCATGGTCCACACCGTGGGCACGCCGGCCGAGAAGGTGACGCCTTCCTCCTCGAAGAGGGAGAATACGCTCGCCGGATCGAGCTTCGGGCCCGGCAGCACTAGGGCGCTGCCGGCCATGGGCGCGGCGTAGGGCAGGCCCCAGGCGTTGACGTGGAACATGGGCACCACGGGCATCACCACGTCCGAGGCGCGCAGCCCGAACACGTCGGGCTGCAGCGCCGCCATGGCGTGCAGCACGGTCGAGCGGTGGGAGTAGAGAACGCCCTTGGGGTTCCCCGTCGTGCCCGAGGTGTAGCAGAGCGAGGAGGCCGACCGCTCGTCGAGGTCGGGCCAGCCGAAATCGCCGCTCTCGGCCGCCAGCAGCGCGTCATGCGACAGCACCTCGCGCCCGAGATCGGGCGGGGCGGGCGCGTCGCCCATGACGACGATGCAGCGCAGGCAGGCCGGCAACTCGCCCGCCACGCCCTGCACCACGGGCAGCAGGGCGGCATCGACGAAGAGATGCGTGTCCTGCGCATCCTGCAGGATGTGGGTGATCTGCCCGGGGAAGAGGCGCGGGTTCACCGTGTGCAGCACCGCCCCCATGCCGGAGACGCCGTAATACAGCTCCAGATGGCGGTGGGAGTTCCAGCCCAGCGTCGCGATGCGCTCCCCGGGCACGACGCCGCGGCGCTTGAGCGCCTGGGCGAGCTGCTTCGCGCGGTGCTCGATCGCGGGCCAGGAATGGCGGCTGCGGCGGCCCTCATGGTCGGCCGAGACGATGGGCGCGGCGCGATGGTGCTTCGCCGCGTGCCGCAGGATGGAGGAGACGAGGAGCGGGTGATCCTGCATCAGGCCGAGCATGGCGTTTCCTCTTTCTCTCGTTCCGGGCCGCTGCGGCGGGTCAGTAGTTCGGGCGGAAGGTACCCGATGGCCGCTCGCGGTTCAGGGTGATGGTGCCGTCCGTGTTCATCACGCCGGTGCGGAAGCCGGGCTGGCCCCAGGGCGCATCGGGGAAGCCGGAGGCGCCGCGGCTGGTGTCCACGGCGCCGCAACCGGCCAGGGTGAGAAGCGCGGCGAGGACGGCGGGCTTCATGCGGGACCTCTATTCGGGGCGGATGTTGGCGCTGCGGATCAGCTCGCCCCAGAGCTGGGTTTCGCGCGCGAGGGTGTCGCGCAGAACCGTGGCATCGCCGGTGACGATGTCCACCCCCTGCTCGGCCAGGCGGGCGCGCAACGCGGCATCGTCGGTCGCCACGCGCAGCACGGAACCGAGGCGGGCGAGGATGGGCTCGGGCGTGCCGGCGGGGGCGAACAGGCCCTGCCAGAACACGGCCTCGAAATTGGGCACGGCATCGGCCACCGGCGGCACGTCCGGCAGCAGGGCGTTCCGCGTCGTCGAGGAGACACCGAGGGCCCGCGTCGCGCCTTCCCGCACCACCGGCAGGGCCTCCTGCACGGCCTGGAACATGGCCTGGATGCGGCCGGCCCGCAGCTCGATCAGCGCGGGCGCGCCGCCGCGGAAGGGAATATGGGTGAACTCGACGCCCGCCCGCGCCGCCAGCAGGGCCTGCGCCAGGTGGTTCACCGCCCCGGTGCCGCTCGAGCCGAAATTGATCCGCCCCGGCTCCCGCCGGGCGAGGGCGATGAACTCCTCCGTCGTGCGCGCCGGGACGGAGGGATGCACGTGCAGCACGAAGGCGGTGCGGAACACCATGCCGATCGGCGCCAGCTCCCGCATCGGCTCGCGCGGCGTCAGATTGGGCTGGAGCGCCGGGTTGATCGCCAGCGTCGAGGTGCCCATCAGCAGCGTGTGCCCGTCGGGGCGCGCCTGGGCGACATGGGTGTTCGCCACGGCCGTCGCGGCGCCGACGCGATTCTCCACCACCATGGGCTGCGGCAGCTCGCGCGCCATGCGCTCGGCCACGGCGCGGCTGGTGATGTCGGTGACCCCGCCCGGGGCATAGCCGGAGACGACGCTGATCGCCCGGCTGGGGAAGGCCTCCTGCGCGCGGCCGGACCGCGGCCCCGGCAGGGCCAGCAGCGCGGGTGCGGCCAGCAGGGCCCGGCGCGAGGCGGACATGGGATCCTCCCTGGAGTCGTTGCTGCCAGCGTAACCGGGCCGTCCGTCGGTTCAAGCGCCATCCGAGCTTCCCGCAACCGTAACGCAGGTGTCACATCGCCCGTCTAAGCCCCGCCGGCCTTTAGGGATCGGAAGGGATCATGCTGCAGATCGAGGGGCTGACGCGACGCTTCGGCGCCAAAATCGCGGTGGACTCCGTCTCGCTTCATGTCCCGCGCGGGCAGATGGTGGGGGTGATCGGCCGCTCCGGCGCCGGCAAGTCCACCCTGCTGCGGATGATCAACCGCCTGACCGACCCGTCCGCGGGGCGGATCCTGTTCGAGGGGCGGGACGTGACGGCGCTGCGCGGCGCGGCCCTGCGCGAATGGCGCAGCGACTGCGCGATGGTGTTCCAGCAGTTCAACCTGGTCGGCCGCCTCGACGTGCTGACCAACGTGCTTGTCGGGCGGCTGCACCAGGTGCCCGCCTGGCGGTCGCTCGTCCGCCTCTGGCCCGAGACCGACAAGGCGATCGCCCTCTCCGCGCTCGAGCAGTTCGACATGGGAAGCCTCGCCGCGCAGCGGGCCGAGAGCCTGTCGGGCGGGCAGCAGCAGCGCGTCGCCATCGCCCGCGCCCTGGTGCAGGAACCGAAGCTGATCCTGGCGGACGAGCCCGTCGCCTCGCTCGACCCGCGCAACTCCCTCCTCGTCATGGAGGCGCTGGCGGAGATCAACCGGCGCTACGGCATCACCGTGCTGGTGAACCTGCACAGCCTCGAACTCGCGCGCTCCTACTGCGAGCGGCTGGTGGGGCTCGCGGCCGGCAGGCTGGTCTTCGACGGCCCGCCCGAGGCGCTGACCGACGCCGTCGCGCGGGAGCTCTACGGCCTCGAAGCGGCCGAGGCCTTCGGGCCGGCGACGGCCGGGCCGGGTGCCGCGCACCCCGCCATCCAGGACCACCCGCCCGTCGCGGCGCGGCCGGACGACCGGCCCGCCGCCGTTCACTGATCCCCCGAAACAGGAGCCTCTCCCGATGCTGAACCGCCGTTCCCTCCTCGGCGCCGCGCCGGCGCTCGGCCTCGCTGCGCCTGCCCTCGCCCAGCCCGCCCCGGCCTGGCGCGCCCGCTTCCCGGAGCTCGTCTTCGCCTCGATCCCGGCGGAGAACTCGGCCGGCGTGACCGAGCGCTTCGGGTCCTTCGTCGAGTACATGTCCCGCACCCTCGGCGTGCCGGTGCGGCTGCGCATCGCCAACGACTACGCCGCGGTGGTCGAGGGCCAGCGCGCCGGCAACATCCACATCGCGCAGTACGGCCCGTCCGCCTTCGCCCGCGCGCTGATGACGGGAGCGCCCATCGAGGCCTTCGCCATCGAGGTGAACCGCGACGGCACCAAGGGCTACTTCTCGGTCTTCTACGTGCGCGCGAACTCGCCGTTCCAGACCATCCAGGACCTGCGCGGCCGGAACATCGGCCTGGTGGATCCCAACTCCACCTCGGGCAACAACGTGCCCCGCTTCGCCCTGCACCAGATGGGCATCGTGCCGGAGCAGTTCTTCGGCCGCGTCGTGAACACCGGCAGCCACGAGAACGCGATCATCGCGCTGCAGCAGGGCACGGTGGACGTCGCCACCAACTGGTGGAACGACGAGCAGGAGAGCAACCTGCGCCGGATGGAGCGCCGCAACATGGCGCGCTACGACGACTTCCGGATCGTCTTCCGCTCCGAGCAGATCGTGAACTCGCCGACGGCGATGCTGACGGCGCTGCCGGACGAGCTGAAGCAGGCCATCCGCACCGCCTTCTTCGCCCTCCCCGAGCGCGAGCCCGAGATCTTCCGCCGCATGACGGACGGGCAGCTCCGCCCCTGGGAGCCGGTGACGAACGCGGCCTACCAGCCGATCATCGAACTGAACCGCTTCGTGGACAATCTGCGCCGCCAGCGTTCCTGAGTGTGAGCGCCACGGCCGGTCCCGCGCTCCCCCGCCTGCCGGGCGAGCGGCTGTCTCCGCTGCTCGAAGCCTATGAGACGGTGCGCCGCGCGGAGCGGCGGCGCCTCCGGCTGGGCTCGGGCGCGGTGCTGGCGCTGCTGCTGCTCGCCGGATGGGTGGCGGAGTTCAGCCCCGTCCTGCTCTGGGAGAAGGGGGGCAACTTCTTCTCCTACTTCGACCGGCTGCTGACGCTGGAGGCCGGGGCCCATGCCGGGCAGCGGGTCTGGATGGATCCGGCCGAGTGGTTCTGGGGCCTGCCGCGCTGGCTGCGGCAGCTCGGGGACACGCTGCTGATCGCCTATGTCGGCACGCTCGTCGGCTGCGGGATCGGCTTCTTCCTCGGCCTGCTCTCGGCCGAGAACATCGTGCGCTCCGCCCCGCTGCGCTGGGCGGTGAAGCGCTGCCTCGAATTCTGCCGCACCGTGCCCGAGATCGTCTTCGCGCTGATCTTCGTCATCGCCTTCGGCCTCGGCCCCCTCGCGGGCGTGCTGGCCGTCGCGATCCACACCCTCGGCGCGCAGGGCAAGCTCTTCTCCGAGATCGTCGAGAACATCGACATGAAGCCGGTGGAAGGCGCGGTCGCGGCCGGCGCCTCCTGGCCGGAGATGGCGCGCTTCGCGGTGGTGCCGCAGGTGCTGCCGGGCTTCCTGAGCTACGCCCTGCTCCGCTTCGAGATCAACGTCCGCGGCGCGGCCGTGCTCGGCTTCGTCGGCGCCGGCGGCATCGGGCAGGACCTCGTCGAGGCCATCCGCAAGTTCTACTACAACGACGTCGCCGCGCTGCTCGTGCTGATCATCCTCACGGTCACCCTCATCGACCTG
This sequence comes from Acetobacteraceae bacterium, assembly GCA_019750475.1. Taxonomy (GTDB): domain Bacteria; phylum Pseudomonadota; class Alphaproteobacteria; order Acetobacterales; family Acetobacteraceae; genus Roseococcus. The sequence continues at coordinate 1,975 of JAIEOO010000077.1, read as the reverse complement.
GGCACGAGCTGGCTGCGCCGGCGCCTGCTGGAGGCGGAGCACCGCCGATGAGCGACCTCGCCGACGCCGCCCGCGCGCGGCTGCCCGTCCTGCGCCGGTCCCACCCGGAGCAGTTCCGCAGGCTCACGCCGACGCGCCTGGCCGTTCTCGGCACGACCCTCGGCATGGCGGGGCTCTTCGCGCTCGGCGTCTGGCAGCTCCAGATCGACACGTCGCGGCTCCTCTCCGGGTTCGGGCAGCTCCTCCACTTCCTCACGCTCATGGTGCCGCCGGCGCCCACCCGGGGCGCGAGCCTCGCGGGCGTGCTCCTCGCGCTGGCGGAAACGCTCGCCATCGCCTTCCTCGGCACGCTGCTCGCGGCCGCCATCGCCCTGCCGATCGGCTTCCTGGCGGCGCGCAACACCACGATCCACGGCGTCGTGCGCTTCGCCTCCCGCCGCGGCCTGGACGGGCTTCGCGGCATCGACGCGCTGATCTGGGCGCTGATCTGGGTGAGCGTGGTGGGCCTCGGCCCCTTCGCCGGCGTCCTCGCCATCATGATGAGCGACATCGGCACCTTCGGGAAACTCTTCTCGGAGGCCATCGAATCCGCCGACCGCAAGCCGCAGGAGGGCGTCGTCGCCGCCGGCGGATCGGGCCTCGCGCGGGTGCGGTTCGGCGTCCTGCCGCAGGTGCTGCCGGTCATGGCGGGCCAGGTGCTCTACATGTTCGAGAGCAACACGCGCTCCTCCACGATCATCGGCATCGTGGGCGCCGGCGGCATCGGCCTCGTGCTGGCCGAGATGATCCGCACCCTGGAGTGGCAGGCGGTCAGCATGATCGTGTTGCTGGTCCTGGTGATGGTGGCGGTCATCGACTTCGTCTCGGGCCGGCTGCGGCGGCGGATGATCGGCGCGGCCTGAGCTCCGGCGGGAAGCCGGGCGGTCCCGGAGGACGAGGGCCGGGCTCCGGCCCGGGCATGGCGCCGATCAGGCGGCCGGCGCGCTCGCCGTTTGACCCGTCGCACCGCCGGGCGCATCACGGGCCCATGCCACGCCTCACCTTGCCCGATGCCGAAGACCTCGCCGCCCGCGCCCTGAACCGCTGCGGCGCGAACCCCGCCATGGCGACCGCCACGGCCCGGGCCCTGGTCGCGGCCGAAGCCGAGGGGCAGTCCGGCCACGGCCTGTCCCGCGTGCCGCAGTATTGCGGCTTCCTGCGGAACTTCCGGGCCGACGGCCGCGCGTCGCCCGTGCTGGTGAACGAGCGCGGCGGCGCCTGCCTCCTGGATGCCGGCAGCGGCCTCGCCTGGCCGGCGCTCGACATGGCGGAGCAGCAGGCCGAGGCGCGGGCGAAGGCGCATGGGGTGGCCTTCGTCGCGGTGCGCAACAGCCACCATGCCGGGGCGATGTCCCTGCCCGTCCGGCGCCTGGCCGAGAAGGGCCTGGTCGCGCTCGCCTTCACCAACAGCCCGAGCGCGATGCCGGTGCCGGGCGGGCGGCGGCCCCTGCTGGGCACCAACCCCGTGGCCGCGGCCTTCCCGCGGCAGGGCCATCCGCCGCTGCTGGTGGACCTGGCGTTGAGCGAGGTCGCGCGGGGCAAGATCATGCTGGCCGCGAAGGAAGGCCGCCCGATTCCGGAGGGCTGGGCCCTGGACGCCGACGGCAACCCGACGACCGACCCCAAGGCCGCGCTCGGCGGGGCGATGCTGGCGCTGGGCGGGGCGAAGGGCGCCGCGCTGGCGCTCGTCGTCGAGCTGCTCTGCGTCGCGCTGGGCGGCGCCACCTTCGCCTTCGAGGCCGACAGCTTCTTCGAGGAGAAGGGCAACGCCCCGCGCCTCGGCCACGCGCTCCTGGCGGTGGATCCGGACGCGCTGGGCGGCGGCCGCGTCTTCGCCGAGCGGATGGAGGCGATGGTCGCGGCGATGCTGGGCGACGAGGGCGTGCGCCTGCCCGGCGCGCGGCGCGAGGCGCTGCGCGCGCAGGCCGCCGCCGGG
>JAIEOO010000196.1 GCA_019750475.1 Acetobacteraceae bacterium | reverse complement strand
GCGGCGGCAGGCGGCGCGGCACGCGCGGGGCCGGGCGTCAGCCGGCGCGGGGCTGGCCGGAGGGCGGCACCGCCACCGGCTCCAGCAGCATCTCGGCCTCGCGCTTGAGGCGCTGGAAGGACCGGAAGGAGAAATAGAGCATGCCGACATAGATCAGCCCGGCCGCCGCCAGCGCGGCCCAGGGCTCGGTCACCAGCACCGCGACATAGCCGCCAATGCCGAGCAGCAGCGGCAGCACGGCCTGCGCCGGCACCTTGAAATTCTTGAAGCTCCAGGTCGGCAGGGTCGAGACCATCATGCCGCCCACCGCGAAGAGCACCACGGCGGCGAAGACCGGATGCCGCACCGCCCCGGCGAAGCCGGTCCAGCCCCACTCCGAGAAGGCGAGGAACGCGAAGAGCGGGAACAGCGCGAGGCCCGCCCCCGCCGGCGCCGGCACGCCGGTGAAGAAGTTGTAAGCGTAGGCCGGCTTCACGACAGGAGTTTCCCCCGGCTCCGCGATCGAGGCCGCGTTGAACCGCGCCAACCGCAGCGAGGAGCAGACGGCGAAGATCACGCAGGGGATGAAGCCGAGCGGCCCGACATTCTGGAGCGTCCAGAGATAGAGGACGATCGCCGGCGCCACCCCGAAGGACAGGAAGTCGGCCAGGCTGTCGAACTCCGCCCCGAAGCGGGACGTGCCCTTGAGCAGCCGCGCGATGCGCCCGTCGAGGCCGTCGATGACGCCGGCGGCGACGATGAAGGCGGCGGCCTGGGGCCAGCGCCCCTCGATCCCGAACCGGATCGCCACGAGCCCGGCGCAGAGGCCGAGCAGCGTGAGGATGTTGGGGATCAGCCGGTTGAAGGAGGGGCCGCGGTAGCGCGGCCGCTGCCGCGGTCGGAAGCGGCGGAGCCGGCCGCGCAGCCCTTCGCGGGGCCGGTCCGAGGCCATCTCAGGCGCCCCGGAGGTCGGCGATGATCGTCTCGCCGCCGATCATGGTCTGGCCGGGCAGCACCGCCGGCTCCACCCCCGCGGGCAGGTAGACGTCGGTGCGGCTGCCGAAGCGGATGATGCCGAAGCGTTCGCCGGCCAGCAGCTCGTCGCCCTCGCGCACGTGGCAGACGATGCGCCGCGCGACGAGGCCCGCGATCTGCACGCAGCCGAGGTCCCGCCCGTCGGGCAGGTCGATCCGGAGCGCGTTGCGCTCGTTGTCCTCGCTCGCCTTGTCGAGGCTCGCGTCGAGGAACTTGCCGTGGCGGTAGGCGATGCGCCCGATGCGCCCCTGGACCGGGCTGCGGTTCACGTGGACGTCCATCACCGAGAGGAAGATGGCGACGCGCCGGCGCGGCGTCGGCCCCATGCCGAGCTCGACCGGCGGGATGGCGCTGTCCACCAGCACGACGCGGCCATCGGCGGGCGCCAGCACGAGGCCGGCCCGCGCGGGGGGCACGCGCTCCGGGTCGCGGAAGAAGTAGAGGCAGAAGCAGAAGAAGGAGAAGGCCGGCCAGAACAGCCAGCCGCCCAGGAACAGCCCGAGCAGCATCGCCGCCCCGCTGCCGTAGAGGAAGGGCTTGCCCGCCGGGTGGGGCGGGGCGAGGACAAGCTTCAAGGTGGCTGGGAGCGACATGATCCGCGTCTTCAGGATGCGGGGTTTATGGGTTCTTCACCGCGCGCGGGCAAGCTTCGGCCTGCCATGCGCCAGGACGCCACAGCCCATCCGGAGCCGCCCGTGCCGGCCCTGCCCCCGCCCGCCCTTCCCGCGCCGACGGACGCGCCCCGATGCGCGCCGGGCGCCTGGCCGCCGGGTGACGCCGCGCCGCCCTTCCCGCACGGCCCGTTCCTGGTGGGGCGGGACGGGCGGCTGCGGCCCCGGCCACCGGGCCGGCCCTCGCTGCGCTTCCGCTGGCGCGGCCTGCCCTGCTCGGCCGAGTTCACCGGCGCCGAGGGGGAGCCCGTGCTGCGCCTCGCCGCCGCGCTCGGCCGCATCCCCTACACGGCGGAGGACAGCGCGGCCCGCCGCGCCGCCTTCCGCCTGCTGCGGGATCTTCCGGCCGGGCAGGTCCGCTTCGCCCTGACGGCCGACCACCACCTCCAGGCCGAGTGCCGCGCCACGGGGGAGGTGACGGCCATCGCCCTGTGCGGCGCCATGGTGCGCTTCGGCCTCGCGCTCGATCCGCTGCTCCACCGCCTCGCCGAGGCCGGCGCGCTGCGCGGCGCCGACCCGCCCCCGCCGGCGTGACCCGCGCGGTCAGCCCCGCACGAAGGGGTTGCTGCGCTTCTCCTCGCCGATGGTGCCGCCGGGCCCGTGCCCGCACAGGAACTTCGTGTCGTCCGGCAGCGCGTAGAGCTTGGTGCGGATCGCCGTCAGCAGTTGCTCGTGATCGCCATAGGGGAAATCCGTCCGGCCGATCGAGCCACGGAACAGCACGTCGCCCACGATCGCCGCGCGCTCCGCCTGGTTCACGAACACGACATGGCCCGGCGAATGGCCGGGGCAGTGCAGCACGTCGAAGGGCAGGCCGCCGATGGTGACGCTGTCCCCCTCCTCCAGCCACTGGTCGGGCGCGGCATCGGCCAGGTCCTCGATCCCATAGGCCTGGGCCTGCTTCCCGATGTTGTCGAGCAGCATCCTGTCCGCGAGATGCGGCCCGATGATCCGCACGCCGGTCCTGGCCTTCAGCTCCTCCGCCCCGCCCGCATGGTCGAGATGGCCGTGGGTCAGCAGGATCTGCTCGACCGTGAGGCCGTAGCGCTCGAGCGCCGCGAGGATCTCCGGCACGTCCCCCCCCGGATCCACCACCGTCGCCCGCTTTGCTTCATCGTCCCAGAGCAGGGTGCAGTTCTGCTCGAACGGGGTGACGTGGATGATCGCGGCCTTGAGCGCCATGGGAGTCTCCGAAGCGGGTCGGAGGCTTGTAGCGCCACCCGCCCGAACCGGCGAAACGGCGGTTGGCAGCGGGGGAATTTTGAGTTTCTGGTTTTCTGAGTTTCTGGTGCCGCTCTCGCGGCCCCGGCGGGCGCAACCCGGGCCCTGACGGGTCAGCAGATGGGGCCGGCGGCCGACCCGTTCAAGCTCCGTCACAGGATGGCGAATCCCGCCCCCGCCTCGCCCGCCCCCTGCTGCGCCAGCACGCCGAGCCCGTTCATGCTCTGAAGAAAGGCGTACCCCGCGCTCGACAGGCTGCGCCCGGCCGGCATGCGTCGGACTCGCCGACAGACTCCGCCCGTCGCGCCGCCGGGCGTATCCACCCCTATCGCGCCCGGGGCCTAGCCCGGCAGCACCGCCACCGCCGCCAGCCCCCCGCCCGGCCGGTTCACCAGCCGGACGTCGCCGCCATGCGCCCGCAGGATCGAGCGCGCGATGGTCAGGCCCAGCCCCGTGCCCCCCGTCTCGCGGTTGCGGCTGCCCTCCAGGCGCCGGAAGGGCTGGAACACCGCCTCCAGCTCTCCAGCCGGGATGCCCGGCCCGTCATCCTCGACGCGCAGCTCCACCCCCGCCTCACGACGAGACAGGCCGAGCCGCGCCGCCCCCCCATAGGCCAGCGCATTGCCCACCAGATTGGCCAGCGCCCGCTTCAGCGCCACCGGCCGCGCCGGCAGCACCAGGTGCTCCGGCCCGTCATAGGTGACGCGCTCCGCCAGATCCGGCCGCGCATCGGCGGCCTCGTCCAGCACGGTGCGGGCCAGCTGCGCGAGGTCGAGCGGCACCGCCGGCTCGGCCGCCGCGTCGTCCCGCGCGAAGGCCAGCGTGGCGGCGATCATCGCCTCCATCTCCTCGAGGTCGGCCAGCATCTTCCGGCGCTGCGTCTCGTCCTCCATGAACTCGGCGCGCAGCCGCAGCCGCGTGATGGGCGTGCGCAGGTCGTGCCCGATGGCGGCCAGCATCTGCGTCCGGTCGGCGACGAAGCGGCGGATGTTGCCGGCCATAGTGTTGAAGGCGGCCGCCGCCGTCGCGACCTCGCGCGGGCCCTGCTCCGGCAGGGCGGGCGCGTTCACGTCGCGGCCCAGCCGCTCGGCGGCCGCGGCGAGATCCCGCACGGGGCGCGTCATGCGCCGCACGCCCCAGATCGTCAGCGCGGCCGCGGCCACGGACATGGCCAGGAAGGCGATCAGGAATCGGTCGGAATGCCAGGGCCGGGTGGGCGGCAGCCGCAGCGCCAGGTTCAGCCAGGGCCCGTCCGGCAGGCGGATGGCGACGCCGATGCCCCCCCCGGGCAGCGCGGCCGACAGCACCTCCCGCGGGCGCATCCGCGGCGGTCCCCAGCCCGGCGTCGGCCCGTCGAGGCGGAAGCGCGCCGCCTCGCGCGGGGGGACGGGCGGCATGCCGGGGCGCACCACCGGCTCCGCCTCCACCGATGCGGACAGGCCGGGCGGCAGCTCCACCTCCGCGAGGATCGCCGCGCGGCGCTCCGGGCTGGCGTTCACCATCGCCCGCCACAGGAAGAAGGTGCGCCCCGTCACCTCCCGCGCCTGGACGATCCGCTGCAATTCGAGGCGGTCGAAGGCGTGGATGGTCAGCCCCAGCGCCTGCACCGCCATCAGCCCGAGGATCAGCACCAGCGCCGTCCGCCCCGCGAGGCTCGCGGGCCAGAGGCGGGACAGCGCGCGGCGCATCGGCCCCCTGGGCATCAGCCCCGGTCCACCGGCGCCGAGAGCACGTAGCCGCCGCCGCGGACCGTCTTGATCACCTGCGGGTTGCGGCTGTCGGCCTCCAGCTTGCGGCGGAGGCGGGACACCGCGACGTCGATCGCCCGGTCGAAGGGCCCGGGCTGGCGGTTGTGCAGGATGTCCATGAGCATATCGCGCGTCAGCACGCGGCCCGGCCGCTCCAGCAGCACGACCAGCAGGTCGAACTCGCCGCCCGTCAGCGGCACCTCCGTACCGTCCGGGTTCAGCAGCCGCCGCCGCGCGGGGTCGAGCGAGAAGCCGGCGAAGCGGAACCGCTTGGAGGGGGGACCCGCCTCCTCCCCGCCGCCGTTCGCCCGGCGCAGCACGGCGCGGATCCGCGCCAGCAGCTCCCGCGGGTTGAAGGGCTTCGGCACGTAGTCGTCGGCCCCGAGTTCCAGGCCCACGATGCGGTCCGTCTCCTCCCCCATGGCGGTCAGCATGACGATGGGCACCGAGCCCTGCCCCCGCAGCCACCGGGCCAGGTCGAGACCCGATTCGCCCGGCAGCATCAGGTCCAGCACGACGAGGTGAAAGCGGTTGAGCGGCCAGAGCTTCCGCGCCTCCCGCGCGTCGCGCGCCGGCGTCGCGCGCAGCCCCTGCTTCTCCAGGAAGGATCCGAGGAGGTCGCGGATCTCCCGGTCGTCGTCCACGATGAGGATGTGCGGCGGTGGTTCCATGCCGGGCATGTTACAGCGCCTCCGTGTAACGCTGGGTTGCGGTTTGTGCCGCGCCCCTGCGGATGATAGAGGCGCATGGGATCAGGGGGCGTGCCGGAACGGTAGACGGACCCGGCTCAAAATCGGGCGGCCTCGCGGCCATGGGGGTTCGAGTCCCCCCGCCCCTACCACCCGCCCCCAGCCCTGGACATCCCGGCCATTCACGGCCAAACGGGCGGGCCGAACCGACCACGATCCGGAAAGACGCGCGCCACCATGTCCGCGGAAGCCCCCATGGCCGCCTATGACAAGATCGCCGAGATCATCGCCGAGACGGCGAATGTCCCGCGCGAGAAGATCACGCCCGAGGCGCACGTCATCAACGACCTCGGCATCGACAGCCTCGACTTCCTCGACATCGTCTTCGCCATCGACAAGGCCTTCGGCGTGAAGGTGCCGGTCGAGGCCTGGACCGAGCAGGTGAACAGCGGCAAGGCGCCGGCCGAACAGTTCTTCGTCATGAAGAACCTGGCGCAGCGGATCGAGGAACTCGCCGCCGCGAAGGGCTGAGGCGGCTTGCGCCTCGAAACCTTCGAGATGCTCGACCGGGTGACGGAGCGGGACGAAGCCCGCCTCGTCGCCACGATGCGCGTGCCGGATGAGAGCCCCGTCTTCGAGGGCCATTTCCCCGGCTTCCCCATCCTGCCCGGCGTCCTCATGGTCGAGTGCATGGCCCAGGCGGGCGGCTGGCTGATCGTCGCCCGCCTCGGCTTCGCGCGCATGGCCGTGCTGGCCAAGGTGGGGGAGGCGAAGTTGCGCGGCATGGTGAAACCGGGTGCCACCCTCACCGCCACGGCCGAGCTGCTGCATGACGGCTCGGGCTACGCCGTGCTGCGCGGGACCCTCGCCGAGGGCGGCGCCCGCGTCGCCGAGGCCGAGCTGACGCTCCGCACCCTCCCCTTCCCCTCCCCCGCGCTCGAGGCCGCGCTGCGGGCCCGCGCCGCGCAACTCGGCCTGCTGCCGTGACCCGCCTCGTCGCCATCACCGGGATCGGCCTCGTCTCCTCCCATGGCGAGGGGCGCGAGGCGCATCTCGGCCTGCTCGCCGGCGCCGCGCCCGTGCTGGACGAGGCGCGCTTCGCCCCCCACGCGGTCCATCCGCTGCCGCCGCTCGCCATGGAGGCCGCCATCCCCCGGCGCGAATGGCGCCAGATGGAGACCTGGCAGCGCCTCGGCACCTACGCCGCCGGCCTCGCCATCGCCGATGCCGGCGCGAAGGAGCGGGTCGCCGACATGGACCTCGTCGTCGCCGCCGGCGGCGGGGAGCGCGACCTCGCCCTCGACGAGGCGATCATGGCGGCCGACCCGCCGGAGCGCGAACGCCACCGCATGCTGGGCGACGGGCTGCGGCCGACGCTGTTCCTGGCGCAGCTCTCCAACCTGCTGGCCGGCTCCATCTCCATCGTGCACGGCGTCGGCGGCTCGTCGCGCACCCTGCTGGGCGAGGAGATCGCGGGGGCGGAGGCGCTGCGCATCGCCGCCGCCCGCGTCGCCGCCGGCACGTCGCGCATCGCCCTCGCCGGCGCGGCCTTCGTCGCCGAACGCGCCGACATGCTACTGCTCTACGCCTCGGGCGGCGTCCTGCATCGCGGGCCCTGGCAGCCCCTGCCCGCCCGGCGCGGCCTCTGCCTCGGCAGCGCCGCCGCCTTCCTGGTCCTCGAGCCGGAGGAGGAGGCCCGCGCGCGCGGGGCGGCGCCGATCGCCCGGATTACCAGCCTCGCGACCGACCAGGGGGACGCGGCCGGCCGGCTCGCGCGCCTCGCGGCGCTCGCGGGCGATGCCCCCGCCGCGCTGCGCCTCTCGGCCGCGAGCGGGGCCGTCCCGGGCGAAGCGGAGGCCGGCGGCCTGTTCACCGCGGACCTGATCGGCCATCCGGTCGAGGCCGCCTTCCCCGCCGCCCTGGCGCTCGCCGCGCTCGGCGTCGCGGCCGGCGCGCCCGACGCCCTCGTCACCGGCTGCGGCCAGTGGGCCGGCGAGGCCGCCGCCCGGCTGGAGCGCCCCGCATGATCCGGCCGGCTTGCATGAGCCGCCCGTCAGGGCGGCGGTGCCGGTCGCACCGCGCACCCAGGGTTGGTGTCGCGGCTGGGCGCGCACGATGGCGCCTGCGGGCGGCCTCGCCACGATCAACCGGCCGATCCGGGAGGCCGCCCGCATGAGCCGCCGCGTCGCCGTCACCGGCATCGGGATGATCACCGCCCTCGCCGCGGGGCGGGAGGCGAACTGGGCCGCGATGCGCGCCGGGCGCTCCGGCATCCGCGCCATCACCCGCTTCGACACGGAGGGGATGCGGACCCGCATCGCCGGCTGCGTGGACTTCGCCGAAGACGCGCCCGGCCGCCCGCTCTCGGTCGCCGCGCGTTGCGAGCGGATGGGGGAGGCCGTCATCGCCGAGGCCCTGGCCCAGGCCGGCCTCGAAGCGCCCTTCGCCGGCCCGCTCTGCATCGGCCTGCCCCCGGTGGAGACCGAATGGCCCGCCCGCCTCGCCCCGCTGCCCCGCGCCGCGACGCGCGACTACCGCGGCCTCATCGCCGCCGCCGAGGGCGCCGAGCGCGCGACCTATGAGGAATTCCTGTTCGGCGGCACGGCCCAGCGCCTCGCCCGGCGCTTCGGCACGCGCGGCGCGCCGCAGGCCGTCACCACCGCCTGCGCCTCCGGCGGCTCGGCCATCCAGCTGGCCTTGGAAGCGATCCGCCGCGGCGAATGCGACCGCGCCATCGCCGCCGGCAGCGAGGCGAGCCTCCAGCCCGAGACGCTGATCCGCTTCTCCCTCCTCCAGGCGCTCTCCACCCGGAACGACCCGCCGGAGGCGGCCTCCCGCCCCTTCACCCTGTCGCGCGACGGCTTCGTCATGGCCGATGGCGCCGCCGCCCTGATCCTGGAGAGCGAGGCGGCGGCGCGGGCACGCGGCGCCGCCATCCTCGGCTGGGTGCTCGGCGCGGGCGAGCGCGCGGACACCTTCCACCGCACCCGCTCCTCGCCCGACGGGGCGGCGATCACCGGCGCCATGACGCGCGCCATCGCCGATGCCGGCCTCACCCCGGCCGACATCGGCTACGTCAACGCCCACGGCACCTCGACGCCCGAGAACGACAAGATGGAGGCGCTGGCCATGCACGGCGTCTTCGGCGAGGCGCCGCCGCCCATCTCCTCGACCAAGAGCATGATCGGCCACACCCTGTCGGCCGCCGGCGCGATCGAGGCCGCGGTGTGCCTGCTCGCGCTCCGGGACCAGGTGCTGCCGCCCACGATCAACCAGGACGACGTGGACCCCGAGCTCGGCCTCGACACCGTGCCCCGGGCGCGGCCGCACGCCTTCCGCGCGGCCCTGTCTAACAGCTTCGGCTTCGGCGGGCAGAATGTCTGCGTGGCGCTCGGCGCGGCGTGACGCCGCCCCCGTGGCCGGGCGCGGCACGGCCCAGTCCACGTTGGCGTTTCGGAACGCTTCCGCGCTTTAATCACGGGGCCGAGCCGGCGCCGGGCGGCTGCGGCCCACAGGGTTGGATGGACTAAGATGGGACAGTGGCTCGCGGGGTGGCTCGAGCCCTCCGCCTTCTCTCCACACGGCTTCTGCCTTCTCTGGGAACCGGGACTGCTCTGGCTCCATGCCGGCTCGGACCTGCTGATCGCTGCCGCCTACCTTTCCATCCCCGTCGCCCTGATCCACTTCATCCGCCGCCGCCGCGACGTCGAGTTCGGCTTCCTGGTCTGGCTCTTCGCCGCCTTCATCCTGCTCTGCGGCGCGACGCACATCGTCGGCATCGTCACGCTGTGGCAGCCGCTCTACTGGCTGGCGGGGGGCGTGAAGCTCGCGACGGGCATCGTGTCGGTGGCGACCGCCATCATCCTCTGGCCGCTGATCCCGCGCGCCCTCGCCATCCCGACGCCGGCCTCGCTCCGCGCCGTGAACCTGCGCCTCGAACGCGAGGCGGTGGAGCGCGAGAACCTGCTCGACCGGCTCCGCGCCCGCGAGGCCGAGCTGCAGGAGCTGACCCGCACGCTGGAGGCCCGCGTCGCCGACCGCACCCGCGAGTTGCAGACGGCCAAGCGCCGCTTCGAGGTCGCCCTCGCCGCCTCGGGCGTCACCGTCTTCGTGCAGGACCGCGGGCTGCGCTACAGCTGGGTCAGCCAGGATGTCCTGGGCCGCGCGCGCGACGACTTCGTCGGCCGGACCGACGACGAGGTGCTCGACGAGCCGGGCCGCTCCGTCGCCATCGCCAGCAAGCAGGGCGTGCTCGCGACCGGCGAGGCCCAGCGCGTCGAGTATCCCGCGCATGGCCGCTGGTTCGAGGTCGCGATGGAGCCGACGCGCGGCCCGGATGGCCGGACCGACGGCCTCATCGGCGGCGCCGTGGACATCACCGAACGCCGCGCGCAGGAGGCGCGGATCCGCTTCCTGCTGAACGAGGTGCGTCACCGCGTGGGCAACCTGCTGACGGTGGTGCAGGCCGTGATGCGCCAGACCGCGGCCGGGGCCGTCTCGATCAACGATTTCTGCGACCGGTTCGAGGCCCGCGTGCGCGCGCTGGCCGGCGCGCAGCGCCTGCTGACCGAGGCCGGCACGGGCCGCGCGACCCTCGCCGAGCTGATCCGCTCGCAGCTCGGCGATTACGCCGACCGCGCCGGCTCCCAGCTCGAGGTCGAGGGGCCGCCGGTCGCCCTGGACGAAACGGGCGTGCTGCACATCGGCATGGCGCTGCACGAGCTCGCGACCAACGCCGCGAAATACGGCGCGCTGTCGGTTCCCGAGGGCCGGGTGCGGATCGCCTGGACTTTGGAGCCCGGCGTCGAGGAGGAAACGCTCTGCCGCCTCACCTGGCGCGAGCGGGGCGGCCCGCCGGTCGAGCCCTCCGAGCGCCGCGGCTTCGGCCGCACCGTGACCGAGATGGCGGTCGCGACGGCGCTCAACGGGCAGGTCCGCATGGCCTTCCCGCCGGATGGGGCGGAGTGGGAGCTGACCTTCCCCCTGGCGCCCGAACCGCCGCCATCCGCCCTCCAGCTCTGACGCGGCATCAGCGCGAACCCCGCCCGACCGGAGCCGGTCCGGCGGGCGAGGCCGCCCGTCAATCCGACGAGCCGGAGCCGCGCGCGGCGAGGCGGGGGCGGCTCGACCGCGTGATCCCCTCGCACGGGATCACGCCTCCGCCGCGTCCGGGAGGACGCTTCACCGCTGCGGCGATGCCGCCGTCGCGGACCGTCCTCTAGCCTGCCAGCCGCGCCAGCACCGCGTCCCCCATCTCCCGCGTGGAGATGGGCCGCTCGCCGGGCGCGGCGATGTCGGCGGTGCGCGCGCCGGCGGCGAGGGCGGCCTCCACCGCCGCTTCCAGCCGCTCCGCCTCCTCCGGCCGGCGCGCGCTGTGCCGCAGCAGCATCGCGGCCGAGAGGATGGCGCCCAGCGGATTGGCGATGCCCTTGCCCGCGATGTCGGGCGCGGAGCCGTGGATGGGCTCGTACAGCGCCCGCACCTTCCCCGACGCATCTGGCGCCGAGAGGCTCGCCGAGGGCAGCATGCCGAGGGAGCCGATGATCGCCCCCGCCGCGTCCGACAGCAGGTCGCCGAAGAGGTTGTCGGTCACGATGACGTCGAAGGAGGTGGGCCGGCGCGAGAGCTGCATGGCGCAGTTGTCGGCCAGCATCGTCTCGAAGCCGACAGCGGGGAACTCGTCGCGGGCGATGCGCGTCGCGATCTCCCGCCACAGCGCGCCCGCCTCCATGACGTTGGCCTTGTCCACCGAGGTCACGTGGTTGCGCCGCGTCTGCGCCAGGCGGAAGGCGAAGCGGATGACGCGCTCGATCTCGGCTTCGGTGTAGCTGTGGGTGTTGACGCCGCGGCGCGTGCCGTCCGCCTGCGTCTCCACGCCGCGCGGCGTGCCGAAATACATCCCCGCCGTCAGCTCCCGCACGAAGACGAGGTCGGTTCCCTGCACGGTGCGCGGCTTGTAGGGGCTCGCCTCCAGCAGGGCCGCCGGCATCTTCACGGGGCGGAGGTTGGCGAAGGTGTCGAGCGACTTCCGCATCCGCAGCAGCGAGCCCTTGCGGCGCTCCTCCGGCGGGATGACGCCCTGCTGATCGAGGCTGCCCGTGGCGCCGAACAGGATGGCGTCGGCCGCCATGATCCGCTCCCAGGTCTCCTCCGGCATCAGCGTGCCGTGCTCGACCCAGTTGGACATGCCGAACTGGCGGTGGGTGAAGCTCAGCGTCACGCCGCGCCTGTCCCGGAACCACTCCAGCACGCGCACGGCCTCGGCCGTCACCTCGGGCCCGACGCCGTCGCCGGGCAGCACCACGATCTCGGTCACGACACGCTCTCCCAGGCCCAGGCGCGGCTCGCCCTGTCCTTCGCCTTCCAGGCCTCGATCTCGGGGCCGCGCTTCAGGGTGAGGGAGATGTCGTCGAGACCCTCCAGCATGGCTTGGCGCTTGCGGTCATCCACCGCGAAGGGGATTTCCCGGCCGGCCGGCGTCACGACCACCTTCCGCTCGAGATCCACGGTGGTCCGCGCGTTCCCCGGGCTGGCCTCGGTTTCCTCGGCGAGGCGCCGCACCTCCTCGATGGGCAGGCGCACGGGCAGCAGCCCGTTCTGGAAGCAGTTCGCGAAGAAGATGTCGCCGAAGCTCGGCGCGATGACGGCCCGCACCCCCATGCCCATGAGCGCCCAGACGGCGCCCTCGCGCGAGGAGCCGCAGCCGAAATTCTCGGCGGCGAGCAGGATGGGACTGCCGCGGTAGGGCTCGCGGTTGGCGATGAAGTCCGGGTTCTCGCTGCCATCGGCGCGGTAGCGCACCCGCCCGAAGCAGCGCGGGCCGAGGCCGCTGCGCCCCGTGCCCACCAGATCCTGGATCGGGATGATGACGTCGGTGTCCACATTGGCCGCCATGAGCGGGATGGCGGGACCCGTCACCTGCGTGAAGCGGTCCATGTCAGAAGCTCCTCACATCCACGATGGCGCCGGCGAGGGCCGCGGCCGCCGCCATGGGCGGCGAGGCCAGATGCGTCCGCGCCCCCGTGCCCTGGCGCCCCACGAAGTTGCGGTTGGAGGTCGAGACGCAGCGCGCCCCCTCGGGCACCGTCTCGCCGTTGGCGGCGACGCACAGCGCGCAGCCCGGCTCCCGCCACTCGAACCCGGCCTCGGCGAAGACGCGGTGCAGCCCCTCGGCCTCGGCGTCGGCCTTCACCTGTTCGGAGCCGGGCACGACCCAGGCCGTCACATGCGGCGCCACCTTGCGCCCCTTGATGACGGAGGCCGCCGCGCGCAGGTCGGACAGGCGCGAATTGGTGCAGGAGCCGATGAAGACCCAGTCCACCTTGGTGCCGGCGAGGCTCTGCCCCGGCCGCAGCCCCATGTAGTCGAGCGCGGCCGCGATGTCGCGGCGCCCGGCCGGGTCGGGCACCTGCGCCGTGACCGGGGCGACCTGCTCGGGGCTCGTGCCCCAGGTGATCTGCGGCGCGATGTCCGACATCTCGATCCGCTCGTCGCGGTCGAAGCGCGCATCGCCGTCCGACGGCACGCCGCGCCAGTCGGCCAGCGCCTGGTCCCACAGCCGACCCTTCGGCGCGAAGTCCCGGCCCGCGAGCCACTGGAAGGTGGTGTCGTCCGGCGCCACCATGCCGACGCGCGCGCCCATCTCGATCGACAGGTTGCAGAGCGTCAGCCGCTCCTCGACCGAGAGCGCGCGCACCGCGCTTCCGGCGTATTCCAGCGCGCAGCCCGTGCCCGCCGCCGCGCCGAAGCGGCCGATGGCGTGCAGGATCATGTCCTTCGCCGTGACCCCCGCCGGCCGCGCGCCCTCGAAGCGGATGCGGAAGGTCCTGGGGCGCCGCTGCGGCAGCGTCTGCGTGGCCAGCGCATGGCCCAGCTCGCTCGCGCCGATGCCGAAGGCCATCGCGCCGAGGCCGCCATTGGTGCAGGTGTGGCTGTCGCCGCAGGCGACGGTCAGGCCCGGCAGCACGATGCCCAGCTCCGGCCCCATCACGTGCACGATGCCGTTGCCGCGCTGGCCGAGGTCGAACATGCGCACGCCCTCGGCCGCGCAGCGCTCGCGCATCTTGCGCAGAAGCTGCCCGCCGCGGGCGAAGGTGTCCTCGGTCCGGCCCGGCGCGCTGCTGACGGCGTGGTCCGGCGTGGCGAAAACCTTGCGGGGTTCCGCCACGCGGCGCCCGGCCTCGGCCAGCTCCTGCATGGCGCGGCCGCCCGAGAGGTCGTGCACCAGGATGCGGTCGAGGTAGAGCAGCGACCACCCCTCCCCGAGATCGGCGATGGCGTGCCGGTCCCAGATGCGGTCGAACATGGTCTGCGGCATGGCGCCCGGCCCTCCCCCTCGTGCTTGCCCGCAGTCTTGCGGGCGGGCGGGCCGCGTCAAGCCTCCGCGAGCGCGGCGTCCACGATGGCGTTGTCCACGCAGGCCTCGAAGCCCGGCTTCCGCCGGATGGCGCCGCCCGTGAACATGTGGCGCTCCAGCCGGTCGAAGGCCTCGCGCGGGACATGCGGGTGGTCCGTCCAGATGCCGAGCGCCTTGTACCGCGCCACCGCCGCCTCCATCAGGCCGCGGTCGCCATCGGTGAAGAAGGGCGCGATCGTCGCCACCACCTCGCCCGGCGCGGCGCCCGCGAACCAGCGCAGCGTGCGCGCGAGGCCGCGGATCATCGCCCGGAACTCCGCCCCCATCTCCGCCATGCGTCGCGTCGAGGAGTAGAAGGTCGTGTAGGAGGTGGGCCCGCGCGACGCGCAGGCGTGCCAGACATGGCCCTTCCCCTCCCGCTCCAGCGCGCTCGCCAGCGGCTCGAAGAGCTGCGCGACGTCGAGCGTGCCGGCCGCGACCGCGGCCGCGTTCTCCGCCATGCCGCGGTCCGTGACGCGGCGGATGGAAGCGGGATCCACGCCGTCCTGCCGGATGTCCTCCTGCAGGGTCCACCAGGGCGTCGGCACCTCGCTCACCGTGGCGAGCGTCATCCCGGCGAGATCCCGCAGCCGGAAGCCGGGGTTGGGCCGCGATCCCACCAGCAGGAACGGGTCGCCCATCACCACCGCGGCGAAGTTGCGCAGCGGGCTCGCCGCGTCGGCGTCATGCGCCAGCAGGATCCGCATCGGCCCGCCCCAGGCGAGGTCGGCGCGGCCTTCCAGCACGCTGTCCTTCGCCAGCGCCGGCTGCGTGCCCGACACCAGCTCGACCGTGACGCCTTCCGCCGCGTAGTCGCCGCGCGCGAGGGCGGCGTAGAAGGGCGCGTAGAACAACGCGCGGAAGGGTTCCTGGAGCCTGACGTGACGCATCGGCGAAACGTGGCTTAGAGTGACTGTCCGGACAAGATACGGAGCCCCGCGCCCCATGCCTCGCGCCGAACCTTCCCGCCGATTCCTCCTGGCCGCGCCGGCCCTGCTCTCGCTGCCGGCGCCGCTCACGCGTCCCGCCGCCGCGCAGGAGCGCTTCCCGAACCGCCCCATCCGCCTCGTCATCCCCGTGGGCGTCGCGGGTGTGACGGACATCGCCGGCCGCGTGATCGGCGAGTCCATGGCGCAGATCCTCGGCCAGCCCGTGGTGGCGGAGAACATCGCCGGCGCCGGCGGCACGGTGGGCGCCGCCGCCTTCCTGCGCGCGCCCGCGGACGGCCAGACGCTCTACATCGGCACGGCGAACGCCATCATGCGCCTCGTCTATCCGAACCTGGCCTTCGACCCGGTGGGCGATTTCGTGCCGCTCGGCCTCGTCGGGCGGCAGGCCTTCGTGATGGCGGTCCACCCCGACGTTCCGGCGCGCACCATCCCCGAGCTGATCGCCTGGCTGCGGACTCAGGGCGAGCGCGCCAATTACGGCGCGACCAACCCGGGGGCGACGAACCACCTCGCCGGCTCGCTGTTCCAGCAGCTCACCGGCCTCGACTACACGATCGTCACCTACCGCACCGCCGCGCAATCCGTGCAGGACCTTCTGGCGGGCCGCATGCACTTCACCATCGACAGCCCGACGCTGCTGATGCCGCTGATCCGCGACGGCCGCGTGCGGCCGCTCGGCATGACCTTCCTCGAGCCCTCGCCGCTGCTGCCGGGCCTCGCCCCCATTGCGCAGAGCGTGCCGGGGTTCGAGATGGTGGTCTGGCAGGGCATGTTTTGCCGAGTTGGCACGCCGCCCGACGTGGTCCGCGTGCTGCTCGACGCGGTGCAGCGCGTGGCGCGGGACGAGCCGACGCGCCAGCGCCTCGCGACGGCCAACATCGAACCCTGGGCCGACCCCTCACCCGAGGCGCAGCGCGCCTGGATGGCGAGCGAGACCCGCCGGTGGGAGCCGGTGATCCGCCGGATGAACCTCACGGGATGAGCGCCCTCTTCTCCCTGGCGGGCAAGCGCGCCCTCGTCACCGGCGCCTCCGCCGGGCTGGGCGCGCATTTTGCCTGCGTGCTGCACGAAGCGGGCGCGGAGGTCGTCCTCGCCGCCCGCCGCGTCGAAGCCTGCGCGGCGCTGGCCGCCGCGCTCGGCACGCGCGCGCATTCCGTGGCGCTCGACGTGACGGACAGTTCCAGCATCGCCGCCGCCGTCGAGGCCGCGGGCCCGCTCGACATCCTGGTCAACAATGCCGGCATCGCCGCGACGCGCCCCTTCCTCCAGCAGACGGAGGAGGATTGGGACCGCGTGGTGGACACCAACCTGCGCGGCGCCTTCCTCGTGGCGCAGGCGGCGGCGCGCGGCATGGCCGAGCGGAAGCGGGGCGGCGCGATCGTCAACATCGCCTCCATCCTGGCGGCGCGGATCATCCCGGGCGTGGCGGGCTACACGGCCGCCAAGGCCGGCCTCGTGCAGCTGACGCGGCAGATGGCGGTGGAACTGGCGCGGCACGGCATCAGGGTGAACGCCATTGCGCCGGGCTACGTCGCCTCCGACATCAATGCCGGCTTCTTCGAGACCGAGGCCGGCCAGGCGATGATCCGCCGCATCCCGCAGCGGCGCCTCGGCCGGCCGGAGGATCTGACCGGCCCGCTGCTGCTGCTCTGCTCGGAGGCCGGCGCGCACATGACGGGCAGCCTCGTCACGGTGGATGGCGGGCACAGCGTCGCGCCGCTGTAGGCGCTACCGCAGCGGCTGCGTCAGCAGTCGCCACAGCCGCTGCTCCCCCGTCGCGCGGTAGCCCTTCACGCCCAGCACCAGCTCCCCCGCCGGCGCGCCGCGCCAGGTGCCCAAGATCCGGTCCCAGACGGAGAGGAAGAAGCCGTAATGGCTGTCCGTCTCCTCCGGACGTTCGGAATGGTGGATGCGGTGCAGCCGCGGCGTCACGATCACCCAGGCCAGCGCCCGGTCCAGCCGCTCCGGCAGGCGGATCGCCGCGTGCTCGAACAGGCTGGACGCGTTCAGGATGATCTCGAAGATCAGCACGGCCTCGGGCGGCGCGCCCAGCAGCGCGACCGCCGCCATCTTCAGCAGTGTGGAGAGCCACAGCTCGACGGGGTGGAAGCGCAGCCCCGTGCTCGCATCCATCTCTGGGTCGGCGTGGTGCACGCGGTGCAGGCGCCACAGCACCGGCACCTTGTGCGTCGCCACGTGCTGCGCCCACACGATGAGGTCGAGCAGCACGATTGCGAGCGGCAGCGCCACCCAGAACGGCAGGCCGACCCAGTGGAACAGCCCGAACCCCGCGCCCTGCGCCCAGACCGCGACGGCCACGACGCCGAGCGGAAACGTCAGCCGCACCAGCACCGAGCCCAGCGCGACCAGCCCGAAATTCGGCAGCCAGCGCCGCCAGCCCAGCGCGCGCGGGTGCGACCAGGGCGCCAGCCGCTCCGCGAGCAGCAGAAGCCCCAGCACGGAAAGAAAGGCGCCCAGACGAAGGGCCGGCTCGTAGCCCAGCATGGCCCCGATATGGGCTACGCCGCCGCGGCGGCCAGCCCCTGCCAGGCCGGGTTCAGCATCGCGTTCCCCGCCCCCATGCGCCGCCGCGCCGCCAGGTATTCCAGGTGCAGCCGCTCGACGAGGTGCGCGGCCGGCACGACGGCGTCGATGCCCGACACGCTCTGCCCCGCGCCCCAGATGTCCTTCCACTTCTTCTTTCGGTCGGAGGCGAAGGACATGGCCGACTTGTCCGAGGTCTCGAGGTTGTCGGGGTCGAGGCCGGCGTTGCGCACCGACTGCTTCAGGTAGTTCCCGTGCACCCCGGTGATGAGGTTGGTGTAGACGATGTCGGACGCGCCGCTCTCGGTGATCATGCGCTTGTAGTCGTCCACCGCGCGGGCTTCCTCCGTGGCGATGAAGGCGGTGCCCATATAGGCGAAATCCGCGCCCATCGCCTCGGCCGCAAGGATCGAGCGCCCATGCGCGATGGAGCCCGAGAGCGCGAGCGGCCCGTCGAACCAGGTCCGCGTCTCCTGCAGCAGGGCGAAGGGCGATTGCGCGCCCGCATGGCCGCCCGCGCCCGAGGCCACGAGGACGAGGCCGTCCGCCCCCTTCTCGATCGCCTTGTGGGCGAAGACCTGGTTGATGACGTCGTGCAGCACGTGGCCGCCATAGGAATGCACGGCCTCGTTCACCTCGGGGCGCGCGCCGAGGCTGGTGATGACGAGCGGCACCTTGTGCTTCACCACCAGCGCCAGGTCCTGGTCCAGCCGGTCATTCGACTTGTGGACGATCAGGTTCATGGCGAAGGGCGCGGCCGGCCGGTCCGGGTTGGCCGCGTCATGCGCCGCCAGCCGCTCCCGGATCTCGTGCAGCCATTCGTCCAGTTGCTCGACCGGGCGGGCGTTCAGCGTCGGCATGGAGCCGATGATGCCGGCCCGGCACTGCTCCACCACGAGGTCCGGCACCGAGATGATGAAGAGCGGCGAGCCGATCAGCGGCAGGCGCAGGCGGCCCCTCAGCGTGTCACGCAAATCCATGGCGGCGTTTTCCCTACCCTGCCGGCAGGGTCGGGCCGCGCCCGCGCCGGGTCAACCCGTCCCGCCCGCGGGCGTTCCAGCGCCCATGCAAGTGCAATTCAACACCGATGACGGCGTGCCGGGCACCGAGAGCCTCCGCGCCAAGGTGGAGGCCGAGGTGCGCGCCTCGCTCGACCGCTTCGCCGAGGACCTCACCCGCGTCGAGATCCACCTGACCGACGAGAACCAGGCCAAGGGCGGAGAGCGCGACAAGCGCTGCATGATCGAGGCCCGGCCGCGCGGCGGCGCGCCGGTCGCCGTCACCCATCACGGCTCCTCCCTCGAGGAGGCGTGGGAAGGTGCCGCGGACAAGCTGGAACGCCTGCTGGAGCACCATTTCGGCCGGCTCCATCAGCAGAAGGGCGCCCCCTCCATCCGCGACAACCCGCTGCGCTGAGCCCTTGCGGCATCCGCGCCACGGCGTAGCGTTGATCCACACTCAACGCGACGGGAGGGCGCGCCATGCCGAACATCACCAGCCACGACGGGACCCGCCTCGCCTATGAGGAGGCGGGCAGCGGCACGCCCGTCATCTTCATCCACGAATTCGCCGGCGACCTGCGCAGCTGGGAGGCGCAGCTGCGGCACTTCTCGCGCTCGCATCGCTGCATCGCCTTCTCGGCCCGCGGCTACCCGCCCTCCGAGGTGCCGGAGGCGCCGGAGCGCTACGGGCAGGACATCGCGCGCCTCGACGTCGTCGCCATCCTCGACGCGCTCGGCATCGGGCGCGCGCATGTCGTGGGCCACTCCATGGGCGCCTACACGGCGCTGCATGTCGGGCTGCGCCATCCGGAACGTTGCCTCTCCGTCGCGGCGCTCGGCTGCGGCTGGGGGTCGAGCCCGGCCGAGCGCGACGCCGCGGCCGAGGCCTGCCGCAGCATCGCCGCCCTCTTCGCCGAGAAGCCGATGGACGAGGCCGCCGAGGCCTACGCGCATTTCCCCATGCGCCTCTCCTTCAAGGCGAAGGATCCGCGCGGCTTCGCCGAGTTCGTGCGGATGCTGGCCGAGCATTCCGGCCATGGCTCGGCCATGACCATGCTGAACCTGCAGATGAAGCGCCCGACCCTGTGGGAGCTGGAGGCCGAGCTGAAGCGCTTCGTCCCGCCGCTGCTGGTCCTGCTGGGCGACGAGGACGCGCCCTGCCTCGACGGCAGCGTCTTCCTCAAGCGCACCGTCCCGACGGCGGCGCTGCAGATCATCCCGCGCGCCGGCCACACCATCACCACCGAGGAACCGGCGGCCGTGAACGCCGCGCTGGCCGATCTCTTCGCCGCCGCCGAGGCGGGCAAGTGGATGGTGTTCAAGTCGCCGTGAGGCTCGCCGGGTGCGGCGGGCGCGGCAGGCCGAGATGGTCGCGCAGCGTCCGCCCCGCGTAATCCTGCCGGAACAGCCCGCGCTTCTGCAGGATGGGGACCACCTCGTTCACGAAGTCGTCGAAGGCGCCGGGGAACCAGGGCGGCATGATGTTGAAGCCGTCCGCCGCGCCGGCGCGGAACCAGGTTTCCAGATCATCGGCCACCATCTCCGGCGTGCCGAGCAGCAGCCGGTGCCCCATCGCCCCGGCGGCCACGTTGCGCAACTGCCGCAGCGTCAGCTTCTCGCGCCGCGCCAGCGCCGTCAGGATCGCGGCGTGGCCGCGCATGATGGTGGATTCCGGCAGCTCCGGCACCGGCCCGTCGAGGTCGTAGGGCGTCAGGTCCGTCCCCAGCCGCTCCGACAGCACGCGCAGCGCCGCGACGGGATCGAGGAACTCGCCGAGTTGGTCGAGCTTCGCCCGCGCCTCGGCCACGCTGCCGCCGAGGATGGGGCTGACGCCCGGCATGATCTTCACATGCCGCGGGTCCCGCCCCATCCGCGCCGCGCGCGCCCGGATGTCCTCGGCGAAGGCGCGCGACGAGTCCTGGTCCTGCTGCACGGCGAAGACGATCTCGGCGATCGCGGCCGCGAGGTCCCGCCCCGTGTCGGAGGCACCGGCCTGGATCAGCACGGGATGCCCCTGCGGCGGCCGCGACATGTTGAGCGGCCCCTTCACCGCGAAATGCGGCCCGTCATGGCCCAGCACATGCAGCTTCGAGGCGTCCGCGAACCGGCCGCCGGCGCGGTCCATCACGATCGCCCCGTCCTCCCAGCTGTCCCACAGGCCGCGCACCACCTTCACGAACTCGGCGGCGATGGCGTAGCGCTCCTCATGCGGCGGGTGCGCCATGCGGCCGAAATTGTGGGCGGCCTCGGCGAAGGCGCCGGTCACCACGTTCCACGCCGCCCGCCCGCCGCTGATGTGGTCGAGCGAGGCGAAGTAGCGCGCCAGGTTGTAGGGCTCGGTGTAGGTGGTGGAGCAGGTGGCCGCGAGGCCGATATGCGTGGTCGTCGCGGCGAGCGCCGCGAGCAGCGTCAGCGGCTCGAGCCGCACCAGCACGGAGGGATGCATCCCCGGCGCGGCGTTCAGCGCGTCGGCGAAGAACACGAAGTCGAACTTCCCGCGCTCGGCCGTCCGGGCGATGCGCTGGATGAGCGGAAAATTCTCCGCGCCCGCTTCCGCCCCCGGCATGCGCCAGCCCGCGACGTGATGCCCCGTGCCGAGGACGAAGAGGCCGAGATGCATCTGGCTCATGGCGATTCCGGGGTGATGAGCGCGTCGAGGGCCAGGCAGCCCTGTCCGCGCGGGAAGACCTTGATGGGGTTCACGTCCAGCTCCGCGATCCAGCTGGCGTTGACGACGGCGAAATCGGAGATCGCGCAGAGCGCGGCGGCGAGCGCCGGCACGTCGGCCGGCGGCGCGCCGCGCACCCCGGCGAGCAGCGCGGCGGCGAGCGGCAGCCCGGCGATCATCTCCTCCGCCTCGCCCTGGCGCAGCGGCAGCTTGCGGAACGCCACCTGGCCCAGCAGCTCCACCAGCGTTCCGCCCAGGCCGAAGGCCATCACCATGCCGATGCCGGCGTGGCGCTTCACGCCGGCGATGACCTCCACGCCCCCGCGCAGCATGGGCTGCACCAGCATCCCCGCGATGGGCGGCAGGCCTTCGAGCCGCGCCGCCAGCCGCGCCCAGGCGGCGTCGAGCGCAGTGGGATCGCGCAGATCCAGCTCGACGAGGTCGTGCTCCGTCTTGTGCGGGATGGCGTCGGAAACGGCCTTCAGCACCACCGGCCAGCCCAGCGCCGCCGCCGCCTCGCGCGCCGCCGCGAGCGTCGTCACCAGCCGCTCGGGCGGCACGGGGACGCCCGCCGCGGCGAGCAGGCGCTTGGCGTCGTGCTCGTGGATGCTGGGCCGCCCGGACGCGGGCGCCCGCGGCTCCAGCGCCGGTGCCGGGCGCGGCGGCAGCGGCGGCCGCGTCC
>JAIEOO010000160.1 GCA_019750475.1 Acetobacteraceae bacterium | reverse complement strand
GCACCGGAACGCCCGCGACGACCGCGACGCCCGCCGCCCGCGCGGCCTCCCGCAGGCCGCCGTCCAGCACGCGGCGCGAGAGGCCGAACGCCGCGAAGGGCAGCGGGGAAGCCGCCTCGAAGCCGCCCGCCGCCACCCGGCAGGACGACAGCGGCACGGCACCCAGCGCAGCGGGATCGAGGCTGAGCGTCCGCAGCGCCGCCGCCGCGTCGCCGCCCAGGAACTCGCCGCAGACGCTCTCGCGCGGTTCGGCGTCGCGCTCGAACAGGGTCACGCGCCGCCCGGCCCGGGCCAGGGCGATGGCCGCCGCGCAGCCGCCCGGGCCGCCGCCGATCACCGCGACCTCCGTCACCGGATCACGCCCACCTGCCAGCGGAAGGGAAAGGCCCAGCGGATCCCGGCCGCCACCCCGGCGTCGGCGAGGAGCCGCTCCCAATCGGCGCGGACGAAGCCGCGGGCGATGGAGACGGTGCTGTCGTGGATCACCATCGGGTCCATCCGGAGCGCGCGCACCGCGCCCCAGACGACGCCCCAGGGCAGCCAGTGCCGGTGCAGGTCGGAGATCAGCCAGCCCCAGCGCGCCCGCGCCTCCAGCCAGTGGAGGAACCGCACCAGCGTCGCGTCGTCGAGGTGATGCGCGAAGAGGCTGCACAGCACCACGTCGAAGCGCCCGGCGCAGTCGAACAGGTCCGCCGTGATCCAGCGCGCCGTCACGCCCTGGGCCGCGGCGTGGCGACCCGCCCAGGGGCTGCGGTCCAGGCCGGTCAGCGCCACCGGGATGCCCCGCCGCTCGCCCCAGCCGGCGATGCGCGCCAGCATGTCCCCGCCGCCCGCCCCGACATCGAGCACCGAGAGCCGGTCGAGCTGATGCGTCGCCACCACGCGGTCGAGCCAGGACAGCACGGGCCTGTAGGCGAGGCTCATCCGGTTGATGCGCGCGAGGTCGCGCAGCGCGCCCTGGAAGGCGGGCTCGGTCGCATCGGCCGCGTCCATCCATTCCTCGGCGCGGGAGCGTTCGCGGAGCATCGCGCGGCCCCTCACACCGCCACGAAGCGCATCGCCTCGGCCGAGAGACCGGGCCCGAAGGCGAGCGCCACGCCCGGCGCGCCGGGTGCCGCGTCGCGCATCATGCGCTCGAGGACGAACATGACGGTGGCGGACGACATGTTGCCGTGCTCCCGCAGGACGGCGCGGCTGGTCGCGAGCCTCGCCGGCTCGATCCCCATGCCGTGCGCGACGGCGTCGAGCACCGAGCGCCCGCCCGGGTGCACGGCCCAGAGCGCCACGTCGGCGGGCGCGATGCCGCCCAGGATCGCCTCCGCCTGGTCGGGCAGGGCGCGGGCCAGCGTCAGCGGCACGAGGCCCGAGAGCGTCATGTCGAAGCCGCTGTCGGCGATGCGCCAGGTGATCTGGTCGGCCGCGTGGGCGACCAGGGCGGCGTGGAACCCGTCCATCCGCAGCCCCGCCTCCTCCCGGCTGACCAGGGCCGCGCTGCACCCATCGGCGAAGAGCAGGAAGCACAGCAGCTGCTCCATCTCCGAGGAGGGCTGCAGGTGCAGCGAGCACAGCTCCAGGTTCACCACCAGGACGCGGGCCTTCGCGTCGGAGCGCGAGATGTGCCAGGCGAGCTTCAGCGCGTTGATCGCCGCCTGGCACCCCATGAACCCCACCACGCTGCGCTCGACGCCGGGCGGCAGGCCGAAGCGCCGGATCAGCCAGTGGTCGAGGCCGGGGGCGGCGAAGCCGGTGCAGGTCGCGAGGATGAGGTGAGTGACGCACCGGCCCTCCTCCTCCAGCCCGAGGGCGAGGCACGCCTCCTCGGCGAGCGCCGGCGCCTCGGCCTCGTAGCGGGCCATGCGCGCGCCGGTGCCGGGAAAGCGGTCCTCGCGGTAGAAGCCGCAGGCCGTGCCGCGGCCATCCGGCAGGCCCTCGAGGACGGAGTGGCGCCGCTCGATCTGCGACTTCTCGGCGAGGCGGGCGAAGGCGGTGCGGCTCCGCTGCTCGTCGAGGCGGCGGGCGGCGAAGGCGCGGAAGGCGGAATGAATCTCGTGGCGCGGCACCGCGGTCGCGATGCGGTTGAGGTGGGGCGCGCTCATCCCGGGCAGATGGGTCCGCGGCCGGGCAGGGAAAGGGCGGTCAAGACGAAGCCTCCGAAGGGGTGGAGGCGTAAGTCCCCCCGAGGGGTGCCGGTTGCCGGCTCAACCCTCGCCGGGCTGGCCCTCGATGACCGGCGGGCCCTTGAGGCGCCGCGCCTCGGCATCGCGCGCGAGGCGCGAGAACATGTCCACCGGCAGCAGGACGAAGGCGTCACGCCCGTGGCGCGTCAGGATGACGGGGCCGCGGAGCGCGGCGTCCACCAGGCGCGGCTGGGACTGCTCCAGCACGGCGATGTCGGCGCGCGGCAGGTGCTCGGTGCCGAGGCGGGGCTCGTCCTCCGGCGTCGGGCGGATCGCCTCGTCGGGCCTCAAAGCGGCTTCTGCGCCTTCTCGAGGAGGCGGGCGAAGAAGCCGGGCTTCTTGGTCGCCGCCGGCTCGGCCTTCGTGGCCTTGGCCTGCTCGGCCAGTTCGGCGCGGGCGCGCTTCTCCTTGTCGCGCAGCCAGGCCTCGAGGGTCATGCCGGCCTTGGCGGCGCGCTTCGCCTCATAGGCCCGCTGCCCAGGGGAGAGCTTGTCTGGCGAGAGCTTGTCGGGGTCCATGAATCTCTCCGGGTTTCGGCGCTATGTGCGGCGCGCCGGCGCTTGCGGCAAGCGTCGCGCCAGCCTACCCGGTCCGGCATGGACGCGAAGGTGAAGGCGCATATCTGGGCCTCGATGGCGCTCAGGCTCTCGGACACGATGGGCCGGCCGGGGGCGGTGCTGCGCCGGGGCGACCCGGATTCGGGCGGCTTCCTCTGCGTGCTGCACGGGCGCGAGGGCTTCACGGTGCTGTCCCAGGCCCGCGACGCCGAAGGGCGCCCGGCCTGGATGCGCGGCACCGGGCCCGCCGCGGTCGCCGAGGACGTGGCCAACGCCTATGTCGAGCGCCAGGTGAAGCGCGACCCCGACCTCTGGGTCCTCGAATTCGAGGCCCCCGACCTCCTGCCGCCTTTCGAGGCCCGCATCCTGTAATCCGCGGGCGCGAAGGCGGGGGCGGTTGGTCCAGGCCTCGCGCCGCCGCCGGATCTGGCGCGCCTCAACGTCCGGGACGGCGCGCCGCGCCGGTCCGGGACCCTCCCGTCCGCGTCGCGGCGCGGTGCCGCCGCCCCCCGAACAGGCGTTGAGGCGCCCGGCATCCGGTCCGGGATGGACGGCCCGGCCGCGCCGCCGGGATCGCGAGCCGGGCGCGGACGCGCGGCAGCCGCGGCGACGCCGCTTCAGGCGAGATGCGCCTCCAGCATCCACAGCGCCTTGTCGAGCAGCCGCGAGGTGCCGGTCAGGAGGTCGGCGGTGTCCGCATCGCCGGCAGCCGCGGCCTCATCCACGGCGGCGCGGGTCGTCCGCGCGAGGGCCGCGTAGCGCTCCGCCAGCGCGCGGCAATGCGCGATGCCGTCGCGCAGCGTCGCGTCGTAGGCGGGAAGACGCGTGCGCGCGCCGACCGCCTGCGTCGTGCCATCGGGCGTGCCGCCGAGCTGCACCACGCGCTCGGCCACGTCGTCGATCTCGCCTCCGAGGTCCGCGTAGAACTTGCCGAACAGCTCGTGCAGCGCGGCGAAATGCGGCCCGCGCACCGTCCAGTGCGCCATGCGCGCGGCGTTGGAGAGATCCGTCAGGTCGGCGAGGGCCGCGTTCAGCAAGCCGACCGAGGCGAGGCGCGCATTCTCGCCGAGGTCGTTCAGCGTCGGGTTCAGGATGGTCATGGGCGGTGCTCCTCCGCCCCGGAACATGGCCCTCAGCCTGGCCTTGGCCAAGGCCTCGGCCGACAGCGGCAACCCGGTTCGGCGCGGCCCGTTCTCCCGCGGTGCTCGCGTCGCGGGGAGCGAATGGACGACAGCTTCGACGATGACGGTGTGATGACGGTCCCGCTGCTGCGGGAGTTCGCCCGCATCGGCAAGCGCGTGCGCGAGACAGGTCGCGTGCGCATCGCCCTCCGCACCGAGACGGCGGAGGAGCGCGTCGCGCAAACCCTGCGCCGCGACGCGGTCGAGGTCGAGCGCGTGCCGGTGGGACGCGAGCTGGCGCCCGGCGAGCCCATCCCCGTGCCCCGGCACGATCCCGACGGCACCTACGTCGTTCCCGTGCTCGAGGAGGTGCTGGTCGTCGAGCGGCGGCTCGTCCTGCGCGAGGAGGTGCGGCTGCGGCCGAGCGCCACCGAGGAGGTGGTCGAGCACACCGTCACGTTGCGCCGGCAGCGTGCCGAGGTTTCGCGCGATCCGGCCTGAGCTCTCCACACGAGGAAGGAAACACCATCATGCAACGGACCATCACCGCCGCCTTCGACAGCCGGGATGCGGCGGAGCGCGCGGCGGAAGCCCTCGTCTTCCGGTTCGGCATCCCGCGCGCCGACGTCTACGACCAGAACACGGGCGATTCGCTCTGGGGCTCGCTCGGGCGGCACCACATCCCCGACGCCGACCGGCATCTCTTCGCCGAGGCGGTGAGCCGGGGCGCCGCCATCGTCTCCGCGAGCGTCGAGGAGGCGCAGCTCGAGCCCGCGATGGATCTGCTCGAGAGCCACGGCGCCTGGGACCTCGACGAGCGCGAGCAGGGCTGGCGGTCCTCCGGCTGGACGGGCTTCTCGACCTATGGCGGCGACGCCGTCCTCGGCGGCGGCCCGGCCCTCGGCGAGCGCGGCCGCCTGCACGGCAGCCCGGCCGACCCGCCCGGCACCATGCTGAGCCGCGGCACGGACGACGCGCTCGGCACGAACATGAGCGGCGCGCGGCCGGAGCACGAGCGCGGCACCGGCCTGGGCGCGGGCCATGGCACGTCGGACCTCGACGCGGCGCTCACGCCCGGTGACCAGGGAGAGCGCGGCACGATGCTCTCCCGGGGGATCGACGACGCGCTCGGCACCAATCTCAGCGGCGCCCGTCCCGGGAACGAGACGGGTGGGACCGGGCGGTCCGGCTTCGGCTCCGACCACTCGGCCGCGTCGGACGCCTCGGCCGCCATGACGCCCGGCGACCAGGGCGAGCCCGGCACCGCGCTGTCGCGCGGGGTGGACGACGCGCTCGGCACGAACATCTCCGGCGCCGGGACGGGCTCGGCGGCGGGCGGCGCCGGCCGCGACGACGAGGCCATCCCGGTGGTGGAGGAGCGCCTGCGCGTCGGCAAGCGCGAGGTGACGCACGGCCGGGTGCGGGTGCGCACCTATGTCGTCGAGACGCCGGTCGAGGAACAGGTGCGGCTGCGCGAGGAGCACGTGCGCGTGGACCGTCACGCGGTGGACCGCCCGGTGACCGACGCCGACCGCCTCTTCCGGGAGCGCACCGTCGAGGCCACGGAAACCTCGGAGGAGGCCGTCATCGCGAAGGAGGCGCGCGTGACCGAGGAGCTGCGCCTGCAGAAGGAAGCGAGCGAGCGCACCGAGACCGTGCGCGACACCGTCCGGCGGACGGAGGTGGAAGTCGACAACGACGTGTCGCCCACGGCGCCGCTGCCCCCGGGCGGCGCCGGCGGGACGGATCCGACGCGCCGCAACATCTGACCGCGTGGCGGCCGGTCCTGACCCAGGTCAATGTCAGGACCCGGCCGCACCGGCAGGCTGCCCCCGGACCGTCACCCCGGGGGCAAGCCCATGAGGATCGCAGCTCAACTCTATCCGCGCTTCGAAGATGCGGCGGACGCGGCCGCACGGCTCGAGGCCGCCGGGATCCCGCGCGGCGACATCGCCATCGTCGGCAACGATCCGCGGGCCGACCGCCAGGATGTCGAGCGCGTCGCCGACGACGTGCTCGACCACCACGGCGCCGCCCATGGCGCGACGCTCGGCGGCTTCTTCGGGGGCACGGCGGGCGTCCTGGCCGGGGCGGGAATCGTCGCCCTGCCCGGCCTCGCCCCGGTGATCGCCGTGGGCTGGATGGTGGCCGGCCTCCTCGGTGCCGGGGCGGGCGCGGCGCTCGGAGGCCTGATCGGGCAGCTCACTGACCACGGGCTGAGCCACGCCGAGGCCGAGGCCTTCGCCGAGGCGCTGCGCGGCGGGGATGCCCTGGTCGTGGTGCGCGGCGCCGCCGCCGAGGTCGCGCGGGCCCGCGTGCTGCTGGGCGGCTGAGGGCGGCGCGCCGAGCTTCGGCCGGCCGGACGACCCCGACTTGCGGCGCGGCGGCCGATCTTCGGTGTTCCCCCGGGCCGGCTCGCTGGACTAGCGTGCCGGCTGCCGGGGCCACGCCGAACGGAGCGTCCGCCCTTGTCCCTCCTCATCACCGACGACGACATCGCCGCCATGCGCCCGGCCGAGGGCCTGCCGGCGCTCCCCATTCCCATGCAGGTCGTGTCCAACGGCGAATTCGTGCCGGCACCGGCGACCGCGCGCCAACGGCGCGTCGCCCGCATCGTGCAGGAGATCGCGGCGGAGGAAGCGCCGCGCCAGGGCCTGTCGCGCCGCGGCTTCCTGCGCAGCGGCGCCGGCCTCGCCGCCGCGTTCGTCGCGCTGAACGAGGTGCATGGCCCGGTCTTCGGCGTCACGCGGGCCGAAGCCGCCATGCCGGACATGGCGGCCGCGCGCGCGGTCCGCTTCGCCGGGCAGTTCGTGATGGACGTCCACACGCATTTCCTGCGGGACCCGCTGCCACCCGCGCTGCGGCGCTTCCTGAACCTGCGCAACCTCGCGGGGCGGCAGGGCTGGAACCCGGCGCTCGCCGCCGCGCCGGCGACCGAGATGGACCTGAAGTTCGACAACTACGTGAAGGAGATGTTCCTCGACAGCGACACGGCGGTCGCCGTTCTCTCGGGCGCGCCTTCGGACCGTCCGGAGGACTGGTTCCTCACCAACCAGATGAAGCGCGACGCCCGGGCCAGGATCAACGGCGCGGCCGGCACGCGGCGCCTGCTCACCCAGTCGGTGTTCACGCCCGGCCAGCCCGGCTGGATGGACGAGGTCGAACGCACGATCGAGCAGGACCGGCCGGACGCCTGGAAGGGCTACACGATCGGCGACAACACCCACCAGCACCAGAGCGCCTATCCCTGGCGGCTCGACGACGAGCGGCTGATGTATCCCTTCTACGAGCGCATCCGCCGCGCCGGGATCACGACGGTCGCCATCCACAAGGGCCTGTTCCCGCCCGCGGCCGCCCAGCGCAACCCGCGGCTCGAGCCGTTCGCCGGCGTCGCCGACGTGGCGAAGGCGGCGCGCGACTGGCCGGACATCCGGTTCCTCATCTACCACGCGGCCTACCGCAACAGCCCGCCCGACCAGGCGAGCGCCCTGTTCGAGGCGACGGGCCAGATGGAGTGGCTGACCGACCTCGCCGCCATTCCGGAGCGGTACGGCGTGCGGAATGTCTGGGCGGATGTCGGCGCCGTGTTCGGCGGCGTCGTGATCGCCAATCCGCGGCTCGCGGCCGGCATGATCGGGACGCTGGCGAAGGGCCTCGGCGCCGACCGCGTGCTGTGGGGCACCGACAGCGTCTGGTATGGCAGCCCGCAATGGCAGATCGAGGCCCTGCGGCGCCTCGAGATGCCGCCGGATCTGCGCCGCCGCCTCGGCCTGCCGGAGCTGGGCGAGGCCGATGGGCCGCTGAAGTCCGCGATCCTCGGCGGCAACGCGGCCGAGGTCTACGGCGTGGAGCCGCGGCGCGCCGCCCTCGACCAGGACGGCGTCGCCGCCATCCAGCGGGACTACGCGGCGCGCGGCGGACCGGCGCGCCATCGCAGCCTGCACGCCTGGGGCTACGTCACCCCGGGCTGAGGCGCCCTCCCCCCGGAGGGCGGGGAGGGTCATCAGCCGCGCGGCGGGCGGCCGCCGCGCTCACCCGCCCGCGGGGAGACGCCTCCTCACCGTCGCGCCCGGTCCCTCAGGCCGCGAGCGCGCTCTTCCCCGGCATGGCGCCGCCCCGCAGCGCGCCCGCGCGCACGTCGCCCCACTGCGCCGCATGTCCGGCCGGCAAGGCACGGCTCAGCGGGCTGGCGAGCCAGATCCGCAGCAGGTTGCGCTTCGCCCCGTGCGTCGCGTCGTCCGCATAGGCCGTGCGCCCGTGATAGGTGACGTGCTGGTTCATCAGCTGGATCTGGCCCGGCTCGAAGGGCATCTCCACGCACAGCTCGTCGGCCAGCGCGGCCAGCATGTCCATCGCCTCGACCTGCTGCGGCGTCAGCGGCGGCACGCCCGGCGAGCCCTGCGCCATCTCCACGTAGGTGCGGCTGTACTGGCTCGTGAACGCGCCCGTCGGCCCGCGCGAGAAGACCGGCATCGGGAAGGGCCGGCTCGCCATCCCCTCCCCCTCCTCGTCCGCCGGCCGCGCGCGCCAGAAATCCTGGTACAGCACCGCGAGCAGATCGGGCCGCCGCGCCGCCATCGCGTCCTGGATCGCGACCGTCGAGACGATGCGCGAGACGCCGCCCGCGATCCCGTTGGAGGCACACAGCAGGCACAGCAGGTCGCACTTGTCGGTGTGGAAGCGCAGCGGCCCCGTCGAGCGGCTGCGGTTGCGCGCCGAGCCGCTCGAAACGGCCGTGCCCGTCCCGGTCTCGTCGGTCACCTCCGCCAGGATCTCGCCCATCGTGTTCTGCGGCAGCGGCGTGCCAAGATGGCACATCAGCCCCCAGAAGACGCGCTTCAGGTCGGCCGCGCCGTAATCCGCGGGGTCGAGCCCCGTCAGCCGCACCAGGCCCCGGCCCTCCTCCAGTTCCCGCGCGACACGGGCGAGGAACGGCGCCGTCCCGGGCAGCGGAAAGCCGGAGGCGTCGAACCGCCCGACCGGCGTGTCCCCGAGGCCCGCCAGCGCCGCGGCGATCTCGGCCTTGGCGCCCGGCGGCAAGGCCATGATCCAGGAGGGATCGGCCGCCATCTCGGCGCCGGTCCAGGCGGCCCGGCCGCCGATGGGGGAGAGGTGCGTGCTCATGCGCCGCATCCTGCGCCCGACCAGGGCTTCCCGGGAAGCGGCGCGTCGGGCCAAGCTTCGGCCCCATGCTGCGCCGCAACCTCCTCCTCGCCGCCCCGGCCCTCGGCCTCGCCCCGTCCGCCGCGGCACAGCCGGCCTCCGGCGCCGCCTGGCCCACGCGCCCGGTCCGCTTCGTCGTCCCCTGGCCGCCGGGCGGCCTCAACGACCTCGTCGCCCGCTTCTTCAACGACCGCGTGGCGCCGGCGCTCGGCCAGCCCATCGTCAACGACTTCCGCTCCGGCGCGGGCGGCCGGATCGGGGTCGCCGACGTGGCGCGCGCGGCGCCCGACGGCCACACGATCGGCATGGGCAATCTCGGCCCGCTCACAATCTTCCCGCATCTCTTCCGCGACATCCCCTACGACGCCGCGCGGGACCTCGTTCCCGTCGTGATGTTCGCGGCCTCCCCCCTGGTCCTCGTCGTCGCGAACGACGTGCCGGTCCGCTCCGTCGCCGAGCTGATCGCCTGGGTGCGCGCCCGGCCCGGCCGCTCCAACTACGCGTCGGTCGGCGTCGGCACCGCCCAGCACCTGATCTTCGAGATGTTCAGGCAGCGCGACGGCATCGCCATGGAGCACCTGCCCTTCCGCGGCACGAATGAGAGCCTGCCGGCCATGCTGCGCGGGGACATCCAGGCGATGTTCGACACCCTGCCCCTGATGATGACGCCCATCCGCGAGGGCCAGGTCCGCGCGCTCGCCGTCACCACGCCGACGCGCGTGCCGCAATTCCCCGAGGTGCCGACGCTGATGGAGAGCGGCTACCCCGACATCGACGTCTCCACCTGGTACGGCGTCATCGCCCCCGCCGGCACGCCGGCGCCCGTCATCGGGCGCCTGCACGCCGAATACGTGCGCGTCGCGGCCCTGCCGGAGACGCAGCGCTTCCTGGCCGAGCAGGGCCTCGTCTACCTCGACAACGCGCCCGGCGCCTTCGCTGCCCGCACCGTCGCCGAGCGCGCCCGCTGGGGCGAGATCATCCGCGCGCAGAACATCCGCGTGGAGTGATCCCCGCCGGCGTTTTCCGCGCCGCTCCGCTGCGCCGCGTCCGGCGGAAAGCCTCGGCGGGGCCCCGGGTCGCATCGGCGGATGCGGCCGGTCCGGGCCGTCCGCCGGCGCTGCGCCGGTCCCGGCGGGTGACGCCGTCCGCGCGGCGAAGCCATTGCGGGGCATCGGGGCGGGCCCTGGAGCGAGGGCGCGCTGCCTCGCTCACCGACCGGATGCGGGCCGGTGTGCGATCCCCGGGGCATCCGGGCCGCCGGGCGCGCGCGTCCGGTCCCCGCGCGGGCGGGCGGTGAAGCGGGCCTCGCCCACACCGTGCCTCGCGCCCCGATCAGGGCCCCGCTGCGTCAGCCGCGGGTGAAGCGCAGCCCCGTCTCCCGGACGATGCCCTGGAACTTCGCCACCTCGCCCGCGATGAAGGCGCGGGTCGTCTCGGGCGTGCTGGGCTCCGCCGGGTCGATGCCCGCGGCCGTCAGGCGCCGTCGCGTGTCGGGCTCGGCCATCGCCTCCAGCGCCGCACGGTTCAGCCGCGCCAGCACCGGCTCCGGAATGCCGCGCGGGCCCTGCAGCACGTTCCAGGTCACGATGTCGAAGCCCGCCACGCCGCTCTCCTGCAAGGTGGGCACCTCGGGCAGCGTCGGGTGGCGCGTGGGCGAGGACACCGCGAGCGCGCGGGACGAGCCATCGCGCAGATGCGGCAGCGCGCTCGCCAGCACCTCGACCGAGAAGTCGATCTCCGCCTTCCGCATGGCCTCGAGCACGGCCGAGCCGCCGCGATAGGGCACGAACTCGCCGCGGAAGCCGGTGCGGTGCGCGAACAGCTCCCCCGTCATGTGGCCGATGCCGCCCGAGCCGCTCGTGCCCCACAGCAGCGGCGCCCGCGCCGCCTTGGCCGCCGTCACCAGCTCCGCCACGGTCCGGTGCGGCGAGGTCCCCGGGACGGCCAGCACCATCGGCCCCCCGCCGAGGATCGCGATGTGGGAAAAGTCCTCGACCGGGTTGTAGCGGATGGTGTCCGGGAAGGCGGCCGGGTTCGTCGCGTGCGACGACGCGCTGCTCATCGTGATGACGTGGCCGTCCGCCGGCTGCCGCGCCACGTGCTCGGCCGCGAGCGAGCCGCCGGCGCCGGGCCGGTTCTCGACGATGATGCGCGCCTGCGGCCCGATCCGCGGCGCCATGCGGTCGGCCATGATGCGGCTGCCGATGTCCACCGACCCGCCCGGCAGGAAGCCGACGACCAGCGCGACCGGGCGGTCGGGCCAGGCCGCCTGCGCCGCACCGGCGCGCGGCAGGGCGAGGAGGGCGGGTGCGGTGAGCAGAAGGCGTCGAGCGATCATGGCGTTTCCCCGGTCTCGTTGCGCCGGAAGCTGAGGGCGCAGCCCGCGCGGGTCAACAGGAGCGGGCCGGACGATTCGGCTTGACCCGACACATGCGTCCGGAATATTAAACCTTATGGTTATCCAATCGCCCGCGACGCTGGACCGGGTCTTCGCCGCCCTCGCCGACCCGAGCCGCCGCGCCATCCTCGCGCGCCTCGCGGAACAGGACGCGCTCTCCGTCGGCGAGGTCGCGGCCCCCTTCGCCATGTCGCTGCCGGCCGTGGGCAAGCATCTCGACGTGCTGGAGGGCGCCGGGCTCATCGCGCGGGAACGCCAAGGCCGCCGCGTCGCCTGCCGGCTGACGCCCGCGCCCATGGAGGACGCCATGAACTGGCTCGTCCGTTACCAGCGCTTCTGGTCCGAGAGCCTCGATCGCCTCGCCGCCGTGGTGGAGCGCGACGCGTGAACGCGGACCCCACGAGCCTCACCCTCGTCCGCCGGATGAAGGCCCCGCCGGAGCGCGTCTGGGCCGCCTGGACGCGCCCCGAGGTGATGGTGCTGTGGTTCGGCCCGCACCACACCCGCGCCGAGCACGCCGAGGCGGATCTCCGCCCCGGCGGCCGCTTCCGCGTCGTCCTGCGCGAGGACAATGGCGAGCGCCACGAATGCACCGGCCTCTACGCCGAGATCGAGGAGCCGTCGCGCCTGGTCTTCTCCTGGAACTGGGTCAGCACGCCGGAGCGCGTCTCGCGCGTCACCGTGCGGCTCCGCCCCGTGCCCGAGGGCACGGAGGTGACCCTCACCCATGACCGCTTCGCCGATGCCGCCACCGCCACGCGCCACACGCGCGGCTGGACGGAATCGCTCGAACGGCTCGGCGCCCTTCTCGGCGCCGGCTGACACGACAACGACCACCGAGGGAGGCTTTCCATGGACACGCACGTCACCGCCACGCACGACCTCACGCTCACGCGCCGCATTCCCGCGGCGCCCGAGCGCGTCTTCGCCGCCTGGACCGACGCCGATCAGCTCAAGGCCTGGTGGGGGCCGCGCGGCATGACCAACCCCGAGGCCGTGGTGGAGCCGCGCGCGGGCGGAAGGCACTACGTGCTGATGCGGGACCCGACCGGGAAGGAGTATCCCTGCGACGGCGTCATCGAGGAATTCGTGCCGGGCCGCCGCATCACCCTCGGCCAGGGCGGCGGGCCCTTCGACGGCGCCACCGTGACCATCACGGTCGAGCCCGATCCTGTCGGCACCCGCCTCGGCGTGCTGTGGCGCCATCCGACGGCCGAGATGCGGGAGGCGCACCTCGCCATGGGCTTCGTGAAGGGCTGGGGCGAGATGCTCGACCGGCTGAGCGCCCATGCCGCCTCGCCCGAGACGCTCGCCTGTCCGATGGCGGCCCCCCTCTCGCCCGACCATGGCTGGCTGCACCGCCTCCTCGGCGACTGGACCTATGAGAGCGAGTGCACGGGCCCCGACGGCACGCCCATGCGGGCGAGCGGGCGGGAGAGCGTTCGCCCCCTCGGCGGCTACTGGGTGATGGGGGAGATGGACGGCACCATGCCGGGCGGCACCACCGCGCGCTGCGTCGTCACCATGGGCTTCGACACGCGGAGTGGCCGGTTCCGCGGCAGCTGGATCGGCTCGATGATGGGGCACATGTTCGTCTATGACGGCGTCCTGTCCGAGGATGGCATGACGCTCAGCCTCGACAACGAGGGCCCCTCCCTGACCGGCGAGGGCACCGCCCGCTACCGCGACGTGGTGGAGCTGCAGGACGAGGACACGCGCCTGCTGCGCA
The DNA here is from genome assembly GCA_019750475.1 of Acetobacteraceae bacterium. Classification (GTDB taxonomy): domain Bacteria; phylum Pseudomonadota; class Alphaproteobacteria; order Acetobacterales; family Acetobacteraceae; genus Roseococcus. The sequence continues at coordinate 7,871 of JAIEOO010000160.1, read as the reverse complement.
GCTTCGCCGAGGCCCCGGACGGGAGCTGGACGCCTCTGATGTCGGTGACCTTCCGGCGGGCGGGATGACCCTCTCGCCTGACCTCGTCCTGGACGGCCGGGCGGAGGGGGCGATCGCCTTCTGTCGGGAGGCGCTCGGCGCCGACGTCGCGATGCTCCTGCGGCATCGCGACAGCCCCGAGCCACCGCCGCCCGGCATGCTGCTGCCTGCCGGCGAGGCGAAGATCATGCACGCCGCGTTGCGCATCGGCGGCGCGGCGCTGTGCTCGCGGACGGGCGCTGCTCCGGCAGCGCGGACACCGCGGCGTCGCGCTCTCCCTCACCTTGCCGGACGCGGCGGCCGCGACGCGCGGCTTCGAGGCGCTCGCGGCCGAGAGGCCGGTCCGGATGCCGCTCGGCGCGACCTTCTTCTCGGCCTGGCGAGCGACCGCTCCGGCGTGACCTGGATGGTCCACGCCGCTTGAACGGAGGCGGGCGCCACGGCGTGAGTCCGCAGCACGGCATCGCGCCTCCGCCGCTTTTGAGAGGACGATCCGCCGCTCCGGCGATGCCGCCTTCGCGGATCGTTCTCTAGCCTGCTTCGCCCCGTCGCTTGCCGGCGCCCATCCCGGCGGCGTGGTCCTTCTCCGCCTGGCCCTGGGTCGCGCGGCTCGTGCCCTCGGTCGGGTTGCCCTCGGCCTCGGCGCGCGAGGTCGCGGGCTTCGGGTGGCCGTGACCCTCGGCGGGGGACGGCGCCTTCCCGCCTTCCGTCACCTCGGGCGAGGCTGGGAGGTGGTTGCCCTTCACGAGCGGGCGTTCGTCCTTGCTCATGCGCGGATGAACGGCCGCGGGTCAGCCGGGGTTGCCGGGAACCCCCGCGGGCTTCGGCCCGCCCGCCATCCAGTCCAGCAGCTCCACCGTGTGGACCACCGGCAGCGCGTCGCCCGCGAGCTGCGTCATGCAGCCGATATTGCCGGCCGCGATCAGGTCCGCCTGGGTCAGGTTGAGGTTGGCGAGCTTGCGCTCCCGCAGCTTCGCCGCGATCTCGGGCTGCATCAGGTTGTAGGTGCCCGCGCTGCCGCAGCAGATATGCGCCTCCGCCGGCTCGCGCACGGTGAAGCCCGCTTTCGTCAGGAGCTGCTTGGGCAGGGCCGTGATCTTCTGCCCATGCTGGAGCGAGCAGGCCGAGTGGTAGGCGACCGTCAGCCCCGGCTTCTCCCGCGTGGGCGCGTAGCCGAACTTCGCCAGCACCTCGGTCACGTCCATCGCGAGCTCGGAGACGCGCGCCGCATCGGCCGCCTCCGTCTCGGTGCGGAACATGAAGCCGTAATCCTTGACCGTGGTGCCGCAGCCCGAGGCGTTGATGACGATGGCGTCCAGCCCCTCGCCCGCGACCTCCCGCGACCAGGCGCGGATATTGGCCCGCGCCGCCGCCATCGCCGGATCATGCTGCCCCATGTGATGGGTCAGCGCGCCGCAGCAGCCCTGCTCGGCCGTGATCACGACCTCGATCCCCATCCGCGTCAGCAGGCGGATCGTCGCCTCGTTGATGGCGGGGTTCAGCACCTTCTGGGCGCAGCCGGTGAGCAGCGCGACGCGGCCCCGGCGCGCCCCCTCGGCTCGATGCACCTGCGGCGCCTGCATCGGGCTCGCGGGCGGCAGGCTGGCGGGGGCCAGCGCCAGCATGGCGCGCAGCCGCTTCGCCGTCATGGACTGGCCCGGAATGAGCTTCGCGAAGGGCCGCCCGATCCGCGCCCCCAGCAGGGAGAGGCGGAACAGCCTCGGGTCCGGCAGCACCCGCGCCAGCACCGCGCGCAGCGCACGCTCCGGCCAGGGGCGCTGGTAGGTCTCCTCGATGTGGCGCCGCGCATGGTCCACGAGGTGCATGTAGTTCACGCCCGAAGGGCAGGTCGTCATGCAGCTGAGGCAGGAGAGGCAGCGATCCACATGCCGCGCCTCGAGCTCGGTCGCGGGGCGCCCCTGCTCGAGCATGTCCTTGATCAGGTAGATGCGCCCGCGGGGGCTATCCAGCTCGTCGCCCAGCAGCAGGAAGGTCGGGCAGGTGGCGGTGCACATCCCGCAATGCACGCAGGTGCGCAGGATGCGGTTGCTCTCCGCCGTGTCGGGATCGCGGAGCTGCTCGGCGGTGAAGCTGGTCTGCATGGGCCGAAACTGGCCCGTTCAGCGCAGGAAGGCGAGCGCGACCAGGACGGCGCCGGCCCCCGAGATCATCACGGGCACCGTGAAGCTCTGGAGCGGGGCGTCCGGGTCGGTCTGGATGGTGACGACGCGCTGGGCGGCGTGACCCATGCCCACGAAGCCGATCGCGGTGCCGAGGGCGGCGAGCGCCGCCGTCACGCGCCAGGGATGCTGCGCCGCCCAGTCGAGCGCGGCCTGCTTGATGGCGGCCGCCGCCGGCGCCGGATCCCAGCTCGAGAACAGGGCCACCACGAACCACACGGCCGAGACGACGAAGACGACGACGAGGCCCGGCGCTTCCCGCCCCGCGGTCGTCCCCTCCACCCCCCAGGCCTGCGCGTGGGCGAGCAGCAGGGCGGCGCCCATCAGGCAGAGCGGAATCCAGATCATGCGCGGGCCCCCGAACGGCTATTGGCTTGCGGTCATTCCCTTGGGGGGCAGATGGCCCGGAATCCGACCGGCGTGAAGGGGGATTACCCGATCAGCCGGTGAACCCGGCCGGGCGTGATGGGCAGGGCCGTCACGACCCGCCCCGTTGCGGCCGAGACGGCGTTGGCGATGGCGGCCCCGACCGCCGTCGTCCCCCCCTCCCCCGCGCCCTTGAGGCCGAGGAAGCCGATCCCGCTCGGCGCGTCCTCCGTCAGCAGGATCTCGGGCGGCGGCACCTCGCTCGCGGTCGGCATGGCGTAGTCCGCCAGGGTGACGGCGAGCGGCTGGCCCGCCGCGTCATAGGTGAACTCCTCGAGGATGGCGCCGCCCAGCCCCTGGGCGAGGCCGCCGGCGATCTGCCCCTCGACCAGCATGGGGTTCACCGCCCGGCCGACGTCGAAGGCGGCCATCAGCCGCTCGATCACGACGCCGCGCGTGCCGGCATCCACCCGCGCGACGGCCATGTGGATGCCGTAGGGGTAGCTCATGTGATGGGCCTCGAAGCTGCCCTCCTCGGTCAGCCCCTCCTCTCCCGTCTCGGCCAGGATGGCGGCGACCACCGTGCCGATCGAGGCCTCGGCGCCCGAGCCGTCGGCGGCGCGGATCATCCCGCCGCGCGCCTCCAGCGCCGCTTCCGGGCGTTGCAGCAGCTTCGCCGCCTGGGCCAGCAACCGGGCCCGCAGCTTGGTGCCGGCGATGTGGATGGCGTTGCCCGTCATCACCGTCACCCGCGTGGCGAAGGCGCCCATCCCGCGGGAGATCGCGTCGGTCTGGCCGTGGACGACGCGCACCCGCGCGGCCTCGACCCCCAGCACCTCGGCCAGGACCTGGGCGAGGCTGGTCTCCACCCCCTGCCCGATCGAGGCCGCCCCGGTGACGAGAAGGGCGTTGCCCTGCCCGTCGAGCGTGATCCGCACGTCGTCGAAGGGGCCGAGGCCGCTCTTCTCGACGAAGAATCCCATCCCCGCCCCCACCATCTCGCCCGCGGCGCGCCGGCCGGCGAGGCCGGCCTGCAGCTCGTCCCAGCGGAAATGCGCCAGCGCCTTGTCGAGCAGCAGGTGGTAGTCGCCCGAATCGTAGAGCAGCGGCGTGCCGAGCGTGTCCATGCGCCGGTCGAAGGGCATGGCCTCGCGCGGGATGAGGTTGACCCGCCGGATCTCCACCGGATCCTTCCCGAGGCGCCGGGCGATCTCGTCCATCAGCGTCTCGCGCACGAAGGAGCTCTCGTAGCGTCCCGGCGCGCGATAGGTGCCGCCCGGCGTCTTGCTCGTCAGCCGGACATGGCCGGCGACGCGATAGGCCGGCCAGACATAGGGCCCGGGCAGCATGGCGGCCGCGAGGTCCGGCACCGTGACCGCGTGGGTGCGGACATAGCCGCCCTGGTCGTGGAAGAAGACGTTGTCCACGCCCAGCACGAAGCCGCGCTCATCCACCGCGGCGCGGATGCGGTGCGTCTGCTGGCGCGAGTGGTTGGCGGCCAGCAGGTGCTCCCGCCGGTCCTCCACCCATTTCACCGGCCGCCCGAGGCGCAGCGCCGCGAGGCAAGCCAGCGCGTCCTCGGGGTACAGCTCGCCCCGGATGCCGAAGCCGCCGCCGACATGGCCCTCGTGCAGGTGGATGCGCTCGGGCTCCAGCCCCAGCATGCGGGCCAGCGCCAGGCGGTTGTGATGCGGCACCTTGGCCGCGCCCAGCATGCGCAGCACGCCGCCCTCATCCACGAAGGCGAGCGCGCCGCGCGTCTCCATCGGCACGCCCGAGTGGCGCCCGCAGGCGAGTTCCAGCTCGATGACGTGGGCGGCGGCGGCGAAGGCGGCCTCCACATCGCCGTAGCCCTTGCGCAGGACGACCGCCTCGGTGCCGTGGCGCGCGTCGAAGTCGCGCGGCTCCTCCAGCGCGGAGAGGATCGGCGGCAGCGGCTCGATCTCGGCGAAGACCAGCTCCTCCGCGTCCTCGGCCACGTAGGGGTCTTCCGCGAAGACGACGGCGACCGGCTCGCCCACGTAGCGCACGCGATCCTGCGCCAGGATGGGCTGGCGATAGGGATCGAGATGGGTGAGGCCCATCATGCGGAAGCTGATCGGCGGAACCTCCGCGACGTCGGCGCCGGTCCACACCGCGTGCACGCCCGGCAGCGCGCGCGCCGCTTCCGCGTCCACGCCCCGCAGCACGCCATGTGCCATCGCCGCGCGAACCACCCGCATGTGCAGCTGCCCGGGGCGGTTGAGATCGGCGAGGAAGCGTCCCTCGCCGCGCAGCAGGGGCGCGTCCTCGACGCGCTTCAGCCGGGCGCCGATTCCGTCCATTGGCCAAGCTCCCGCGCCGCCTGGCGCACCGAGTCGAGGATGCCCTGGTAGCCGGTGCAGCGGCAGAGATTGGAGGAGAGGACGTGGCGCATCTCCTCCTCGCCGAAGGGCTCGCCGCGCTCCAGCAGCCAGGTCGCGAGCATCAGGAAGCCCGGCGTGCAATAGCCGCATTGCAGCCCGTGATTCTCCCAGAAGGCGCGCTGCAACGGGTTGAGCGTGCCATCCGCCGCCGCCAGCCCCTCGACGGTGCGGATCTCGGCGCCCTCGGCCTGGACGCCGAACATCAGGCAGGACCGCACCGGCTGCCCGTCCACCATCACCGTGCAGGCGCCGCAGACCCCGTGCTCGCAGCCGAGATGCGTGCCGGTGAGGCCGCAATCCTCGCGCAGCGTGTCGCCCAGCGTCCGCCGCGGCTCCACCAGCACGGCGCGGGCCTCGCCATTGACGGTGAAGCGCACCTCCCGCTTCGTCATGCCTTCCCCCTGATCATGGCCCCTCGGATCAGCGCCCTCACGCGTGGGGGCGTGGCCGGAAACTCGGTGACATCCACCCCGAAGGACGAGAGCGCATCGCTGATCGCGTTGCACACCGCCGCCGGCGCGCCGATCGTTCCCCCCTCCCCCAGCCCCTTCGCGCCGGTCAGCGTGGCCGGGCTGATGGTCTCGAGGTGGTGGATCTCGATGGCGGGAATCTCGGCGCAGGTCGGCGGGATGTAGTCGGCCAGCGTGCCGGAGAGGCAGTTGCCATCCGGCGCGTAGACGATCTCCTCGAGCAGCGCGTTGGCGATGCCCTGGGCGATGCCGCCCCGCACCTGCCCGTCCGCGATCATCGGGTTGATGATGCGCCCCGCATCCTCGACGACCAGGTAGCGCAGGATCCGCACCGCTCCCGTCGCGGCCTCGACCTCGACGATGCAGGCGTGGCACGCGTTCGAGAAGGTGCCCGGCGGGTCGTAGCTGCCGCTCTCGGCCAGGTTGAACCCCACGCTGTCGGAGACGAGCTCGCTCCGCTGATGCGCGATCCGCGCGACCTCCTTCAAGGCGACGGAGGCGCCGGTGCCGGACACGGCCTCGCCGTCGCGCAGCGTCACCTGCTCCTCCCCGCATTGCAGCAGGCGGGAGGCGGCGCGCTTCAGCTTCGCGGCCAGCTTGTCCGCCGCCACCTGGCACGCCCCACCCCCGATGACGAGGGAGCGGCTGGCGAAGGTGCCCCAACCGTAGGGCGTGCGGTCCGTGTCGCCATGGATGATGCGGATGGCCGCTGGTTCGACGCCCAGCCGGTCGGCGATGATCTGCGCCAGCGTGGTGCGCAGCCCCTGCCCGTGCGGGGAGGAACCGATGCGCGCCTCGACCTCGCCCGTGGGCGTCATGGCGATGTCCACCACCTCGTAGCCCGGCACGATCTCCATGGAGCGGGCGGCGAAGGCCGGCGTGCCGTAGCCCGTGCGCTCGTTGAACACGGCGATGCCGAGGCCGAGATGGCGCCCCTCGCGCCGCGCCGCCGCCTGGGCCGTGCGGAAGCCCGGGATGTCGAGGTGACGCGCGGCCTCGTCCAGCGCCTCGATGTAGCTCGCCGCGTCGAGGACGAAGCCCGTGGGGCTCTTCGCCGGGAATTCGGCGTGCAGGTTGCGGCGCCGGATCTCGACGGGGTCGAGGCCCGTGGCCGCCGCCGCGCGGTCCATCAGCCGCTCGATCCCGAAGGTGATGACGGGGCGGGAGACGCCGCGATAGGGCGCCATGGGGCAGGTGTGGGTCAGCACGCCCCGCGCCCGCACCGCATAGGCCGGGAGGCGGTACGGTCCCGGATACTCCGCCAGCGCCATCAGCGGCTCCACGCCGCTCGTCACCGGATAGCAGGAGAAGGCGCCGACATCGGCGAGGATGTCGGCCTCCAGCGCCAGGATGCGCCCCTCCGCGTCGAAGCCCGCGCGAAGGACATGCTTCTGGTCGCGCGAATGGGCCGAGGCCGTCAGGTTCTCGTTGCGGTCCTCGATCCAGGCGAAGCGGCCGCGATACGCCCGCGCGAGCCACACCAGCGCCGGGTATTCGGGGAACAGCGCCATCTTCTGCCCGAAGCCGCCGCCGACATCGGGCGCGATGACCTGGAGGTCGGCTTCCGGCAGGCCGAGCAGGTCGCAGATGCCGGAACGCAGCATGTGCGGCATCTGGCAGGAGGCCGCGAGGCGCACGCGCCCCGTCGCGCGGTCGTATTCGGCGCAGCCGCCCCGCCCTTCGAGCGGCGTCGCGTTCACGCGGTGGGAGCGAAAGGCGAACTCGACCACATGCGCGGCCGCGCCCATGGCGGCGGCGAAGCCCTCGGGCCGGATCGCGCCTTCGAGGATGACGTTGCCCGGCGCCACCGCGTGCACCTGCGGCGCGCCCGGGGCAAGTGCCGCTTCGAGGCCCACCGCCGGGTCCTCCGCCTCGATCTCCAGCTCGATCTGCTCGACCAGGTCCTCGGCGAGCTCGGCGCTCTCGGCGGCGACGAGGGCGATGGGCTGGCCGACGAAATGCACGCGGTCGAGCGGCAGCACGGGCTGCTCCACCGCCTTGTAGTCGAAGCGCCGCAGCGCCGGCCGGATCGGCTTCACGCCCGCGAGGTCCGCGCCCGAGGCGAAGACGGTGCCCGGCGGCAGCGCGGGCGGCCTGAGCGTCGCGATGCGTCCCGACGCGACGGGGCTGCGCAGGAAGCGAACCACCTTGGCGCCGATGGCGATGTCGGCGACGTAGCGTCCCTCGCCGCGCAGCAGCGGCGGGTCCTCGGTGCGCGGCAGCCGCCGCCCGACCCAGTTCACGCGACGCCCCCGGTCACGCCACCGCCTGGGCCAGGGCGCGGCGGACCATCGCGCGCACCAGGTCGCGCCGGTAGTCGGCGGGCGCGTGGACGTCGTCCTGCGGGTCGCAATGCGCCGCCGCGGCCTCGGCGGCGGCGTCGAGCGCGGCGGGCGTGGCCGCGTGACCGA
>JAIEOO010000124.1 GCA_019750475.1 Acetobacteraceae bacterium | reverse complement strand
ATCGTGGTCGGTCCAAGGTCAGGGGTTGCGGTGTCAGCAACCCAACCCTGCCACGAACCACCGCGGTGACCGCCTCAGGCTCGGCGATCAGGTCCTACACCACGCCCCGGGACACGACCTCCAACCCACATTGCACGCGGGTGCCAGAATGCGCTTCCGTCGGCACCTGATCCGCCATGAATTGCCTGGGCTCGCTCGATGGCGGTTCGTGCCCGCCGGATTACGTCCTCAGGACTCTGCGCGGTCATCCCGATGCCGACGGCGAGGCTGTTGTTGCGCCGGTCCATGGCACGCGCCTCCCTCGTGTTGGCCGGCGCGACAGGCCGTCCGCGCTGCTCCGCCTGGAGCATGCCGCGCCGACTGACCTGCTCGTTATACTCAGCGAGCACCCACGCCTGAATGCCGCCAAGACGACGCGCGAGTTCGCCAACGCCGACCAAATGTCGGTACGCGTCCTGAGGCCCGTTGACGTGGCCGGGCAGGCCCGAGTCGTTGGCCTCAGCATTTGCGAACTCAGCCACCTGGCCGGCGATCTCGCGAAGCCGGCTGGCAAAGGGCGTTTCGATGAGGGTTGTTCCGGATGACATGCTCGCTCCGCGCTCGGTTTCGGCGTGATCTGGAGGGCGCCGCAGTCGGCGTCGCTCGCCGATCTCGCCGCAGTTCTCGTTCAGGCAGGGCAGTGCGCGCCTCGCTACCGACGCGCGGTCAGTGAGGCCAGCCGCGATAGGTGGGAGTCCAGTCCGAACACTCACTGCCACGAACGCCCTCTGGAAGCAGTTCGACGACTAGATGGCACACGCCGCCCTCACGGGCTTCGATGGGGAGTGCGTGGACGTCCGGCGCAGCGGCACCGAGTCGCCAAAGCCGCAACTCCACGGTCGTTTGGGTCCGGTCGAGTCGGTAGCGGCCTGCCACCGGGACAGGACCAGACGGTGGCGCCGACGCGAGAAAGAGAGGCCATGCCGGTTCGGGCCCTTGCAGGTCGCCATGCGACACAACCAGGTTCAGAAGCCGCACGCTTACTTCGAGCTTGTTCTCAATGCGAACGGTGACCCAAGGGGGCTCGCGTTCGACAGCCTGATCCAGTTGCCGATCGAAAAACAAGGCAGCAACCAGCGCGCCGATCCCAGCGGCCAATAGAGTTGCGACGCGGATCACCTGCCGGTGCCAAGAGGACCCAAGAACGAGACCCTCGCAAGCGAATACACGTTCCCCGTGATGTAGGAATGGTATCCTGATCAGCGTTTGGTGTCAAGCAGTCAGTTATCATGGGGAGGTGCGATTGCCGAGGGATCAAGGGTTTGGACCCAGCCCGACTGGCCCTGGCAACCTGTGGCAGGATCACCACGCCTCGTTGCAGTCGGTCACGCAGGCCGCCCAAGCGCCCACGACCCAAGCCCCGCTGAATTGCCCCGAGGCGGCTCCACAGCCGAAGGCGAGGACGCCTCCCCGCATTCGGTTGCGCGGCCGCTGAAACCACCCACGATCCAAGGCCCGCTCCGGTGCCCCGAAGCGGCTTCGCCGCGAGGGCAGCGCCACCTCCCAAGCCCAGCGCAGCAACAGCGCAAGGCCCAGACCAACCACCCCCACCCGCGCAACCCCCAGCCGGCGCCCCCGGCGAGGTTTCCGCGCAACGCAGCGCAGCGAAGTGGAGCGGAAAACCTCGGCGGGGAATCATCAGTGCGGGAAGCGCCGCACCCCGCCATCCACATGAACGACCTGGCCCGTGATGTAGCGCGCGAGCGGCGAGGCGAGGAACGCGACCAGCACCGCGAGGTCCCGCGGCTCCCCGATATAGCCCGCCGGCACCTCCTTCTCAGCCCATTCGCGGCGGGCCTCCTCGGTCGGGAGGATGCGGGTGTCGATCTGCTCGGAGTGGATGCGGCCCGGCGGGATGCTGTTCACCGTGATGCCGTCCCGCGCCAGCCGGCGCGACAGCGCCTTGGCCCAGATGTGGACGGCGCCGTTGGGCGCGTTCGCCGCGTTCACCATGAAGGGCTCGTCCTGGCCCGTCAGGTTGATGATGCGGCCGAATGCCTGCGCCTGCATGGTCGGCACGAAGGCGTGGGTGATGCGGCGCCCGGCGTGGAAGTTGATCTCCATCGCCTCCATCCAGACCTCGTCCGAGCCGAGATCCTGCTGCGGCCGGCTGCTGCCGGCGTTGTTCACCAGGATGTCGCAGCGCCCGAAGCGCCCCAGCACGGCGTCCCGCGTGCGCTCCGCCGCGTCCTTCGCGGTGAAGTCCTGCTCGATGATCAGGGGCTCGGCGGAGGCCGGCAATTCGGCCGCGAGCGTCTCCAGCAGCGGGCGTCGCCGGGCGAGGATCGCGAGGCGGCAGCCTTCCTCGGCCAGGACGGCGGCGATGGTGCGGCCCAGCCCGGCCGAGGCGCCGGTGACCAGCGCGACCTTGCCGCGGAGTTGCAGGTCCATCCTCGAATCCCCCTCTGCCAACGAAAAGCGCCGCGGAGGTTGCCCCCCGCGGCGCGATCCGTGAACCCGGAGGCCGGCGTCAGCCGGCCATCGAGGGGCCGGGCCGGCCTCAGCCGGCCATCGAGAGGCCGGGCCGGCCTCAGCCGGCCATCGCCTCGTCCTTCTTCTTGCGGATGTTCGGCAGGAGCATGAGCAGCAGCGCGACGGACGCGATGCCGAGCATGGTCGCCGAGATCGGGCGCTGCAGGAACACCATCGGGTCGCCGCGCGAGAGCAGCATGGCGCGGCGCAGGTGCTCCTCCATCATCGGGCCGAGCACGAAGCCGATCAGCAGCGGCGCGGGCTCGAGCTTCAGCTTGTTGCACATGTAGCCGAACACCGTGAACAGCACCGTCATGTAGACGTCGAACACGTTGTTGTTCAGCGAGTAGACCCCGATGCAGCAGAACACGAGGATCGAGGGGTAGAGGAACTTGTAGGGCACCTGCAGCAGCTTCACCCACATCCCGATCATCGGGAGGTTGATGACGAGCAGCATGAGGTTGCCGATCCACATCGAGGCGATGAGGCCCCAGAACAGGTCGGGCTGCGCCTCCACCATGCGCGGGCCGGGCTGGATGCCCTGGATGATCAGGGCGCCCACCATCAGCGCCATCACGGCGTTGGACGGGATGCCGAGCGTCAGCAGCGGGATGAAGGAGGTCTGGGCGGCGGCGTTGTTCGCCGCCTCGGGGCCGGCGACGCCCTCGATGGCGCCCTGGCCGAAGAGGTGGCGGCCACGGCTGATCTTGCGCTCCATCATGTAGGAGCCGAAGGCCGCGAGCGAGGCGCCGCCGCCGGGCAGGATGCCGAGGAGCGAGCCCACCACCGTGCCGCGCAGCACCGACGGCGTCGCGCGCTTGAACTCCTCCTTCGTGAGCCAGAGCTGGCCGACCTTGGTCTTGAGGACCGACCGCGCCTCGGGGCGCTCGAGGTTGAGGATGATCTCGGCGATGCCGAACATGCCCATGGCGATGGGCACGAAGCCGATGCCGTCCGACAGCTCGGGGATGCCGAAGGTGAAGCGCTGCTGGCCGGTCTGCACGTCCGTGCCGACGAGGCCGAGCGCCACGCCCAGCACCACCATGCCGATCGCCTTGATGACCGAGCCCTGGGCGAGGACGCAGGCGATGATCAGACCCAGCAGCATGAGGGAGAAATAGTCGGCCGGCCCGAAGGAGAGCGCCACCTGGGTCAGCAGCGGGCCGGAGGCGGCGACGAGCACCGTGGCGACCGTGCCCGCGAAGAAGGAGCCGAGCGCCGCGGTGGCGAGCGCCGCGCCCGCGCGCCCGTTGCGCGCCATCTTGTAGCCTTCGAGCGTCGTCACGACCGACGACACCTCGCCCGGCAGGTTCAGCAGGATGGCCGTGGTCGAGCCGCCATACTGCGCGCCGTAGAAGATGCCCGCGAGCATGATGATCGCGGTCGTCGCCGGCAGGCCGAAGGTGATCGGCAGCAGCAGCGAGATCGTCGCCACCGGCCCGATCCCCGGCAGCACGCCGATGGCCGTGCCGATCAGCGCACCCAGCAGCGCGAAGCTGAGGTTCTGGAGGCTGAGTGCGACGCCGAAGCCGTGCGCGAGGTTGGTGAGGAGAAGTTCCATGTTGTTGTCCCTATCGCGCGGTCAGAGCTGCGGCCACAGGTTCACGCGGATGTCGAGCTCGCGGATGAACACCCACCAGCAGAGCGCCAGCAGGAACACCAGGAGGCCGAGCACCCCGAGCGGGCGGCTGCGATGCCCGGGCTCGGCCAGGACCGAGATGAGGATCGTGCCGGTCAGGGCGGCGAAGAAGCCGAACTTCTCGAGCATCAGCCCGAACATCGCGACCGCGGCGCAGACCAGGCCGAGGAAGCGCCAGCCAGCCGAGAAGGACAGGACCACCATGCCGGCGAGGATTCCGATGCCGACCGCGTTGTAGGTGGTGCCGAAGAAGCCGGAGAATTGCGGGGAGATCTTCCAGACGATCACGCCGGCCGCAACCGCGGCCGCCAGGCTGCCGACATCGACGCCGGTCCATTTCTCGAGCGGGTCGGGGCCGCTGAACAGACCGCCCAGGACGGTCAGCGCGCCGAGGCCGGCGAGCAGCCAGAACACCATCATCGGCATGTAGCCAGGGCCCATGCGCCGCGCGGTGCCGAGGCTGTGATCCTGGTTCAGGTACAGCCCGGCCAGTGCCACCAGGATCAGGAAGGCGCCTGAGACGACGTCCTTCGTATTGATGTTCAATTTCACCAGCCGATCTCCCGACGAAGCAAACTTGCTTGGACGATACCGCGCCGCATTTATTCCACAATCCCAGCGCGGCCTATTGAGGTTTTCCTTACCTATCAGTCAGGTTGCGCGCCACTTTCGCGAACCAGCGGCGCCCACATCGCCACCTCCCGCGCCACGAACTCCGCATATTGTGCGGGCGACATGTCCCCGGCCGTGCCGCCGAATTCGGCATAGCGCGCCCGGATCTCCGGGCTGCGCAGGATCACCAGCACCTCCGTCGAGAGGCGCTCCACAACCGGCGCGGGCATCCGCGCCGGGCCGGACAATCCGAACCATGAGTTCGTGACAAGGTCATAGCCCTGCTCGCGCAGCGTCGGCACGTCGGGGAAGGACGGGTGGCGCTCGGCGCTCGACATCGCCACGGCTCGCACGCTGCCCTGGCGGATGTGGGAGGCGGCGGAGGGCAGGCTGTCCGACATCAGCGGCACCTGCCCGCCGATCACGGCGGTCATCGCCGGGCCCGCGCCGCGGAACGGGATGTGGTTGATCTCCCGCCCGAGGATCTGCCCCATGCGGACGATCAGCATGTGGTTGGAGGAGCCCGCCCCGCTCGACGCCATGTCGAGGCCGCGCGGGCTGTCGCGGTGGAACCGCGCGAAATCGGCCATGGTGGCGATGCCGCTGCGCGGATTGGCGACGAAGACCGACGGGTTCAGGGTCAGCAACGCGATGTGCGTGAAGTCCCGCACGGCGTCGTAGCGCAGATTGCCGTAGAGCGTCGGCGAGATGCCGTGGCTCGCGATGTTCGACAGCAGCAGCGTGTGGCCGTCGGGCGCCGCCTGGGCCGCCATCAGGCTGCCGACAGTCGCGCCGGCGCCCGGCCGGTTCTCGACGATGATGGGCTGGCCCAGCCGCTCCTGCAGCGGAGTCGCGACGAGGCGCGCGATGAGGTCCGTGGTGCCGCCCGGGGCGAAGGGCACGATCAGGCGGATGGGCTGGGTCGGCCAGACCTGCGCGCGCGCGTTTCCGGCCAACGTGCCGCCGGCCAGAACGGCGGCGCTGGACACCAGGCCGCGCCTGCTGATCGCCAAGGACATTGACCTCCTGCTCCCGCGTGTTCCGCCCGTGGGTGGCTGCGTAATGGCACGCGGCCAAGCCCGCCGGCAAGCGCGCGACGACTCAGGCTCAGGCTTGCACCCGGCCTCGCGCCTGGACATCTCCGCCGCCCGCCCCGATGCTCCGCGCCCCTTCGCCCGGAGAGACCGCACGGCATGTCCGCTTCCCCGCCCAATGATCCCGGGACCCGAATCCGCGAGGCGACCGCTCCGCTCGAGGCGCGGCTGATCGAACTGCGCCGCGACATCCACGCCCACCCCGAGCTCGCCTTCGAGGAGGTGCGCACCGCGGGCATCGTGGCGGCGGAGCTGACGCGCCTCGGCATCCCGCATCGGACCGGGGTGGGCGGCACCGGGGTCGTCGGGACCATCAAGGGCGGCCGGCCGGGGCCGGTGCTCGCGATCCGCGCCGACATGGACGCCCTGCCCATCCAGGAGGAAACCGGCCTGCCCTTCGCCAGCCGGGTCGCGGGGAAGATGCATGCCTGCGGGCATGACATCCACACCGTCACGCTGCTCGGCGCGGCGGAGGTGCTGGTGGCGATGGCCCCGGCGCTGGCCGGCGAGATCCGCCTGATCTTCCAGCCGGCCGAGGAGGTGCTGGAGGGCGCGCCCGCCATGATCCGCGACGGCGCCGCCGACGGCGTGGACATGGCGATCGGCTTCCACAACGGCCCCGACATGCCGGTCGGCACCTTCGGCTATGTCCGCGGTCCGAACCTCGCCGCCTCCGACCGGTTCGACATCGTGCTGCGCGGGAAGTCCGGCCACGCCGCCCACCCCTATGCCGCGGTGGACCCGATCGTCGCCGCGGCGCACCTCGTCGCGCAGCTGCAGACGGTCGTGAGCCGGGAGCAGAAGCCGCTCCATCCCTGCGTCGTCACCGTCGGCATGTTCCAGGGCGGCACGACCTACAACATCATCCCCGAGCGCGTGGCGCTGAAGGGCACCGTCCGCACCCTGCACGCGGCGGCGCGCGACGTGGCCGAGGGTGCCATCCGCCGCCTCGTCGCCGGGATCGAGCAGACCATGCGCGTCACCGCGACGGTGGACTACCAGCGCATGGTGCCGCCCCTCGTCTCCGACGACCGCGTGCTGGACCCCGCCATCGCCGCGGTCCGCGCCCAGTTCGGCGAGGTGGTGCACGAGGGCGAGCCCTCCATGGGCGCGGAGGACTTCTCCGCCTTCGCGGAGCGCGCGCCCGCCATGCATCTCCGCGTCGGCGCCGGCGCGCCGGGCCGCGCGGACCGCCTCCACAACGCCGACTACCAGCCCGACGAGCGCTGCATCGGCCTCGGCGTGCAGGCGCTCGCCCGCATCGCCGTGGACATGCTGCGGTAGTGCGCCTCGCCGAGCTTCCGGCGCCCGAGGTGGCGCGGCGCATCGCCGACGGGCATGCGGTGCTGCTGCCGCTCGGCAGCACCGAGACGCACGGCCCGGCCCTGCCCATGGGCGACCACCTGCTGGCCGAGGCGATCGCGCTGCGCGTCGCCGAGGCCCATGGCCGCGCCCTGGTCGCGCCCCCCATCCCCTTCGGCGGCGAGGACTTCTTTCGCGGCGTCCCCGGCGGGGTCGCCCTCAGCCACGGCACCCTCTCGGCGCTGCTGACCGAGATCCTGACCGCGCTCCGCGACGGCGGCGCGCGGCGCCTGCTCATCGTCAACGGCCATGGCGGCAACATCCCCGCCATCGAGGAGGCGCAGCGCCGCCTGCGCCACGCCTCCGGCCTCGTCGCGCCCGCCCTGCATCTCTGGCGCAGCGCCGGCGCCTGGCAGGCCGAGCTGGGCGGGGACGCGGCCGCCCTCGGCCATGGCGGCGACCCCGTCGCCTCGGTCGCGCTGCACCTGCGCCCCGAGCTCTGCCATCCCGAGCGCCTCGCCCCGCGCGCCGCGCCGGCCCCGTTCCTGGGCCTGCCGGTCACCGGCTTCGGCAGCGTCCGCGCCGGCGGCGTCGAGTTCGGCGTGCCGATCGAGCTGCCCGAGATCGCGCCCGGCGGCACCCAGGCCGCCGATCCGCGCGGTGCCAGCGCCGCCCATGGCGCCCGCATCACCGAACGCCTCGTCGCCGCCGGTGCGGCGATGCTCGCGGCCCTGGAGACCACCTGACCCATGCGGATTTGCGTGTTCGGCGCCGGCGCCATCGGCGGGCACCTCGCGGCGCGCCTCGCCCTGCGCGGGGCGGAGGTTTCGGTCGTCGCGCGGGGCGACAACCTTCGCGCCATGGGGGAGCGCGGCATCACCCTCAGGGCGCCGGACGGCACCTTCGCCGCCCGCCCCCGCGCCGCCGCCGCGGCCGCCGAGCTCGGTTCGCAGGATGCCGTGCTGGTCACGGTGAAGGCGCCGGCCCTGCCCGCCGCGGCCGAGGCGATCCAGCCCCTGCTGGGCCCCGAAACGCCCGTCGTCTTCGTCACCAACGGCATCCCCTGGTGGTACTTCGACCGCGAGGGCGGCCCGCGCGAGGGCACGCGCCTGCCGCTCGTCGATCCGGGCGACGCCATCCGGACCGCCATCGGCACGGCGCGGACCATCGGCGGCGTCGTCTGGTCCGCCTGCACGGTGACCGAGCCCGGCACCGTCCACGTCCAGACGCCGCAGAGCCGCCTGGTGCTGGGCGAGCTGGACGGCCGCGTGACGCCCCGCCTCGAGGCGCTGGCCGCCGCCATCGGCGACACCGACGCCATGCGCGGAGAGGCGACGCCCGACATCCGCACCGCCGTCTGGACCAAGCTGCTCAACAACCTGACCAACGGCCCGGCCTGCCTGCTCACCCGCCAGGACATGAAGACCACCTTCAGCGACCCGGTGGTCCTGCGATCGGCCCTGACCGTGATGCGCGAGGGCCTGGCGCTGGCCGCCGCCCTCGGCCGTCCCATCCCGGGCGATTCCGAGAGCCGGATCCTCCGGTCCGTGGGTGTCGCGCACAAGCCCTCGATCCTCCAGGATTCCGAGGCCGGGCGGCCGCTCGAATTCGACGCGCTGCTGACCCAGCCGCTGGACCTCGCGCGGGAAGCCGGGGTGCCGATGCCGGTGCTCGAGCTGCTGGTGGCCATGGCGCGCCAGGCGACGGGGCACCGGGCGCCCGCCTGAGCCCCCGGCTCGACCCGCGTGGCTTGACCGGGCGGAACGCCTGGGCAACCTCCCGGGCGAACCAACACACCGGGACTTCCATGCAGCGCGTCTTTTCCGGCATCCAGCCCTCGGGCGTCCCCACGCTCGGCAACTACCTGGGCGCCATCCGCAACTGGGTGCCGATGCAGGCGCAGCACGAATGCCTGTTCTGCGTCGTGGACCTGCACGCCATCACCATGTTCCAGGAACCGGCGCAGCTCCTCGCCCAGACGCGGGAGATGGCGGCGGCGCTGCTGGCCTGCGGCCTCGACCCGGCAAAATGCGTCCTCTTCGTGCAGAGCCACGTGCCCGCCCATGCCGAGCTTGGCTGGATGTTCAACTGCGTCGCGCGCATCGGCTGGCTGAACCGCATGACGCAGTTCAAGGACAAGGCCGGCAAGGACCGCGAGGCGGCGTCGGCCGGCCTCTACGTCTATCCGAACCTCATGGCGGCCGACATCCTGGTCTACCACGCCACGCGCGTGCCGGTGGGCGACGACCAGAAGCAGCATCTCGAGCTCGCGAACGACATCGCGCAGAAGTTCAACCACGACTACGGCGTGGAATTCTTCCCGCGGATCGAGCCGCACATCGTCTCCGGCCTCGCGGCGCGGGTGATGAGCCTGCGCGACGGCACGAAGAAGATGTCGAAGTCCGATCCCTCGGACCAGTCGCGCATCAACCTGAACGACGACGACGACGCCATCGCCCTGAAGGTGCGTCGCGCCAAGACCGATCCCGAGCCCCTGCCCGACCACATGGCGGGCCTCGAAGGCCGACCGGAGGCGCGCAACCTCGTCGGCATCCTGGCCGCCGTCACGGAGAGCAGCGCCGAGAACGTGCTGCGCGAGCACGGCGGCAAGGGCTTCGGCACCTTCAAGGAGGTGCTGTGCGAGGCACTGGTCGCGCATCTCTCGCCCATCCGGGCGGAGATGAACCGCCTCCTCTCCGACCCGGGCGCGCTCGATTCCGCGCTGCGGCTCGGCGCCGAGCGGGCGGAGGCGATCGCCTCTCCCATCCTGGCCGAGGCCAAGCGTATCGTGGGCTTCCTGCCACGGAGGTAAGCATGCCCGTCCCCCGCCCCGGCGACCCGGCACCGCTCTGGATCGCGGCGACCGACCACAATCCGCGCTTCGTCTTCTCCTCGCTGGGCGGGCGCTGGGTCCTTCTGGGGCTGGTCGGATCGGCGGGGGCCCCTCCCCTCGCGCAGGCGCTGGAGCCGCTGCGCCGCGGCGGCTGGCCCTTCGACGTCGAGCACTGCGCCGCCTTCCTCGTCTCGCTGGACCCCACCGACCGCGAGCAGGGGCGCATCCCCCAGGCGATCCCCGGGCTGCGGGCCGTCTGGGATTTCGACGGCGCCGTCTCCCGCGCGCATGAGGCCTGGGACGGGCAGCAGTACCGCCCCGTGTGGATCCTGCTCGACCCCATGCTGCGCATCCACAGCGTGATGCCGCTCACCGAGACGCGCGCCATGCTCGACCTCGTCCGGCGGCTGCCGCCACCGGGCGAACACGCCGGCATGGAGGTGCCCGCGCCGGTCCTCGTCCTGCCGCGGCTCTTCGAGCCGGAACTGTGCCGCGAGCTGATCGCGCGCTACCGCGCCCAGGGCGGCGAGGCGTCGGGCTTCATGGTGGAGCGCAACGGCCGCACCGTCTCGGCGCAGGACCCGACGCACAAGGTCCGCCGCGACGTGACGATCGAGGACGAGAAGCTCAAGGGCGTCATCCAGAACCGCATCCTCACGCGCCTCGTCCCCGAGATCCAGAAGGCCTTCCAGTTCCGCGTCACGCGGATGGAGCGCTACCTGGTCGCCTGCTACGCCGCCGAGGAAGGCGGCCACTTCGCCGCCCACCGCGACAACACGACGAAGGGCACGGCGCATCGCCGTTTCGCGGTGACGATCAACCTCAACGCCGAGGAATTCGAGGGCGGCGACCTCTCCTTCCCCGAGTTCGGCCCGCGCCGCTACCGCGCGCCGACGGGCGGCTGCGTCGTCTTCTCCTGCTCCCTGCTGCACCAGGCGCATCGCGTCACCAAGGGTGAGCGCTACGCCTTCCTGCCCTTCCTGTACGACGACGCCGCGGCGAAGATCCGCGAGGAGAACCTCAAATTCGTCGGCGCCGAACCCGTGCCCCAGCCGGCCGCCTGAGCGATTCGCCCGGGACAGGGCGCCGCATCGCGCGATAGCATCTCCCGAACACCAGGGAGGCATCGCCATGAAACGCCGCAGGGCCATCACCCTCGCGCTGGCCGCGGCGCCGCTGCGGCCGGCCTCGGCCCAGGCCCCCGCCCCGGCCGGGGCCGCGCCGATCCAGGTCGCCTCCATCGGCGGCCTTCACTTCGGCGGGGAGGTGCGCACCCTCTCCGGCCTGCCGGTCCGCGAGGTGCAGACGGCGGCGGGCGGGCCGATCCGCCGGCTCGACGTGAACGGCGACTTCCTGGTGGGCCAGATGTACGCCCAGTACGTGAAGCTCGCGAACCCGCGGGCGCGGCACCCGCTGATGCTCTGGCATGGCGGCGGCCTCTCCGGCACCTGCTGGGAGGACACGCCGGATGGCCGCACCGGCTGGCAGAGCTTCTTCCTGCGCCAGGGGCACGACACCTGGGTGTCCGACGCCTTCGAGCGGGGCCGCGCCTCCTGGCCGCGCTTCCCGGAGTTCATCCAGGAGGAGCCGCTCTTCCGCACGCTGCGCGAAGCCTGGCTGACCTTCCGCTTCGGCGCGGAGGATGGCTGGGCCCTCGACCCCGCGCGGCGGCGCCCCTTCCCGGGCCAGCGCTTCCCGGTGGACGCGATCGAGAATCTCGGCCGCCAGGCCATCCCGCGCTGGACCACGACGAACCCGCAGATCCAGGCGGCCTACGACGCCTATCTCCAGCGCGTGGGGCCCGCCGTGATCATCGTGCACAGCCAGGGCTGCAACTTCGCCTTCCAGGCGGCCATCAACGCGCCCGACCGCGTCGCCGCCATCGTCGCCGTCGAGGCGTCCGGCGCGCCGGACCCGGCCCGGGCGGAGGTCGCGCGGGCCCGCGGCATCCCCATCCTCTATGTCTGGGGCGACTACATGGACCAGGGGCCCTGGCCCGCCTTCAGGCGGACGGTGGACCGCTTCATGGAGGCGCATCGCGCCGCCGGCGGCCGCGGCGACGTGCTGGACCTGCCGGCCCGCGGCATCCGCGGCAACAGCCACATGATCATGCATGACGACAACAGCGACGAGGTCGCCGCGCTCATCCAGGCCTGGCTGGGCGAGCGCGGGCTGATGCGCGGCTGATCACTCCTCGCGGCGCGCCTGGTCGAGCAGCTTGCGCCGCTGCTCCTCCCCGGCCGCGTCGCGTGCCTTCTGCGCCCTGGTCCGGCCGTGCCTGGCGCGGTTGGCGGCCGCCTCGCGTTCGGCGGCCGCCTTGTCCCGCGCCTTGCGGGCCTTGGCGAGGTTGACGACCTCGCCCGTCACGCCGCCAGCACCCAGTCCCCGGCGACGACGCCCATCCCCCCCTGCGCCGCGATGGCCGTGCCGTTCATCTGCCAGAGGTAGTTCGAGCCGTCGGCGTGCCGCCACAGGACGTCGGCGCGGCCGTCGCCCGTGTAGTCGGCGATCTTCGCCACCGACCATCCGGCGCCCGCGCTGCCCGGCGCGCCCTGGCCGGCGATCGCGCCGCCGTTCATCAGCCAGACATAGGCCTGCCCCGAGGTGGTGTTCTGCCAGAGGATATCGGCGCGGCCATCGGCATCGAAGTCGCCGGCGCCGCGGAAGGCCCAGTCGGCGCCCGGCGACGCCATCACGGCGTAGGCCGCGGCGTCCACCCCGTTCATGGTCCACAGCGCGAGGCTGCCGTCGCCCGTGTTGCGGAACAGCAGGTCGGCCTTCTGGTCGTTGGTGAAATCCTGCACGGCCACCACGCTCCAGGCCGCGCCGGCCGCCGCCCAGCCGCCCTGGCCGGACAGGTTCGTGCCGTCGAGCAGCCAGTTGTAGATCGTCCCGTCCGTGTTGCGCCACACGGCGTCGGCCTTGCCGTCGCCGTTGAGGTCGCCGAGGCCCGTCAGTTGCCACGCGGTGGGCAGCACGCCCATGCCGGCCGCGCCGAGATTGGCGAGGCCATCCTTCAGCCAGCCATAGATCGAGCCGTCGGCGTTGCGGAACACCATGTCCGACTTGCCGTCGCCGTTGATGTCGCCGGTCGCGGACAGGTTCCAGCCGGCGCCCGCGTTGCCCATGCCGCCCTGCCCGGAGACGGTCGTGCCCTGCATCTGCCATCCGTAGAGATCGCCGCTCGTCGCGTTGCGCCAGACGAGGTCGGCGAAGCCGAGGCCGGTGAAGTCCGTCGCGCGCGGGCCGAAGACGTGGTCGGCATCGCCGAAGCGCAGCACCTCGATCGCCGTGCCGGTGTCGGTGCCCGTCGTCGCCGTCGTCACCTGCACGCGCCCGTCGGCGAGGCGGGTGATCGCGGCCGCCGCCTTGTTGCCGGCGAAGATCGCCGTGTCCCGGCCCGCGCCGCCGTCCAGCGCGTCGTTCCCGAAGCCGCCATCCAGGACGTCGTTGCCGGCGAGGCCGCTCAGGCTGTCATTGCCCCAGCCCCCCGACAGCGTGTTGGCCGCCGAATGGCCGAAGATCGCATCGTTGCCGGCGCCGCCCCAGGCGTTCCTCAACGTCGTGCCGTTGAAGGTGACCGCCTGGCCGCCAAGGTTGCTGGCCCCGCCCCCGCCGTCATGCACGCGGTAGTCGATGGTGACGGCGCCCGTCATCGCGGCGGCGTTGATGCCGTCCTGCCCGCCGGCGCCGAGCGTCGTCCGCGTCGCCTCGAGCCCGGCGAGGCGGCCGAAATCGTCCGTCATGACGTAGAGCTTCGACAGGTCCGGCCCCGTGTTGGAGTCGCCGAACACGCGCAGCGTCGCGGCGGTGAGGGACGACGCCGCGACGGCGTTGGCCGCCGCGCTGATCGACAGCGTCCAGGTGCCGACCGCCTTCTCACCCCAGAAGCCGGGCGTGTTGAGGGTGAAGCCCCCTTGCGGCCAGGCGATGGGCTGCCCGGCGACATACCCGCCGCCCTCGTCGGTCTGGAAGGCGTTGCCCGGCGTGCGCGCCATGGTGATGAGGGTGCCGTTGGGCGAGGTCAGGTTGATCGTCAGGTCCTGCGGCCGCGGCGCCGTGATCGAGAGGTCGAGCTCGACGCGGTTGGTGCGGAAGCCGTCGAACACGCCGCCAGGCTGGGTCAGGTTGAAGGTGGTGGTGAAGGTCTGCGCGGTGGTCTGGCCGCCCGCGGTGATGCTGCCCACCCCGGCGGCGGCAGCCGTCTGCGTGATGAGGTTCGCTTCGGTCCGCTGCGCCGTCCAGCTCTCCGCCAGGCGCACCGCGGCCCCGGCGTCCACATGGCCGAAGCCGTAGTCGGTCGAGAATTTCAGCCCGCCGCCATTGGCGTTGCCGGCATGGTTGCCCACCCAGGGCGTGCGGTTCATCGTCGCCGCCTCGCCCGTGCCGGCGCCCACGTCGATCTGCCGCGCCGTGTAGGCCAGGATCTCCTGCACGTCGCGGTAGCCGAGGCGGCTGTTGGCCTCCAGCATCAGCGCCGCGACGCCCGCCACCACGGGCGAGGCGGCGGAGGTGCCGTTGAAGCCGGCATAGTCGCCGGCGGGGCTCGGGTTGCTGTTGTAGCCGTTGGTGGGACCGACGCGGTCCACCGTGACGATGCCGTTGCCGTTCTGCAGCTGCCCGTCGCTGTAGCCGCCCGGCGCGGAGACGAGCAGGTTCGCCCCGCGCGTCGAGTAGCTGGTGATGATGCCGGCATTGTCGGTGGCGGCGACGGAGATGGTGAAGCGGTTGCCCGTGGTCGCGTCGAGCGCGCCCTCAGTGCCGGTCATGTCCTGTCCGCTGACCTGGCTCGCACGCTGGTTGCCGTTGGCGAAGACGACGACGGTGCCGAGGCCGCCGCGCCCCTGCGTCGCGTGCGCGGCGATGGCGTTGAGCGTCGCGGCGCCCGGGTTGTTGAAGGCCGAATCATTGCCCCAGGAGTTGTTCAGCACCCAGGCGCCATCGTTGAGGGCCTGCTGGAACGCATCCGCGTTGGACGCGCTTCCGGTTCCGAGATTCCGGTAGGCGACGATCTTCGCCTGGGGGGCCACGCCGACGCTGCCGAGGCCGTTGTTGCCGACCCCGGCGATGACGCCGGCCGTCGAGGTGCCATGGTTGTTGCCCGCGCCGTTCAGCCCCGGCGTAACCGGCGCGCCGGTGGTGAGGTTGGCATCCGCGGCGTTCACCAGCGCCACCGTTCCCGGCCGGACCCACGCGTTGGCCGCGAGGTCGGGGTGCGACATCTCCACCCCGTCATCGAGGATGCCGACCAGCACGTTGCGGCCGGTGTAGTAGGTCCAGGCCGAAAGGGCGCGGATGTCCACGCCGGCGACGCCGCCCGCCTGCCCGGTGTTCGCCAGGTGCCAGCTCTGGGCAAAGAGTGGGTCGTTGGGCGGCAGGGTGAATGACATGCGCTCTCCTGAAGTCGTCTCTTGGCTGGGGCGGACCAGCGACCCGCCCGCGCCCCATAGAGCGGAGAGGCGCGGCGCTTCGCCAGCAACCACGGGTTGAAGCCCTGGATTCCATCGGAGGCGTCGCCTGGACAACCGCTTTTCGCCGGCCGGACAATTCCGCACACTCGCTGACATCGCATCGGGAGGATCGCGCGCATGACCACGCTCACCGCCGCCGACGGCCATGTGCTCTCGGCCTATGCGGCCGGCCTGAACGGCGCCGCCAAGGGCGCCCTCGTCATCGTGCAGGAGATCTTCGGCGTGAACCGCCACATGCGCCGCGTCGCGGACAGCTTCGCCGACGCGGGCTACGCGGTCATCGTCCCCGCCCTGTTCGACCGTGTCGCCCGCGGAACCGAACTCGGCTACGAGGCGGCCGACGTGGCCAAGGGCCGGGACCTCCGGGGCGGGATTGATCCCCACCTGACCCTGCTCGATGTGCTGGCCGCCGCGGCCGCCCTGCCGCCCGGCCTGCCCCGCGGCATCGTCGGCTATTGCTGGGGCGGCACGGTGGCCTGGCACGGCGCGACCCGCAGCAGCGCGTTCCGGGCCTCGGTCGGCTGGTATGGCGGCGGCATCGCCGCGGCGAAGGACGAAGTGCCCCGCTGCCCGACGCAGCTCCATTTCGGGGCGACCGACGCCTCCATCCCGATGGCCGATGTCGAGGCGGTGCGGGCCGCCCGGCCGGAGGTCGAGGTCTTCGTCTACGCCGGCGCCGGGCACGGCTTCGGCTGCGAGGAGCGCGGCAGCTACGTGCCCGCGGACGCGGCCCTCGCCCAGCAACGCACCCTGGCCTTCTTCGCGAAGCACCTGACGTAACCGCCGACGCCCTGGACCGGCGCCCTGGGTTTCCGGCAGATTACGGCCTGACGCCGTCGGAGACCCTGCCGTGACACTCACCCGCCGCCCCCTGCTGCTCGGTGCGCTGGCCGCGCCCTTCGCCGCGCCCTCCGTCGCGACACGCGCCGCGGCCCAGGGAACCTGGCCGTCGCGTCCGGTGCGGATCATCGTGCCCTTCGCCCCCGGCGGATCGGTGGACACCATGGGCCGCGCCATCGCGCAGAGCATCCAGGAGCGCACGGGCCAGACCGTGACGGTCGAGAACCGCTCCGGTGCCAACGGCACGGTCGGCGGCCTCTTCGTCGCGCAGTCGGCGCCGGACGGGCACACGCTCTGCGTCTCCGCCAGCTTGCAGACGCTGGCGCGCCTCATCATGCGCAGCCCCGGCTACGATCCGCTGAGCGACCTGCACCCCGTCGCCCGCATGGGCGAGGGCGCGCTGATCCTCGGCACCAATCCGGGCCGCCCGCAGGCCACGATGCGCGAGATCGCGGAGGCCGCGCGCGCCCGGCCGCAGGAATGGTCCTTCGGGACCTCCTCCCTCGGCTCGGCGGGTCATCTCGCGACCATCGAGTTCTTCCGCCTCATCGGCGCCGATCTCACCATCGTGCCCTACCGCGGCACCTCGGCCGCGCTGCCCGACCTCGCGGCCGGGCGCATCGCCGGCATCTTCGACCCGATGCTGGCGATGACGCCGCAGGTGCGCGGCGGCACGGTGCGCGGCGTCGCCATCACCTCGCCCCGCCGCAACGATGCCGTGCCGGACATCGCGACCACGGCCGAGCAGGGCTTCCCGAGCGTGGACAGCCAGTCCTGGTGGGGCGTCTGGGCGCCGCGCGGCGTGCCGGACGCGACGCTCGCCGCCATCACCGAACAGCTCCGCCTGGTGTCGGAGGATGCCGGCGTGCGCCAGCGCCTGACGGGTCTCGGCATCACCACCATGTTCGAGCCGGGCGCGGCCTTCACCGACTACATCCGCCGCGACTACGCGCGGACGGAGCAGTTGCTGCGCCTCGCCCGCTTCGAACCCGAGTAAAGGCCCCGCCGGGCCTCGCGTCTCGTCCATCGCCCGCGTCGCGCATCCGCGGGCGCAGCCCCGGCAACGCTTGACAGATCCGCGGCTCGGATTGGACAGTCGGGCCGCAACCAGGGCGTGCGGCCCGCCGTTCGGGGGGCCTCCTCAGCGGGAGACATCCGTCATGGCGCCGTCAGAAGCCCCGCGGGAGCCCAAGGTCCTCGTGGTCGAGGACGAGTATCTCATCGCCCGCGAACTGGCCGAAACGCTGGAGGATGCGGGCCTCGAGGTCCTCGGTCCCGTGGCCACGCTGGACGCGGCCTTCGGGCTGCTGGGCCAGCATCAGGACATCGCCGCCGCCATCCTCGACGTGAAGCTGCATGGCAACGCGATCTATCCGGTGGCCGAAGCGTTGCGGCGGCGCGGCGTGCCCTTCGTCTTCGCGACCGGCTATGACCGCGACGCCATCGCCCCGGCCTTCCGGGACGCCCAGCATTTCGAGAAGCCGACCGAGGCGTCCTCGATCGTGAACCACCTGCTGCACAGCCTGCGCTGGTCGCCGGTCGCGCTGAACGGCTGAGGCGCGTCAGCCCTTCGGCAGCTTCGCTTCGACGATCGCGGCGAGCGCGCCGGCGCCGTAGGGGATGGCGGCGTCGTTGAAGTCGAAGCGCGGGTGGTGCACCTCCGCGCTGTCGCCGTTGCCCACCACCATGTAGGCGCCCGGCACCTTCTCCAGCATGTAGGCGAAATCCTCGCCGCCCATCACGGCCGGGAAGTCGTCATCCACCGGGCCCAGCTTCGCCGCCGCGTCGGCCAGGGCGCGCGCCTCGGCCGCGTCGTTCACGAGGGGCGAGGTGATGACGCGGAAATCGAGCGCGGCGGAACCGCCGAAGGCCGCCGCCACGCTCTCGCTGATGTCGCGCATGCGGTCCGCGACGAGCGTCATGGTGGCGTTGCTGAAGGCGCGCACCGTGCCGCCAAGGCGCACGCTGTCGGGAATGACGTTGTAGGCGTTGCCCGCGTCGAAGCGCGTGACCGAGAGCACCGCGCGGTCAACCGCCGGCACGTTGCGGCTGACGACGGATTGCAGCGCCTGCACGACGGCCGAGCCCGCCACCACCGGGTCCACCGTGGCTTCCGGCCGCGCGCCGTGGCCGCCCTTGCCCTGCACCCGGATGTCGAAGAAGGCGACGCCCGCCATCATCGGCCCCGGCCGCAACCCGTACTGCCCGACGGGCAGGCCGGGGCGGTTGTGGATGCCGAAGACCGCATCGCAGGGGAAACGCTCGAACAGCCCGTCCTCGAGCATCGCGAGGGCACCGCCCGCGCCCTCCTCGCCCGGCTGGAAGATGAGGTGGACGGTGCCGCTGAAGTTGCGGGTCTCCGCCAGGTACTTCGCCGCCGCGAGCAGCATCGTGGTGTGGCCGTCATGGCCGCAGGCATGCATGCGCCCCGGGAGGGTGGAGGCATGGGCGAAGCCGTTCGCCTCGGTCATCGCGAGCGCGTCCATGTCGGCGCGAAGCCCGATCCGCCCGTGCCCGTTGCCCTGGCGCAGCACGCCGACCACGCCGGTCCTCCCGACGCCGCGATGCACCTCGATTCCCCACTCGGCCAGCTTGCGCGCGACGAGGTCGCTCGTGCGGTGCTCCTCGAGGCCGAGTTCAGGATGGGCGTGGATGTCGCGGCGGATGGCGGTGAACTCGTCCTGCCACTGGCGGACGGTCTCGGCGGGCGTGGTCATGCGCCCTTCTGGCGCGCGATCCGCAGCGCGTCCAGCACCACCGCGGCGTCGCCGATGTGATTCGCCAGCAGGAGGACCAGCTTGGCGTCGAGCTTGCGCGACTCCTCGGGCGTGAGATCGCGATGCGCGTCCATCAGCGCCGCGTAGAGCGCGTCCGCATCGGCGATCCGCGGCTCGGTCCGGAGCGCGCTCATGCCGCGAGCACCTGCCGGCGCGCGGCCTCGATGGCGCCGATGTCGGGCGCGGAGAAGCGCGCGGCCTCCGCCTGGTCCGGCCGGTAGAGGACGCAGGCACCCGGCGCGAGATCGAGCCGCCGCGCCGCGAGGCCCGAATGGTCGTGCAGTGCGCCCGGCCGCGGCGTGTCCGACAGCAGCACGGGCGTCACACCCGCGATGGATTCCGGCACCACCTCCCGAGCGACGAGCGTCCAGCCGGCGCCGATATGGCGCAGCAGCCAGTCGGGGTCGTTGCCCCGCAGCACCGGCGCATCGGCCGCGAGGCGCTGCCCCGACCAGGGGCGCGAGAGCCGCCCCGAATTCACGAAGGGCCGCGCCATGGGAAGCTCATGCGCCAGTTCCAGCACCGCGTCGCGCCAGGCGCGCGCGCCCTCGTTCTTGGGCGTGATGAAATCGGTGCTGCGGGTGGAGTTCAGGATGTTCTCGTCGGCCGCCGGGATGCGCTCGGCGTCGTAGCTGTCGAGCAGCGCCTCCCCCGCCTCGCCCGCCAGCACGGCCGCGAGCTTCCAGCCGAGATTGTCGGCGTCCTGCACCCCGCCATTGCCGCCGCGCGCGCCGAACGGGCTGACCTGATGCGCGGCGTCGCCCAGGAAGAAAACGCGGCCGTGGCGGAAGCGCTCCATCCGGCGGCAGCGGAAGGTGTAGACGCTGACCCATTCGAGGTCGAAGGGCACCTGCGGCCCGAGCATGGCCGCGACGCGCGCGCGCACGCGGTCGGGCTGCTTCTCCAGCTCGGGGTCGGCATCCCAGCCGAGCTGGAAGTCAATGCGCCAGACGCCGTCGGGCTGCTTGTGCAGCAGCACCGATTGCCCGGGATGGAAGGGCGGGTCGAACCAGAACCAGCGCTCGGTCGGGAAGGACGCGTTCATCACCACGTCGGCGATCAGGAACCGGTCGCGGAAGACCTGCCCGGTGAAGGGAAGGCCCAGCGCCTCGCGGATGAAGGACCGCGCCCCGTCGCAGGCGAGCAGCCATTCGGCATGCAGCGCGTAGCTGCCGTCCGGCGTCTCGACCGTGAGGCGCGCGCCGTCCGCCCGGTTCTCGACGCCCGTGGCCTTGTGCTTCCAGCGCAGCTCCACCCGGCCCGTCGCCTCGCAGGCCTCCACCAGCCATTGCTCAGCGTGGTACTGCTGCAGGTTCACGAAGGCCGGGTATTCGTGCGCCTGCTCGGGCAGGAGGTCGAAGCTGTAGGCCTCGCGCTCGCGGTGGAACACGCGGCCGGTGTTCCAGGTGATCCCCTTGTCGAGGAAGCGCGCCCCGAGGCCGAGACGCCCCATGATCTCCAGCGTGCGCTTGGCAAAGCAGATGGCGCGGCTGCCGGTGCTGACCGTGTCGTCGTCGTCCAGCACCACGACACGGTGCCCCCGCCGCGCGAGGTCGAGCGCGGCGGTCAGCCCGACGAGGCCCGCCCCCACCACGACCAGCCGGGCCTCCTCCGTCGCGCGCGACGGCGGGCGGAAGGGGTAGCGCGGCTGGACGTAGGTGGAGGGCATCAGGGATGGACCGTGGGACGCTGGCGGGCCGATTCAGACCTCCAGGCCTTCGGCCTTCCGGCCATCGGTCCGCGATGCGGGCGGGCCGATTCAGACCTCCAGGCCTTCGGCCTTCCGGCCATCGGTCCGCGATGCGGGCAGGCCGATTCAGACCTCCAGGCCTTCGGCCTTCCGGCCATCGGTCCGCGATGCGGGCGGGCCGATTCAGACCTCCAGG